>NZ_CAWPHH010000143.1:0-208 GCF_963887965.1 Photorhabdus sp. RW14-46 | reverse complement strand
GCGGTTAGTGTTATCAGTGTGTGATACATCACTACGGTACGATGGCGTGATTCTTAGGTGGCCGGAACAGTCCTTTTCAGGCTGGCCCGACTTGCGAACCGTTCAGCCCTTTGTCACTGCGGCTTGCCGCCGGTTTTGGCGAACCCGACTTGGCCCTGACTTGGGGCAGACTTGACTCCGACTTGCCTTCATCCGGGCCAGACTTGCA
>NZ_CAWPHH010000142.1:0-240 GCF_963887965.1 Photorhabdus sp. RW14-46 | reverse complement strand
AGGGGGTTTTGGGTTCGGCGGTGAACGCACATTGGAAAAAATGGGTTGTAACTGACTGAGTGCGCAGGGAAAATTGGTGTTCGGTAATCAACGTCGCAATGGAATGGGTTGTTATTGAGAATAATGCTTTGAGCTTGCCCAAAGGGATGGCGGATTACGGTCGGGCACAGAGTTCACTCGCCATGCAAATGCTCAGGGAAGGGGCAACCCCGGATGAATTGTCGGAAGCGTTGGCGAAAC
>NZ_CAWPHH010000141.1:0-241 GCF_963887965.1 Photorhabdus sp. RW14-46 | reverse complement strand
CCTTAGAACGTCTCTGTAAATCATCGAATGTACTAACTTCATATTTTTGTGTTGGACAAGCTGCTAACCCTAAGGGATCAATCCACGACACCGGATTCGGCACGTACGCATACAGGTTCAGACCCCCATTCAGCCCGAGCGGATCTTAGGCACTATCCCGACGCCATCATACGATTGAGCGGACCTTTCCCCCTGATTTAGCAGCCTTTTTCTTCGCCACTGTTTCCCACCCTGTTAAAGA
>NZ_CAWPHH010000140.1:0-251 GCF_963887965.1 Photorhabdus sp. RW14-46 | reverse complement strand
AAAAGGCACGTCGGGGAAAAAAAAGTGGCGGGGACAAAATGGTCGCAATGCTTCCTTGTGAAAGCCATGCCCTGCGCGGGCTGGCTCTGCCCAACGGGTATGACTGCCTCGGAGATGATGCCCCTTCTGTGGGCAATACGAAGACGAGGAAAGCGGTTTATTTTATAATCGGCACCGTTATTACGAGAGGGAAACAGGCCAGTACTTATCGCCAGATCCGCTAAACTTAAGGGGTGGCGTAAGTCCTTATA
>NZ_CAWPHH010000139.1:0-252 GCF_963887965.1 Photorhabdus sp. RW14-46 | reverse complement strand
AATCATCGAATGTACTAACTTCATATTTTTGTGTTGGACAAGCTGCTAACCCTAAGGGATCAATCCACGACACCGGATTCGGCACGTACGCATACAGGTTCAGACCCCCTGCTAATCCTATAGGGTCTTAGGCACTATCCCGACGCCATCATACGATTGAGCGGACCTTTCCCCCTGATTTAGCAGCCTTTTTCTTCGCCACTGTTTCCCACCCTGTTAAAGAACATATCAACTCGCCCCGACGGGCACTTT
>NZ_CAWPHH010000138.1:0-309 GCF_963887965.1 Photorhabdus sp. RW14-46 | reverse complement strand
CCCCGAGTTTGCATTGGGCCTTCATCAATCTGGGAAAACTGGCCGGCTGGTACGATTCCAAACGCACGGGTCGAGTCGGATGGGAACGACTTTGGGAAGGCTGGTTTCGGCTGCAAACCCTGATAGAGGGCTATTTGCTGGCTAAATCAGTTGATTTGGAGATCTGATCAAGAGACAGGCTATACTGGCGGGGAACCAAACCCGTCGAGGCCGCAAAATCCCGGCTGCGAGAATATTGTTTTCCATCACCCAGTGGTGAGGAAAGCACACTCGCCGTGATGGGACCAATACCGGGGATCGTCATCAGCC
>NZ_CAWPHH010000137.1:0-323 GCF_963887965.1 Photorhabdus sp. RW14-46 | reverse complement strand
TATCCGGGCCGCCGGCATTGAAATAAAAGGCGCCTGCCACCACGATAGGCACGCGATGGCGACCCCGATGCTGGAGAACGGCGCGGACCTGCGCTGGATACAGGCCATGTTAGGCCATGCCAGCGTGGAATCCACCCAGGTGTATACGCAGGTCTCTATCCGGGCCTTGCAGGCGGTACACGCCAGTACGCATCCGGCGGAGCAAATGGCCGACGAAAAAGTCCGCGACGCCGATGAGGTGGGTTTACTGGCCGACCTGTACGCCGACGATAACGCCGGCACGGACACGCCGCCGGACAGTTCAGAGCCGACCTCAACCGCCG
>NZ_CAWPHH010000136.1:0-341 GCF_963887965.1 Photorhabdus sp. RW14-46 | reverse complement strand
GATTCCAAACGCACGGGTCGAGTCGGATGGGAACGACTTTGGGAAGGCTGGTTTCGGCTGCAAACCCTGATAGACGGCTATTTGCTGGCTAAATCAGTTGATTTGGAGATCTGATCAAGAGACAGGGGCTGCACGGGGCGGCGATGGCGAGCACGGGGACGAGCGAGGAGCCGGCGACTGCGAACCGGGCGCAGCCAGTGCAGCGGGGTTGGGGCCTGTCTTTCCTACACAAATATTTTAACCCGCCCCCGCGTTATTGAACTTTTCCCTCATAGATTGATCTCAATAAAAAACACGACTTGAGGTAATCTTTATGTTTTCAACCTGCGCCGAACAATGGG
>NZ_CAWPHH010000135.1:0-359 GCF_963887965.1 Photorhabdus sp. RW14-46 | reverse complement strand
CCTTAGAACGTCTCTGTAAATCATCGAATGTACTAACTTCATATTTTTGTGTTGGACAAGCTGCTAACCCTAAGGGATCAATCCACGACACCGGATTCGGCACGTACGCATACAGGTTCAGACCCCCTGCTAATCCTATAGGGTCCGGCGAGAGGTACTGGCCCGTTTCCCTCTCGTAATAACGGTGCCGGTTATAAAACAGCCCGCTTTCCTCGTCTTCGTATTGCCCACAGAAGGGGCATCATCTCCGAGGCAGTCATACCCGTTGGGCAGAGCCAGCCCGCGCAGGGCATGGCTTTCACAAGGAAGCATTGCGACCATTTTGTCCCCGCCACTTTTTTTTCCCCGACGTGCCTTTT
>NZ_CAWPHH010000134.1:0-375 GCF_963887965.1 Photorhabdus sp. RW14-46 | reverse complement strand
ATCCTCCAAGGCTAAATACTCCTGACTGACCGATAGTGAACCAGTACCGTGAGGGAAAGGCGAAAAGAACCCCGGCGAGGGGAGTGAAAGAGAACCTGAAACCGTGTACGTACAAGCAGTGGGAGCCCCACCACCAAAGCGTTTCGCTTTGCGTGGTGCACAAAATGCGTAACGGCAGCACTGATGGCGGTTGGCGGAGCGGCAGCGACGCCCAACACACAAATCAAGCAGTGGAGCGTTTTGGGGTGGGGTGACTGCGTACCTTTTGTATAATGGGTCAGCGACTTATATTCTGTAGCAAGGTTAACCGGATAGGGGAGCCGCAGGGAAACCGAGTCTTAACTGGGCGAAAGAGTTGCAGGGTATAGACCCGAA
>NZ_CAWPHH010000133.1:0-417 GCF_963887965.1 Photorhabdus sp. RW14-46 | reverse complement strand
CCAACGCCTATTGAACATAATGCGAGGGAATTATACGCACTGCGCCGGTGAGCCCGGGCAACCGCCTGAGCATTGATGAGCGGCTTAATGCGTATAATTGGCATTATGTCTTGCGCCCCCGCGGGTCAGCATTGGCGGGTGTGGCGCACAAGGCTGCGCCTTATGCTCTAACCGACTGAGCCGGACATCGGCAACTCTAAGTTCTTCTTTAGCTGCCCTGCAACCGTTGGGCCAACCCCCCTAAAGGCAAGTCGGCCTGCGGCCTCCGCTCATTGACTTCCCCCCGCCCCAACCTGTCTCTTGATCAGATCTCCAAATCAACTGATTTAGCCAGCAAATAGCCCTCTATCAGGGTTTGCAGCCGAAACCAGCCTTCCCAAAGTCGTTCCCATCCGACTCGACCCGTGCGTTTGGAAT
>NZ_CAWPHH010000132.1:0-418 GCF_963887965.1 Photorhabdus sp. RW14-46 | reverse complement strand
GCGAGGCCGTAGGCCGAGTCATCCTGCACGACCCACCATCTTAGAGCTTCATTCAAAACCAATTTCCCAGATAGGTCGTTAGCTCAGTCGGTAGAGTAGTTGACTTTTAATCAATTGGTCGCAGGTTCGAGCCGAGCGAAGCGAGACAACAGCGCGTAAGCGCTGGCCCGAAGGGCGAGGCCGTAGGCCGAGTCATCCTGCACGACCCACCATCTTAGAGCTTCATTCAAAACCAATTTCCCAGATGGATCGTTAGCTCAGTCGGTAGAGCAGTTGACTTTTAATCAATTTGTCGCAGGTTCGAGCCGAGCGAAGCGAGACAACAGCGCGTAAGCGCTGGCCCGAAGTGCGAGGCCGTAGGCCGAGTCATCCTGCACGACCCACCATCTTAGAGCTTCATTCAAAACCAATTTCCCAG
>NZ_CAWPHH010000131.1:0-419 GCF_963887965.1 Photorhabdus sp. RW14-46 | reverse complement strand
GGGCCATACTAGTACTGGATGCATCTGCAGGATATCGCGGCCGCCATCTGCCCTACGTTTGAGGGTTATAAGCTGGGTAGTATTACTCCTACTAACGGGCTGCATACCTCCATCTTCTAGCAGGTGTGGTCAGCTTCTCAGTGTAATCGGAAGGGACCTGTGAAAAAAAGGTTCAAAAGCACTGATGGGCAAGTGTTCTCCAGACGGTCTTAGAACGGACATTAGCGGTTTTGACAGATAAGGATCCCCCGGGCCATACTAGTACTGGATGCATCTGCAGGATATCGCGGCCGCTCGACGTAGAACTCAATCTAAAACTTCGATTTGCAACTTACCAAACAAAAAGAGCAACTCTTAAAGGGTTATACGAGCTCGCTGCATTTGGAACGTAGGATCCCCCGGGCCATACTAGTACTGGA
>NZ_CAWPHH010000130.1:0-439 GCF_963887965.1 Photorhabdus sp. RW14-46 | reverse complement strand
GCGGTTAGTGTTATCAGTGTGTGATACATCACTACGGTACGATGGCGTGATTCTTAGGTGGCCGGAACAGTCCTTTTCAGGCTGGCCCGACTTGCGAACCGTTCAGCCCTTTGTCACTGCGGCTTGCAGCCGGTTTTGGCGAACCAGACTTGACCCCGACTTGGGGCAGACTTGACCCTGACTTGCCTTCATTTGAGCCAGACTTGCACCCGTCATATTCACACTTTCCTTTCTGGCTTTCGGGTTCATTGATGAAGGGGCAGTACGGTACGACGGCCTGATTTTTAGGGGGCCGGAACAGTCCTTTTCAGACTGGCCCGACTTGCGAACCGTTCAGCCCTTTGTCACTGCGGCTTGCCGCCGGTTTTGGCGAACCCGACTTGGCCCTGACTTGGGGCAGACTTGACTCCGACTTGCCTTCATCCGGGCCAGACTTGCA
>NZ_CAWPHH010000129.1:0-441 GCF_963887965.1 Photorhabdus sp. RW14-46 | reverse complement strand
CTTAGTCGCTTAACCTCACAACCCGAAACTGTCTCGGACTGTTCAGCTTGAGAGACACCTCAACAATACCTCGGCGATATTATTGAGTATTTCAATTTTTCAGCTTGTTCCAGATTGTTAAAGAGCATCTATCGCTAAACAGATTCACCTAAATCCGCTTAAAGATAACCTGACAACGCCTTTCACCCGTCATCCCGCAATATGGCGTCCCCTAGGGGATTCGAACCCCTGTTACCGCCGTGAAAGGGCGGTGTCCTAGGCCTCTAGACGAAGGGGACCCGCAGGTCAGCTTCGCAGACTCATTTGCACTCTATTTTCATCAGACAATCTGTGTGAGCACTGCACTCAACCTATCTCAGGTAAGGAGGTGATCCAACCGCAGGTTCCCCTACGGTTACCTTGTTACGACTTCACCCCAGTCATGAGCCACAAAGTGGTCAG
>NZ_CAWPHH010000128.1:0-481 GCF_963887965.1 Photorhabdus sp. RW14-46 | reverse complement strand
CAAAAACCCGTGTTCTTCTTTAGCTGCCGTGCCAACGTCCGGCCAACAACCCTGAAGGCAGGTCGGCCTGCGGCCTCCGCTCATTGACTTCCCCCCGCCCCAACCCTGCTGCGACTGGCTGCGCGCGCCCGCAGAACGGACGCCCGCCGCCCAAACAAGTTGGGCGACGTTCGCCCGTTGCCGAAAAAGGCGCTACACTGACCAGAGCGCGGCGGGAAAAACCGGCCTTCGGGGGCGAAAAGCGCGTCAGGGGGTTTTGGGTTCGGCGGTGAACGCACATTGGAAAAAATGGGTTGTAACTGACTGAGTGCGCAGGGAAAATTGGTGTTCGGTAATCAACGTCGCAATGGAATGGGTTGTTATTGAGAATAACTCTCTGAGCGCGGATCAGATAGATGACTTTGCGGCCAGAGCCAAAGGGTGTGAGGGACGCGGCGACTGCAAACAGATCACGAAGGAAATGGAAGATCTGAGCCTCAAG
>NZ_CAWPHH010000127.1:0-509 GCF_963887965.1 Photorhabdus sp. RW14-46 | reverse complement strand
ACCCAGCCACCGTTGCGTGTTGAGCGACAGTTTCCCGTTGCCTGCCAGTTGCACCGTTCCCTGGTTGTTATCGGCCTGATGCGCGGTGAGATGCAGGTCCTCGCCCTGACTGGCAATAGTGCCCTGATGGTTGTCGAGCCGGTCAGTGGTGAGGGTCAATTTCCCCTGATTGAACACGGTCCCCTCACGGTTATTCAGGGTGCGGGTATGGAGCATCAGTTCACCGGTACCGGTCTGGTTAATTTTTCCCTGCTGATTGGATAAATCCGGCGTTGTGAGGTGGATTGCCCTCGCCACTAACTGGCCGCCGTCGTTGTTAAACTGGCCCGGCGTTTTTGCGGTCAAACGGTCGGCGTTGACGCTGGCGCGAGCGGTACTGATGCCCGCTTGACCGGCGGTGAGTTGAATCTGACCGGCTGCGGTCTGGCTGTCGCTCAGGTCAATCCGCTGACTGTGGATAGCCAGCGTATCGGCGGCCAGATTTTTGCCCTTAGCCTGAACGTGCTGCG
>NZ_CAWPHH010000126.1:0-541 GCF_963887965.1 Photorhabdus sp. RW14-46 | reverse complement strand
AGAGAGTGACGATTGCCCGATATCAACCATAAAGTCGCCAGCCTTGCCGACCCGGACGCTACCCGGTGACGACGAAGAGATCAATGAGTCGGTCCCCGATCCCACGGTGTAGGCCATAAACTGGGTCCCGGGGGGAACGCGGCAGGTGGTTGACCGGTCAAAAGGGCCGCTGGTGGTGTAACCCACGATTTCATCCCGTGAATAATCACGCTTATCTTTATTATTGTTCGGCATCATGGCATAGCCGGAGACATTGCTAACTTTATTCCCCAGTTCAGTCCCGCAGTCCTGATAAGTCTCAGCCGCCTGGAGGGGTAATGCGGTCAATAAAAAGAGCAGTGACACCCCCAGCCCCATGATGGTTGGGACGGGGTTTTCTGCCTCACCGCCCCACAAACGTTCAGTGTTTAACATCCTTCTCTCTCCAAATTACTCATCTGTTCACCTCGCTCTTTCACGGTTGGGGCTAACCTCGCTTTGGGGGCGCCCCGGACGTCAAAGCGAGACAGGCGATATCTCATCGGGCATACCGGTCAGGCTG
>NZ_CAWPHH010000125.1:0-546 GCF_963887965.1 Photorhabdus sp. RW14-46 | reverse complement strand
AGAGAGTGACGATTGCCCGATATCAACCATAAAGTCGCCAGCCTTGCCGACCCGGACGCTACCCGGTGACGACGAAGAGATCAATGAGTCGGTCCCCGATCCCACGGTGTAGGCCATAAACTGGGTCTCGGGGGGAACGCGGCAGGTTGTCGACCGGTCAAAAGGGCCGCTGGTGGTATAACCCACGATTTCATCCCGTGAATAATCACGCTTATCTTTATTGTTCGGCATCATGGCATAGCCGGTGACATTGCTAACCTTACTCCCCAGTTCAGTCCCGCAGTCCTGATAAGTCTCAGCCGCCTGGAGGGGTAATGCGGTCAATAAAAAGAGCAGTGACACCCCCAGCCCCATGATGGTTGGGACGGGGTTTTCTGCATCACCGCCCCACAAACGTTCAGTGTTTAACATCCTTCTCTGTAAACGTCCGGTCATCTCACCTTGTTCTTCCTCTCCGGCCCATGCACGCTACTGCTTCCTTATCTTCACCTGGAGACTGACACCATGAGCCGTAGCCGATATACCCCGGAACAAAAACAACACCAT
>NZ_CAWPHH010000124.1:0-572 GCF_963887965.1 Photorhabdus sp. RW14-46 | reverse complement strand
CAAACTGTCGACCCGGTGATACGCGTGGTGACGCCCGATACGCGTTTGCCGAATAACAGCCTGTATACCATGCAACCGGGCAGTGACAGCCACTATCTGGTGGAGACCGACCCGAAATTTACCCAGTACAAACCGTGGCTGGGTTCGGACTACATGCGGCAACAGTTAACGCATGACCCGGCGCTGGTCCACAAACGTCTGGGCGATGGGTTCTACGAACAGCGGCTGGTGCGGGACCAAATCACCCAACTGACCGGCCGGCGCTATCTGCCGGGCTACAATAACGACGAAGCGCAGTTTAAAGCGCTGATGGATGCCGGTGTCGCTTTTGGAAAACAGCAGCAATTAACGCCGGGCGTCGCCTTAAGCCCGGCACAGATGGCGCTGCTGACCTCAGACATTATCTGGCTGACTAACCAAACCGTGACTTTGCCGGATGGCACTACCGAGGTGGTCACCGTGCCGCAGGTTTATGCGCGCGTCCGTCAGGGCGACCTGCGCAGTGATGGCAGTTTACTCGCCGGGAATACCGTGGCGCTCAACAGTCAGGGCGATATCACCAACAGCGGCAC
>NZ_CAWPHH010000123.1:0-577 GCF_963887965.1 Photorhabdus sp. RW14-46 | reverse complement strand
TGATTGATGCCGGTAACGGGGACGACTACGTTGTTACCTCCGGCAACTACAACCGGGTGGAGACCGGGGAAGGTCAGGATTATGCCGTGACCATCGGGAATAACAACCGGGTTGAGCTGGGTGAAGGTCATGACTTTGGTCGGGTGTTTGGTAATGACAACCAGATTGACGGTAACGCGGGTCACGATGTGATTAAACTGATGGGCTATCATGCGGTAATTAATGGCGGAGAAGGTGATGACCACCTGATAGCGGCCACAATATCGAAATTCAGCCAGTTTGACGGCGGTGAAGGTCAGGATCTGCTGGTGCTGGGGGGATACCAGAACGACTTCCGGGGGGGCGCAGGAGTAGACAGCTTTGTGGTCAGTGGTCAGGTCATTGACAGTCAGGTTGATGATATCAATGCGGAAGATATGATTGTTTTTAACGATATTCACTGGCAAGACTTGTGGTTCCAGCGCAGTGGATATGATCTGGTGTTATCAGTAAACCGTCATATTGAGGATAAAACTGCGCAGGGCGTCTTTGAATCAACAGGGTCAGTCACCTTTAGTGATTACTTTAATGGTAACCG
>NZ_CAWPHH010000122.1:0-577 GCF_963887965.1 Photorhabdus sp. RW14-46 | reverse complement strand
TGATTGATGCCGGTAACGGGGACGACTACGTTGTTACCTCCGGCAACTACAACCGGGTGGAGACCGGGGAAGGTCAGGATTATGCCGTGACCATCGGGAATAACAACCGGGTTGAGCTGGGTGAAGGCCATGACTTTGGTCGGGTGTTTGGTAATGACAACCAGATTGACGGTAACGCGGGTGACGATGTTATTAAACTGATGGGCTATCATGCGGTAATTAATGGCGGAGAAGGTGATGACCACCTGATAGCGGCCACAATGTCGAAATTCAGCCAGTTTGACGGCGGTGAAGGTCAGGATCTGCTGGTGCTGGGGGGATACCAGAACTACTTCCGGGGGGGCGCAGGAGTAGACAGTTTTGTGGTCAGTGGTCAGGTCATTGACAGTCAGGTTGATGATATCAATGCGGAAGATATGATTGTTTTTAACGATATTGACGGGCAAAACCTGTGGTTCCAGCGCAGTGGATATGATCTGGTGTTATCAGTAAACCGTCATATTGAGGATAAAACTGCGCAGGGCGTCTTTGAATCAACAGGGTCAGTCACCTTTAGTGATTACTTTAATGGTAACCG
>NZ_CAWPHH010000121.1:0-582 GCF_963887965.1 Photorhabdus sp. RW14-46 | reverse complement strand
GCCAGACCAGCGAGTAGCGATTTGCGTGACACGTTCACCGACGATGATTGTGGGCTTGCTGGCGGTGTTGAAAGCGGGTGGTGCCTATGTTCCATTGGACCCGGCTTATCCAGGGGAACGTTTGGCACATATTTTGACCGATGCAGCACCGGCTATTTTGCTGGCGGACAATGTCGGATGTGCCGCATTGGGTGAGGAAGCACTGTCAGGACTCACGGTACTGGATCCGAATACGCTGCCTGATAAGCCGGACAGTAACCCGCAAGTGACCGCACTGACTGCACAGCATCTGGCGTATGTGATTTACACATCAGGTTCAACCGGTACACCAAAAGGTGTGATGGTTGAGCATCGTGGGCTAATCAATCTTGTCCGGGATAAAATTGTCCAGTTTGACATTCACTCGGATAGCCGGATGTTGCAGTTTGCCTCATTGAGCTTTGATGCCAGTGTTTGGGAAATCATGATGGCGTTGGGAAGTGGGGCCTGTCTGGTTATCGCAGTCGATATCGTCCGGCAGGACCCGCTTCGTCTCTGGCATTATCTGGAGCAACAGGCAGTGACCCATGCCTGTCTGACCCC
>NZ_CAWPHH010000120.1:0-598 GCF_963887965.1 Photorhabdus sp. RW14-46 | reverse complement strand
TGTGGTTCCAGCGCAGTGGATATGATCTGGTGTTATCAGTAAACCGTCATATTGAGGATAAAACTGCGCAGGGCGTCTTTGAATCAACAGGGTCAGTCACCTTTAGTGATTACTTTAATGGTAACCGAGCCAAACTGGTGGTGCAGATGAGGGATAAGAATGCCTCGGGGGAGCGGGAGTTTACTGCGCTGTCAGATAATGCGGTTGATACCCTAATCCAGGCAATGAGCAGTTTTGCGCCCACCGTGGGAGATAATGGCTTTATTGACAATCTGGCGAGTCAGGAGAAAATAGTCATGGCAACGGCGTGGGCAGATACCACTGTGGGTAAGGTGCAGTTTGCATAATTAATTCGCAAAAATAAAAGTTAAAATGAATAATAAAAAAGGCTCACAGAATCGGTGAGCCTTTTTTACTGCGGGGTAATAGATATTCATTATATTATAGTTCACTGTTCAAGAATTATTTTTATTAATAAGTTTTATTGGTTATAATTTCATTGCCAAAAAAGTAAGGTGTTATTATTTTATTTACTTGTACTGTTTTGATGGTTATAATCTGCATGGTTATTTACGGAGATGGAATAAATAATTGACGA
>NZ_CAWPHH010000119.1:0-603 GCF_963887965.1 Photorhabdus sp. RW14-46 | reverse complement strand
CTTCATTCAAAACCAATTTCCCAGATAGGTCGTTAGCTCAGTCGGTAGAGTAGTTGACTTTTAATCAATTGGTCGCAGGTTCGAGCCGAGCGAAGCGAGACAACAGCGCGTAAGCGCTGGCCCGAAGTGCGAGGCCGTAGGCCGAGTCATCCTGCACGACCCACCATCTTAGAGCTTCATTCAAAACCAATTTCCCAGATAGGTCGTTAGCTCAGTCGGTAGAGTAGTTGACTTTTAATCAATTGGTCGCAGGTTCGAGCCGAGCGAAGCGAGACAACAGCGCGTAAGCGCTGGCCCGAAGTGCGAGGCCGTAGGCCGAGTCATCCTGCACGACCCACCATCTTAGAGCTTCATTCAAAACCAATTTCCCAGATAGGTCGTTAGCTCAGTCGGTAGAGTAGTTGACTTTTAATCAATTGGTCGCAGGTTCGAGCCGAGCGAAGCGAGACAACAGCGCGTAAGCGCTGGCCCGAAGTGCGAGGCCGTAGGCCGAGTCATCCTGCACGACCCACCATCTTAGAGCTTCATTCAAAACCAATTTCCCAGATGGATCGTTAGCTCAGTCGGTAGAGCAGTTGACTTTTAATCAATTTGTCGCAGGTT
>NZ_CAWPHH010000118.1:0-609 GCF_963887965.1 Photorhabdus sp. RW14-46 | reverse complement strand
CTTAGTCGCTTAACCTCACAACCCGAAACTGTCTCGGACTGTTCAGCTTGAGAGACACCTCAACAATACCTCGGCGATATTATTGAGTATTTCAATTTTTCAGCTTGTTCCAGATTGTTAAAGAGCAAAATAATTCGCAGCATACTGTCGCCAATATACTCTGAATTAGGTTGAATATGGTGGAGCTAAGCGGGATCGAACCGCTGACCTCCTGCGTGCAAGGCAGGCGCTCTCCCAGCTGAGCTATAGCCCCATACAGAAATAGACCGTCATCGCCTGTGCAGTCAACTCGCTTAGCCGCCGGGGATTTCAACGCGAGTAACGCAGTGTGCGCGAGCACATGAGTCACGCAGCGTCTGGAAGACCCAGGGATAAGCAGAGTTGGTAGGCCTGAGTGGACTTGAACCACCGACCTCACCCTTATCAGGGGTGCGCTCTAACCACCTGAGCTACAAGCCTATCACGATAACGTTATTCTCTTCTTTCATCAGACAATCTGTGTGAGCACTGCACTCAACCTATCTCAGGTAAGGAGGTGATCCAACCGCAGGTTCCCCTACGGTTACCTTGTTACGACTTCACCCCAGTCATGAGCCACAAAGTGGTCAG
>NZ_CAWPHH010000117.1:0-641 GCF_963887965.1 Photorhabdus sp. RW14-46 | reverse complement strand
AGCCGCCTGCTGACATTCACTATTTTTCCCCACACATCCAGCCCGTAAGTATTTGCTGTGTCAATATTCCAAATCAGATCGTAAAATGTATTAATAAATTCAACAGAGGAAACAGCGGCATTGAAACTTCGAATAAGTGAGTTGAGTTTTGGACTAGCGGCATACTGAGCAAGAATAGTTGCTCCCACATTTTCCATTTATGAACCTACTAATTTCACAGATATATTATCAACGTCGAGCGCTGGGATTTCATCAATACTAAAACTAATTGATGTTGAATAAGTAATACCGTCACGGCTAAGCGTAATATTGTAAATATCAACACTCGATGTATCTATGTTATAAACGCCTGAATAATATCTACCAGCAAATAATGTAGATGCTATTCTTGCTCGGGTTCCACCGTCTTCTCCGTTAAATGCTTGCGCTATAGCTGACTTAACCTGTGTTTCAATATCAGCAGGAAGGTAATCGCTATTAGCAAGTGAGACGTCAACATAGACACGAATGGGTGCTGGTATCACATAGTTAATTTCATATTCGGGATAAGGCTGAACATAGTTTTCATCATCCACAATTGTGTGAGTTGTATTTCCGTTCGTAGGAATACCTGGAGGCTTTTTCTTCCAGATTACTCTAGC
>NZ_CAWPHH010000116.1:0-696 GCF_963887965.1 Photorhabdus sp. RW14-46 | reverse complement strand
TCGCCACGGAACGGGCGATAATATCGGTGTAACTTTGCTGTGTGCTGTCCATGCCGTGCCCGTCAATCCGCACTTCCCCCTGATTGACATCAAACCCTTTCAGCCGGCCTCGCTCCATCAGGGCTTGTCCGGTAGTGAGCGTGGTGCGATGTGAGTTAATGAACCCGCAACCGTTACAGGTGATACCCGCCGGGTTGGCAATAATCACCTCGGCTTTATGGCCGGCGACTTCAATCCAGCCATTGAGTTGACTGGGGTCACGACTGTTGACTTCGTTAAGAATAACGCTGGCGTCCCCTTTGGCTAACCACGGATTGCCCGCTACCATGCCGCCGAGTTGCGTCTGCGTAGCCTGATGGCTGTTATTGAGGATAACTCCCTGTTTATCCACGTCAAACTGACGGTAGGTATTGTGGGAAACGCCATCGGCGCCCGGCGTCTGGATATTGACCTGCGGCGTGCCGTTGGCGCTGCGAATAATAGTCGGCTGCTGACGCCCCGGTGCCTGTCCGTCGGCCACAATCGCCGCCTGTGTGGTGAGCGAAACCCCGCCAAAGGCTAACAACAATCCAAACCGTAGCGCAGTCAGCCGGCAACAACGCTGCGGTGAAGCGGAGCGATGAGCGCGGCGTCCGGTTCTTCCCCGTCCGGCCCGCGCTAT
Organism: Photorhabdus sp. RW14-46; assembly: GCF_963887965.1. NCBI lineage: Bacteria > Pseudomonadati > Pseudomonadota > Gammaproteobacteria > Enterobacterales > Morganellaceae > Photorhabdus > Photorhabdus sp. RW14-46. The sequence goes on along the minus strand of NZ_CAWPHH010000116.1, from coordinate 35 downwards.
CTCGGCCACCACCATCCACATCTGGCGGGCCTGAT
>NZ_CAWPHH010000115.1:0-696 GCF_963887965.1 Photorhabdus sp. RW14-46 | reverse complement strand
TCGCCACGGAACGGGCGATAATATCGGTGTAACTTTGCTGTGTGCTGTCCATGCCGTGCCCGTCAATCCGCACTTCCCCCTGATTGACATCAAACCCTTTCAGCCGGCCTCGCTCCATCAGGGCTTGCCCGGTAGTGAGCGTGGTGCGATGTGAGTTAATGAACCCGCAACCGTTACAGGTGATGCCCGCCGGGTTGGCAATAATCACCTCGGCCTTATGCCCGGCCACTTCAATCCAGCCATTGAGACGACTGGGATCATGGCTGTTGACCTCGTTAAGAATAACGCTGGCGTCCCCTTTGGCTAACCACGGATTGCCGGCCACCATGCCGCCGAGTTGCGTCTGGGTGGCCTGATGGCTGTTATTGAGGATAACTCCCTGTTTATCCACATCAAACTGGCGATAGGTATTGTGGGAAACGCCGTCGGCGCCCGGCGTCTGGATATTGACCTGCGGCGTGCCGTTGGCGCTGCGAATAATGGTTGGCTGCTGACGTCCCGTGGCCTGTCCGTCGGCCACAATCGCCGCCTGTGCGGTGAGCGAAATCCCGCCAAGGGCGAATAACACCCCAAACCGTAGCGCAGTCAGCCGGCAACAACGCTGCGGTGAAGCGGAGCGATGAGCGCGGCGTCCGGTTCTTCCCCGTCCGGCCCGCGCTATCTCGGCCACCACCATCCACATCTGGCGGGCCTGAT
>NZ_CAWPHH010000114.1:0-696 GCF_963887965.1 Photorhabdus sp. RW14-46 | reverse complement strand
GACCCAGTTTATGGCCTACACCGTGGGATCGGGGACCGACTCATTGATCTCTTCGTCGTCACCGGGTAGCGTCCGGGTCGGCAAGGCTGGCGACTTTATGGTTGATATCGGGCAATCGTCACTCTCTTGCCAGACGCATGGTTCACCCAATACTTATCAATCAGCCAGTCTGGTCAAAGGAAATGCTGGCGTTAACCTTCCCTGCGTCCCGGATGCCAACGGTCTGGTTGATATCAGTGTTCGCTCAGTGACCGGAGCCATTTACCCGGACCGCGACGGGAATTTCAATGCAAAACCCGGTGGAAGTTATTTATCTGTGGGCTCTATCGGCTGGGCTTCAACGGCCGTATCGGGTTCCAGCAGCATACCGACCCCCCTGTGGACCACGGTTATCCTTTCACCGGTCAAAAAGCCGTCCACCTGTGCAGTAGTGCTTACTCCGTCATCGGTGGATTGGGGAACGGTGAAAAGAGCCGGTAAACAGGCGGGAGAGACACTGGCGTCGGCCAGACAGATCGGGATAAACAGCACCTGTTCCGGTGATGACGCGGTATTTCAAAATTCACGCCTGCTCTACCGGATCGATGGCCCCTTCGTGCCGGGCAAACCGCATGCGCTGGCCTCGTCAATAGATCAGGTCGCCTTCGCGTTCTTCGATTTTGCCAATAAACCCTTATCACTCAGTACCGGGCACCG
>NZ_CAWPHH010000113.1:0-726 GCF_963887965.1 Photorhabdus sp. RW14-46 | reverse complement strand
AACTGTGCCGTCTTTTAAACTGATTCGGTTAGCGCCTTGTGTCAGAGACAGGTTATTGGCCTGAATTTTTCCATTTAATTCCGTTGCCCGGCTGATAATATCGACATAATCCGTCGCCTTGCCATCTAACCCTTTACCGCCAATGGTGATTTGGCCTGTTTTAACTTCCAATGCTTCCAACGCACCCTGTTTATCAAATTGCGGTTTACCCGTGGTCAGTGTTGCACTCGAAGTATTAATAAAGCCACAGCCATCACAAGTAATGCCGTTGGGGTTGGCAATCATCACATTGGCTTTATTGCCGAAAATCTCCAATTGGCCTTGCAGGTTAGATTGTCCGCTGCCGGTCACTTCATTAATAATCAGTTCCGCCGCTTTTCCATGCAGATTAGGGTTAGCGTTAAGTTGCCCCGCCAGTTGTGATTGAGCCGCTTGCGTGGCGTTATTGAGTACAGCGCCTTGAGTATCGACATTGAACGCTTTATAGGTGTTGTGGGATATCCCCGCGTCATTCGGCGTGGCAATATTGACAACCGGAACGTTGCTTTGGTTTTGTACCTGCGTATGGTTATTATCCGGTGTGATCCCCGCGGCAATCGCCGGGTGTAGCGGCTGAATTGCCGTCAGGTAAATTAAAAGATAACTCGTGCCTCTCGCCACCGAGTTGTTGCGTTTACTCATCGTACTATCCCTTTTGTTTAATTTAAGTGTTAAAAAGTCAGTGAT
>NZ_CAWPHH010000112.1:0-727 GCF_963887965.1 Photorhabdus sp. RW14-46 | reverse complement strand
CCTCCACCACCTGATACGCGGTCTCCATGCCCCACACCACCGCGTCCTCCTCGCCGTGCATACCTGACGGATTGCGGGCAGGCAGGTAGACATTGAACTGGTAGTCACGCTGGTCGTCGTAAAACTCCACCACATCGATCTTTAACCGGTCATCCGCCGTCACTTTGTACCAGATACCCACTTCCGCCAGCAGGCGTTGGATAAAGCGCAGGTCATCTTCGCCATACTGCATCACCTGTTCCCGCCTCGGGTAGCTGTACGCCAGACTGAACAGGAAGTCCTGCCCGCGAAAACCATGTCGCTCCCGCAGGATTTTCTCCACAATCTCCGGCACGGACAGTTTTTGGTAAATAGCGTATTGATGGCTTCTCGCCAGCAGCGCCAGCCGGGGCTCCAGCGTCACTTCGTAACGGCTTTCGTCCCGCGAAGTGGAGAGCAGTTTAAAGCCGCTGATCACCCCGTAAACCGAGCGCAGCGGCTCCGGCGGCACAACCGGCATCCACCGTATCCCCGGATTAATCGCAGGCGAGGTCAGGGTAAATGAGGCTTGCTGCATCAGCATCTGTGCCGGTTCAATCCCTTTCTCCGCACTGGTGAATTCAATGGCATAGCGAAACGGCTGGCTTAAGGCTTCCTGCCCGGTAAAGGCCAGCACATCCAGCGGTGCTTTATTGCGCCACACTTTTAGTCTGTAACGGCTGTGATCAAAGATGATCATCGGTGTTAG
>NZ_CAWPHH010000111.1:0-738 GCF_963887965.1 Photorhabdus sp. RW14-46 | reverse complement strand
CGTTGGCTGCTTTGGTGGCGATAATGGCCCCTTCGGTGCCGGCGATATCAATCACCTGCGCACTGATTTCGCCAATCAGTTGGGCCTGTTTCAGCCGTTGCTGCTCTTTCTCTTTGTCAAAGATAGGGCTGAGGGCATTGTTAGCATGGTCGGTATCCCGGCTCAGGGTGGTGACATCCTGTTGCTGCTTGTCTTTATCCCGGATAATCAGGGCACCGTCACTGACCGCGGCGTGAGTGGTGCTTTGGGCGTGGCCTTCCCGGTTAGCGCCGCCCAGGGTGTTGGCTGCCAGATTACTGAGGAACATGCCGCCGGCTGAACCCCCTGTGCTGATACTCGCACTATGGTGTTCGGTTTTAAAATCTGCTTTGTTTTTGATATCACCAAAGCCCAGCGTGCCGGTATCGAGGGTGTTTTTGTCTTTATCTGCGGTACTGGCAATGACTGCGCCGTCAAGCTGGGTGTGTTCACCCACTTTTACCTGATAGCCGCCTTTGCCGGCAAACAGTCCGGTTTGTTCCTGTACGGAGTCAAAGTTGCTGTGGATTTTGTCGCGGCTGGCGCTGAGGTTCAATGAGCCGCCCGGTTGTGGACCGAGAGTAACACTGACGCCGGCACTGACGTTCTGCTGCTTCATATCGTAGCGGTTGCTGTCCTGCTCGCTGCTGAGTGTCAGGTGGCGTTTGACGTCGGCAGTAATCTGTTCGCCGCTGACCTGAGCGCCTTTGAGCGTGGCAT
>NZ_CAWPHH010000110.1:0-749 GCF_963887965.1 Photorhabdus sp. RW14-46 | reverse complement strand
AGATGGCAAGGCGACGGATTATGTCGATATTATCAGCCGGGCAACGGAATTAAATGGAAAAATTCAGGCCAATAACCTGTCTCTGACACAAGGCGCTAACCGAATCAGTTTAAAAGACGGCACAGTTGAACCTGTCGCTGGCGAAGGCGCTAAACCCCAATTAGCTGTTGATACCAAAGCGTTAGGCGGCATGTATGCCAATAAAATCCGACTGGTTGCCACTGAAGAGGGCGTTGGTGTTAATCTGAAAAATTTAATCAGTGACCAGCGTGATATTACTTTAAACGCCAATGGAAAAATTGAACTGGGCAATATTAAGGCTAAAACGGACCTGAATGTTATTGGCAAAGAAACCCATATTGTGCCCAATATTAGCGTGCAGGCGGGACGGGATATTATTCTGGAAAACACCACGCTGGATAATAAAGGTAGCGTGACTGCTGGCCGGGATATGCGGATATTTGTCGATACTGTGCGTAATAGCGGTAATAAAGCCTTGCTGCAAGCCAATAATAATATGTGGATACAGAAAAATGCACAAGGAGATAAAAGTCATCTTATTGAAAATAGATCTGCTACCATAAAGACTAATAAAGGCGATTTAGTTGCCAGATCTCATAAGATGCTCAATATAAGAGATCTTTATCTCCTTTCTAATATTAAACCTGAAAAAAACGATTTTCTTGACTTTAGTAATGTTGATGATCTCAGTGACATGAGAAATTGGTTCTTTATAGAAAATTATGATA
>NZ_CAWPHH010000109.1:0-749 GCF_963887965.1 Photorhabdus sp. RW14-46 | reverse complement strand
AGATGGCAAGGCGACGGATTATGTCGATATTATCAGCCGGGCAACGGAATTAAATGGAAAAATTCAGGCCAATAACCTGTCTCTGACACAAGGCGCTAACCGAATCAGTTTAAAAGACGGCACAGTTAAACCTGTCGCTGGCGAAGGCGCTAAACCCCAATTAGCCGTTGACACCAAAGCGTTAGGTGGCATGTATGCCAATAAAATCCGACTGGTTGCCACTGAAGAGGGCGTTGGTGTTAATCTGAAAAATTTAATCAGTGACCAGCGTGATATTACTTTAAACGCCAATGGCAAAATTGAACTGGGCAATATTAAGGCTAAAACGGACCTGAATGTTATTGGCAAAGAAACCCATATTGCGCCCAATATTAACGTGCAGGCGGGACGGGATATTATTCTGGAAAATACCACGTTGGATAATAAAGGAAGCGTGACTGCTGGCCGGGATATTCGAATATTTGGCGATACCGTACGTAATAGCGGAAATAAAGCCTTGTTGCAAGCCAACGATAATATGTGGATACAGAAAAATGCACAAGGAGATAAAAGTCATCTTATTGAAAATAGATCTGCTACCATAAAGACTAATAAAGGCGATTTAGTTGCCAGATCTCATAATATGCTCAATATAAGAGATCTTTATCTCCTTTCTAATATTAAACCTGAAAAAAACGATTTTCTTGACTTTAGTAATGTTGATGATCTCAGTGACATGAGAAATTGGTTCTTTATAGAAAATTATGATA
>NZ_CAWPHH010000108.1:0-767 GCF_963887965.1 Photorhabdus sp. RW14-46 | reverse complement strand
ACAGATTTGGCTTCTATAGAAATGATCGATGAAAACCAGATATTAAGCCAATATAAAGATCCTCATCAGGCTTATATCGATATTATTATGCCGATAAAAGCCAAGTACTACTTAGAATACATAGATAAAAAGTCATTTTTCTATGACCTGAAGATTATTTTCAAAACAATTTACAAAGTAGTTTTTAGGTAATTAACCATTATGAACAAGAGAATATTTTTCAACCAAGACAGATTAATTAAAACCATCGTCCTTCTGATTGTAGATATATTTATCATTATTATTTCATACTGGCTGAGCATGTGGCTACGCCTTGATAGAGAAGTGCCCATTTACAGTTTACAGCATTGGTTAACCATTATATTCACCATACCTTTCACACTATTTATTTTCTTAAGAATTGGCTTTTATAGATCGATATTAAAATATGTCAACATGAGTATATTGAAATGGGCCATTATTGGTTCATTTCTATCTACTCTACTATTGACTGCAATTTCCTTATACCAACAAGCCTTTTTACCCAGAACTGTACCGATTATCTACTTCTCTTTTCTGGTTATCTCACTCTGCGGTACAAGATTTATCTATAGAACGCTACGTAATTTACTAAAATATAAAGGTGCTCCGGTTATCATATACGGAGCAGGAGAATCTGGCCGGCAACTGTTACCCATATTAAGAGAACATAGAGAATTCAACCCGATTGCTTTTGTTGATGACAATGCTAAATTACACAATTTATCTATTCATGGAGTTTATGTCTT
>NZ_CAWPHH010000107.1:0-770 GCF_963887965.1 Photorhabdus sp. RW14-46 | reverse complement strand
CAAGCCCTGATGGAGCGAGGCCGGCTGAAAGGGTTTGATGTCAATCAGGGGGAAGTGCGGATTGACGGGCACGGCATGGACAGCACACAGCAAAGTTACACCGATATTATCGCCCGTTCCGTGGCGATTAACGCCAAATTACATACGCAAGACCTGAAAGTGACCACCGGGCGCAATATTGTGGATGCGGCGCATCAGCAGATGAAGAAAAAATCGGTTGACGATGAAAAGCACCCGGCGTTTGCGTTGGATGTGGCGGCGCTGGGCGGCATGTATGCCCATAAAATCAGGCTGATAGGCACCGAAACGGGGGTGGGCGTGCACAATGCCGGTAATATCGGCGCGTCTGCCGGGGAGTTCCATATCACCGCCGAGGGCCGGATAGAGAACCGCGGCACCCTCAGCAGCCGGGATACGTTGCAATTAACCTCGTCTGCCGATGTCACTAACACCGGCAAATTGCTGTCACAATCGGCGGTGAATTTACAGGCTAAAGGTGCGCTCAATAATCAGGGCCGGGTGGAAGCCCGCGGCGATACCACCGTTACTGCGGGCACGATACACAGCAGCCATGACAGCGTATGGGCCGCGGGACTGGATGATAACGGCAACACCACCCGCCCCGGCTCATTGACTCTGACGGCGCAGCACGTTCAGGCTAAGGGCAAAAATCTGGCCGCCGATACGCTGGCTATCCACAGTCAGCGGATTGACCTGAGCGACAGCCAGACCGCAGCCGGTCAGATTCAACTCACCGCCGGTCAAGCGGG
>NZ_CAWPHH010000106.1:0-791 GCF_963887965.1 Photorhabdus sp. RW14-46 | reverse complement strand
TGCTCTTTAACAATCTGGAACAAGCTGAAAAATTGAAATACTCAATAATATCGCCGAGGTATTGTTGAGGTGTCTCTCAAGCTGAACAGTCCGAGACAGTTTCGGGTTGTGAGGTTAAGCGACTAAGCGTACACGGTGGATGCCTAGGCAGTCAGAGGCGATGAAGGACGTGCTAATCTGCGAAAAGCGTCGGTGAGCTGATATGAAGCGACAGAGCCGGCGATGTCCGAATGGGGAAACCCAGTGCAATGAGTTGCACTATCATTAACTGAATTCATAGGTTAATGAGGCGAACCGGGGGAACTGAAACATCTCAGTACCCCGAGGAAAAGAAATCAACCGAGATTCCCCCAGTAGCGGCGAGCGAACGGGGAGGAGCCCAGAACCTGCATCAGCGATAGCATCAGAGGAACGGTCTGGAAAGGCCGGCGAGAGAGGGTGACAGCCCCGTACTCGAAGATGGTATGGCTGTGAGTTCGATGAGTAAGGCGGGACACGAGAAATCCTGTCTGAAGGTGGGGGGACCATCCTCCAAGGCTAAATACTCCTGACTGACCGATAGTGAACCAGTACCGTGAGGGAAAGGCGAAAAGAACCCCGGCGAGGGGAGTGAAAGAGAACCTGAAACCGTGTACGTACAAGCAGTGGGAGCCGTGATTAATCAGGGTGACTGCGTACCTTTTGTATAATGGGTCAGCGACTTATATTCTGTAGCAAGGTTAACCGGATAGGGGAGCCGCAGGGAAACCGAGTCTTAACTGGGCGAAAGAGTTGCAGGGTATAGACCCGAA
>NZ_CAWPHH010000105.1:0-813 GCF_963887965.1 Photorhabdus sp. RW14-46 | reverse complement strand
CAGCTCTCATCCAGCCAGAACACCGAACAGACCACCGGCAAAAACAGCAGTCGCGGTGGCTCACTGGGCGTCGGTTTCACTGCCGGACCGGGGGGCACGGGAATCAATCTCTCCGCCAGCACCAACCGAGGTAAAGGCAGTGAAAGCGGTAACGGCGTCAGCCATAACGAAACTACGCTGGATGCGGGGCAAACCGTCACCCTCAATGCCGGTCGTGATGCCACGCTCAAAGGCGCTCAGGTCAGCGGCGAACAGATTACCGCCGACGTCAAACGCCACCTGACGCTCAGCAGCGAGCAGGACAGCAACCGCTACGATATGAAGCAGCAGAACGCCAGTGCCGGTGTCAGTGTTACTCTCGGTCCACAACCGGGCGGCTCATTGAACCTCAGCGCCAGCCGCGACAAAATCCACAGCAACTTTGACTCCGTACAGGAGCAGACCGGACTGTTTGCCGGCAAAGGCGGCTATCAGGTCAAAGTGGGGGAACATACTCAGCTTGATGGCGCAGTCATTGCCAGTACCGCAGACAAAGACAAAAACACCCTCGATACCGGCACACTGGGCTTTGGCGATATCAAAAACAAAGCGGATTTTAAAACCGAACACCATAGTGCGAGTATCAGCACAGGGGGTTCAGCCGGCGGCATGTTCCTCAGTAATCTGGCAGCCAATACCCTGGGCGGCGCTAACCGGGAAGGCCATGACCAAAGCACCACTCACGCCGCGGTCAGCGACGGTGCCCTGATTATCCGGGATAAAGACAAGCAGCAACAGGATGTCACCACCCTGAGCCGGGATACCGACCATGCT
>NZ_CAWPHH010000104.1:0-866 GCF_963887965.1 Photorhabdus sp. RW14-46 | reverse complement strand
CCGCTTTCCAATGCCTGCTGAGTCACATATTCCCGTTTCACGCTATCAATCTCTTGATGAATGGCGGAAATATCACGGTCATTTAATGACCCCTTAATGCGCAAATCCATCACATCACCGTGACCATCAACCCCCGCAACCGCAAAAACATAATGCGGATACCCTGCCGCATCGATGTAGTTTTTAAGATCATTGGCGACGACGATATGAACAACGGTTTTCCACTGGCTGACCACATTGCCTTGATAGCTAAAATCCGCATAAACGCGGGTATCGCGCAGGCGGTTAAGTGTTTGGTCAAACGCCAACTCACCCCGCAACCCGCCGATATAAGCCAGCCCCTTTTTGACCGTGTACTGGTCACCACGACAAACCACGGAAAACCCATCACCGAAAAACGCCGCCTCACCGTAACTGTCGGTATTCATCAGACGCTGCATTTCATCGATGCCAGATAAACGGGCGGTAAAATCAATCTGCCAGGTTTCCGCCGTGGTCATAATAGCGGTCTCTTTGGCTGCCCCTTCAAACTCCAGCAAGAAAGAGCGGGTGAGTACATTTCCCTGTAATCCGTTCGCGGTCTTAATTTTTTTCTGAGCTGGGGCATGGGTAATCATGCCAATAATGCCAGAAGCCTTATTTATCAGGCCAATCCAGTTAAAATCAAAATGACCGACTTCCGTTCCCAATGTGACACTGTAGGCTACCGCGTTTTCACTCGCTAACCCTGTTTTGTTCACAGCCTGACGATGCACAATATGACTTTCTGCGGGTAATGTCTCATCGCGATTGATGGCAAGAGTGGGATCTAAATCCGGCACATAAGCAAAAACAAACTCATCCAACACCACGGGCTTTCCCGCCGC
>NZ_CAWPHH010000103.1:0-896 GCF_963887965.1 Photorhabdus sp. RW14-46 | reverse complement strand
CACTATGCGCACGTTGACTGCCCAGGCCACGCCGACTACGTGAAAAACATGATCACCGGTGCGGCTCAGATGGACGGCGCAATCCTGGTAGTTGCCGCGACTGACGGTCCAATGCCACAGACGCGTGAGCACATCCTGTTAGGCCGTCAGGTAGGCGTTCCTTACATCATCGTGTTCCTGAACAAATGTGACATGGTAGACGACGAAGAGCTGCTGGAACTGGTTGAGATGGAAGTGCGTGAGCTGCTGTCTCAGTACGATTTCCCAGGCGACGACACGCCAGTCATCCGTGGTTCTGCTCTGAAAGCGCTGGAAGGTGATGCAGAGTGGGAAGCCAAAATCATCGAACTGGCAGAGGCCCTGGATAGCTACATTCCAGAGCCAGAGCGTGCTATTGACCAGCCATTCCTGCTGCCAATCGAAGACGTATTCTCTATTTCAGGCCGTGGTACTGTAGTTACCGGTCGTGTAGAGCGCGGTATTGTTAAAGTGGGTGAAGAAGTTGAAATCGTGGGTATCAAAGACACGACTAAAACCACTTGTACTGGCGTAGAAATGTTCCGCAAACTGCTGGACGAAGGCCGTGCAGGTGAGAACGTCGGTGTTCTGCTGCGTGGTACCAAGCGTGACGAAATCGAACGTGGTCAGGTACTGGCGAAACCGGGTTCAATCAAGCCACACACCACTTTCGAATCAGAAGTTTATATTCTGAGCAAAGACGAAGGTGGCCGTCATACGCCATTCTTCAAAGGCTACCGTCCACAGTTCTACTTCCGTACAACTGACGTGACCGGTACCATTGAACTGCCAGAAGGCGTGGAAATGGTGATGCCAGGTGATAACATTCAGATGAAAGTTACCCTGATTGCCCCAATCGCAATGGACCAGGGTCTGCG
>NZ_CAWPHH010000102.1:0-897 GCF_963887965.1 Photorhabdus sp. RW14-46 | reverse complement strand
TCCATAATCGCTCTATTGGGTTTAAATTTGGGCTATAGGGAGGAAGGTAATGTAACTCAATATTGCTAACATAAGCCCACTCCTTAACAAGATGAGCTTTGTTGTAACCCGCTCCATCCACAATAAGATGAATTTTTTGATGATAGTCAGGATAAGACTTTCTTATTTCATTGAAAAAACAGCAAATATTGTAGTCATTGATGGTTTGATATTCCTGGAACACCGTACGACCAATGGCATTCAGGTTGAGCGCGCCCAATATATTCAGGCGAGTCCGGCTTCCTGTTGTTTTGACTGTTTTTTTCTCGCCTTTTCGCATCCAACCATAACCGAGTTTGGTGCCTTGAGTCGGGTGAACAGCGTCAAGAAAAAGGATGGGTTCGTCTTTCGCTGTGACTTTAAGATTCTCATAATATTCAATAAATTGTCGCTGTTTTTCTGCGTCGAATTTATGAGGGACGCCACAAGGTTTTTTATAAGAAAAACCCTGACGGTGTAGCCATTTATTCATGCCGGGAATGCTAAAGGTAATCTTCCAGAGCTGAGCAACATAGGCCACGATTTCATGGGTGTGATGGAAAAGATGTTGAGATAAGTGATTGATTAAAAAATCAGTTTGTTCTCGGGAAAGCAAACTATCAGACCCCCCATTATCAGATTTAAGTTTACCTTGATTAAGGTAATCGCTGATATGACGGTTAACGGTCATTTCATGAAGACGCAGGGCCTGAGCGATCATCACTGAACTCCAGCCTTCAGAGGCCAGCAGGACCGCTTTGATGCGATCACACTCCCTCTTATCACGGCAGGTGTGATGGAGATGTTCAAGTTCGGCTTTTTGTTCATCGGTAATGAATATTTTCATAGCGAGGATAATGATCTCCATTTCGGATAAAA
>NZ_CAWPHH010000101.1:0-973 GCF_963887965.1 Photorhabdus sp. RW14-46 | reverse complement strand
TACTGGCGGGGAACCAAACCCGTCGAGGCCGCAAAATCCCGGCTGCGAGAATATTGTTTTCCATCACCCAGTGGTGAGGAAAGCACACTCGCCGTGATGGGACCAATACCGGGGATCGTCATCAGCCGTTGTCCGGTATCATCCTGAATGATTTCCTGTGACAGTGCGGTCTCAATCTCGGTGATTTGCCCAACCAGATAGTGATAATGCGCCTGTAACCGTAGTAATATTTGCGCCAAATAAGGTGGAAGAGGATGTTCGGCCAAAACAGTGGAGAGTCGTTTTATCACGGCAATCCCCTTGGGCATACTGATGCCAAACTCAAGCAGGAAAGCTTGCATCTGATTGGTGGTTTTGACTTTATCCCGGACCAGTGATTCCCGGACACGATGCAACGCTCGCATGGCTTGTTGGGCTTCCGTTCTGGGCTGAACAAAACGCATTGAAGGTCGTGAGGCGGCTTCACAGATGGCTTCCGCGTCAATAAAATCATTCTTGTTACTTTTGACAAAAGGACGGACAAACTGCGGTGAAATCAGCTTAGCCTCATGCCCCAAATCAGCGATCCGCCTTGCCATGAAATGCGCGCCAGCACAGGCTTCCATCACAACCGTTGCCGGAGAGCAATCGGCTAAGAATTCCATCAATTTAGTTCGGGTGAATTTTTTACGTAGCAGAGCTTTTCCCGATGGCTCCTGACAATGGACATGAAAAGAATGTTTGCCGAGATCGATGCCAATCAGTGCGATAGTGTTCATGATGGTAGCCTCTTATCAAAGATAATCACTCTGCTAATATACTGCCGTTAGAGTGAGGGGAACCATCTCATTACCTTGGGGCATTTATGTGGTAAAGCAGCTAAAGAAGCCACTTTAACGTATAAGTATTCATGGGCCGATAATGGGTAATAGTCCGGTTGAATTGCCCACTTTACCGCTAAATAACTCAAGTGCCCCAGACTTTTTTATGCTCT
>NZ_CAWPHH010000100.1:0-1093 GCF_963887965.1 Photorhabdus sp. RW14-46 | reverse complement strand
TAAATAACTTTTCAAAATAGTAGAACACTTGGAGGGAACTCAGTCCAATTTTTGCAATCTGATCAATTGTAGATAATCCCAAACCACTAAACGGACTGAGTTATGCCTATCATAGCACCTATACCCCGCAATGAACGACGCCAGATGAAAAAAATTATCCAGAACACCCGAGATAAAGATTATGCTCGCAGGCTCATGGCCATATTGATGCTGCATCGAGGCGAGTCTGTCTCTCTGGTCGCCAAAACCCTTTGCGCCAGTCGTTCTTCTGTCTATCGCTGGATAAACTGGTTGACTTTATATGGTCTGGAAGGACTCAAAAGCCTGCCTGTGGGCAGACCCGCTGTCTGGAATTTAATCCCGCTTTATCCTTTACTGTCTTTTTTATTGCAATATTCTCCCCAGCAATTGGGTTGCCTGCGTTCTCGCTGGAGTCTTGAGTTTTTTATAATTAAAATCAATGAATTATTAAACATAAAATTATCCATCAGTACCTTCTATCGTTACTTACATAAAATGGGTATCGTGTGGTGAAGGGCAGCCCCGACGCTTAAATTACCCGATCCCGAGTACCATGAAAAAATGGCGAAAATTACCGAGGCATTGTCAAAGTGTTCAGAAAAACATCCCGTTTTTTATGAAGATGAAGTCGACATCGAGCTGAATCCAAAAATCGGGGCTGACTGGTATTTAAAAGGGCAACAGAAACGTATAGTGACACCAGGAAAAAACCAAAAACATTATTTTGCAGGTTGCCTGAATGTTCAAACGGGAAAAGTGACTTATGCTGACGGGTTAAATAAGAATTCTCAGTTATTTATCAATGTATTGGAAGAACTTGAACGCCAGTATTGTCATGCTGAAACCCTCACTTTGATTTTGGATAATTACAGTATCCATAAAAGCCGACGGGTCAGAGATTGGCTGGCTTGTCATCCTAAATTTAATCTGTTGTTTTTACCTGTTTATTCACCCTGGCTGAATAAAATTGAGCGTCTGTGGCAATCCTTACATGAAACGGTGACACGAAATCATGGCTGTCAGTATATGTGGCAATTGCTTGAGAAAGTGAAAACGTTTTTAAATTCATGTC
>NZ_CAWPHH010000099.1:0-1410 GCF_963887965.1 Photorhabdus sp. RW14-46 | reverse complement strand
GTCCGCGGTGGGTCGTTTTCTTCACTTCACGTTGATACTGGTGCAGCAGGGCAATGGCCTGTATCAGCGTCAGGTATTTCATGTGGTCGCGCCGCATCCGGGTTTTGTCTGACAGGAACGTCAGTTGATGGGCGTAAGGATTGACCACTTTCAGCGGCCTTAACAGGCGCTGGGCGTTCTGGTGTAACTGCGTCAGATAGCCTTTCTCCGAGTCAGCCAGCAACCCGGCCAGCGTCTGGCGGTGCCGCTGCATGGCGTGGATAGCCTGCGTCTGCTCGCGCGATTCGTTGACCGTCAGCACCAGACAGCGGTTCAGCAGCTCTTCATCCACATCAATGGCCGTCGTTGTTAACATCAGCATCACCGGTCCCTGTACCTTGTATTCCCGCGTCACCAGTTCGCCGCTCTGTTCGTTCTTGCCGGTGCTGGCGATTTTCAGCTCGCCGTCGGACTGCAACAGTTTCAGGGCGTAGGCCGCCTGCCGCACGCCTTCCTCTTCGGCTATCGCCAGTATTTTGTGTTGCAGGCTGGTTTCCCCCAGATAGTAGAGGCTCTGTCCGGTCATCGCCGAGTACTGGATACGCTCCTCTTCCGGCATCAGGTTCAGCACGGCATCCATCAGGCTGCTCTTGCCTGCCGCGCTGCTGCTCTGGATTAACACGGCCAGCGGTTTATCGAGTTTGCGCGAGACTGCCGCCAGATACCCGGTCAGCAGATTGGTGGATTCGCCGACCACGCCACAGGCGGCCATGTCGTTGATAATCTGTTCTGTCAGGTTCGGCGATGTCAGCAACGCCAGCGCGGCGGCTTCATCTTCCGCGCTGACCGTGACCGCCGTTGTCCCTGAGGCTTCGGCGTCGGCTTGCTGTTGCGCGTCCTGTTGCTGCTCCAGCATCAGCAAGACCCGCCCGGCTTCGCGTTTGATGACCGACAGCTCGCATGCCAGCTCTTGCGCCGCCGTGCTGATGTAGTGCTGACGATGCCGCGCGTGATACATGTCCAGCGTATCCACATGGAACAGGCCGGACGTTTCATCCCGCACCTGCACATTGACTTTCATCACATCGGGCACCGGCGATTTTTTCATCCCCCGTATCCGCCAGATACGTGGCCCGCTTTTCATCAGCAGTTCACCGCAGGCCGTGCGCTCACAGGGCACGGGGGCAACAGTCAGCTCTGGCGGGGCGGCTAAGGCAGCCGGTTTAGCCACATCAGCATTGTGAGGCTTTTCCGTCACACTCGGCGAGACGGGCCGCTCATGGCTGAACACCGCGCCCGGCGCTGTTCCCTGTCCCAGCCAGACCGCCTGTTGCAAGGCCAGCCCCAGCGCATGTTCGGCATTGCCGCTTTTCAGCGCATAGTCATTGGCATCCATACCCGGCGGGAACTGCACCCGCCATGCCTCGATAC
>NZ_CAWPHH010000098.1:0-1324 GCF_963887965.1 Photorhabdus sp. RW14-46 | reverse complement strand
CAGCCTGACGATGCACAATATGACTTTCTGCGGGTAATGTCTCATCGCGATTGATGGCAAGAGTGGGATCTAAATCCGGCACATAAGCAAAAACAAACTCATCCAACACCACGGGCTTTCCCGCCGCCAGCTCCACCAAATTAGTAGGGACAGTGATAGGACAACAGCTTTAGAAACAGTAAGTTAGCAAAGTTGATTGGACACTGACCGGACAATGAAGGGACACAAAAGGATACGCAAAGGAGCCGCGGAGCTTTTGGAAAAACCAACCATAATTAGGTTGGTTTTTTTATGTCTGTAGCACAGCAGCTACCTCTATTTTATAATTCATAGTACAAAATAAAATGCCTCACCAGATCTCTGCCTCATAGGGCATTATTCATAAATCCAGCACNTTGTGCCACTTAAGCGGTCATTTTATTTACCAATGTCACCCTATCGGCGAAATGGCTATACTATGATGTGTCGATAAACAGTTTATATTTGTGGAGTAATTTTGAAACGTATACCGCCAGAATTGTTTAAGTCTGAAATGAAACGAAAAGGCTGGACGCGCCGCGAACTGGCTATACGGTGGGGCAAATCAGAAACATGGATCAGCAAAATAGTGAATAATATAGAGCGGGATCAACACTGGAATGACGCCCTCAATGGACTACCTGACAACGAAAAGCCCAGGTAAACTATAGGTCATATTTTTATTGCAGAAAGGTGACCTATAGTTCATAATTCAACATTGAGAAACTATTTTCACTGACGCAGAGCTACCGGGTGGGCACCCGATAACCCTGCTTACCACAACTAACTATATAAGGTAGTTAATTATGGCTAAACGCGATAATAAAACAATTCACCGAATTTCCCAAGCTGAACGTTTTGAGCGGAGGAAAACCACTTTCGTATGTAGCGATACCTTTCGCCAAACTGTTTTCAGTAGACTTTGTTGCAATTTCGTTATAGTTCCCATCTTTTGCGAACGGAACAGTAATAAGAGTAGGTTTTTAAGTGAATTTCATTTTTCGGTATCCTTTGGACAATAAAGACGCTGACACCGGCTGATCGGATAGTTCAATAGTTTTTGTTTTTGACTCCCCAGCATAAAATGGTGCTTGGTCAAATGGATTTGGATCTGTCGTTGTCAGAACACTCAGTAAAGCTTCACCAAAACCTATATATTTTACATTTTCATTAACAGTAAGCCGCCTGCTGACATTCACTATTTTTCCCCACACATCCAGCCCGTAAGTATTTGCTGTGTCAATATTCCAAATCAGATCGTAAAATGTATTAATAAATTCAACAGAGGAAACAGCGGCATTGAAAC
>NZ_CAWPHH010000097.1:0-1471 GCF_963887965.1 Photorhabdus sp. RW14-46 | reverse complement strand
CCGCGTGATGAATTGGCAACGGAAAATAATGCGCATCTCTCCGAATATGACGGGGATGCATTGCTCGATGCTACCCGTCCATCCGTTCGTATACGGTATCGGGCAGAAAGCGGACAGCGGTCACTACCTGAGTCCGGCAAACGCCATCAATTATCTGGCAAATAAAATCCGGGGAACGGGAAACATGAGCGCCGTGGTACTCATGATCTGCGCGAAGACGCATAATGAATTTATCCAGCATTTAACCCCATTTTCAGCGGTGTTGCCGTTGCCGGTATTTTCTCAGGTCACCCGTATGGCAAAGACAGCGGAACGTCTGGCGATCACCAAAATGCAATTGCCTGGGAAACCGGACAGCGGTTTGCCTCCATTTCAACCGTTTTCAACATCAACCAGCCGCATGGCCGTGAATGCGCGATTAATTGCACAGGCTGAAACACAGGTTAGCGTCGGTAGCAGCATTGCGGGATTGAAATCACAATTAACAAACTTCACGACGGTAAGACAGAACACCTTACAACAAGTGACTGCCGCTCTGAATGGCGTCAGGAACAAATCGGCCCGTGTCTGGGCTTTTTCAGGGAAAGGGAATGGCGCATTACTGGCCGAAAAACTGCATCAGGATATCCCTGAACAGGACGCCGTTTACACGCTGGCGACATTATTTGCCGGGGACGATATTCGCGCATTAGAAAGGATGCTACACAATGAGCCAAATTATCACACTGGCCCTTGATGGCGAGGCCATACCATTAAAAAGTCTGACCGTAACCCCATCGGTGGTATTTCAGGACACAGACCAAAGCGGCCAGTCATCCAGTACCGCCGTAGCGGAGCAAGGTATTAAGCCCAAGGAGTTACGTGTTACGGGGATCATTCCGTTTACTGAGCAAAAAACGCTGTCACGCCTGTTTGCACTGGCGGAGGCCAAAGATAAGGGAAGTCTGAAACGTTATCGTGTCGCTAATCTGACCGCAGGGGCTATCAACTTTCGCATCGGGACATTCACCCATACCATTGATGCCAGTAAGATCGACGGTAAACAGGCATGGCAGGTCACATTTACTTTACGTGAACATTTATCTGTTGCTGAGAAACGTGATGCCCGTGCTGCCGATAATATTCAGGCCAGAAAGCAAACAGGTCAGGGGGCCGCCGCCGCAAAAGAAGCGCCGGAAAAATTAAGCTGGTTTGAAAGCAAAGTATTGAAACCGATTAATGACACAATAGGACCCGCTAAATAATGACACCGATTAACCGGCTCTATCTTTCCGGTGATGAAATTCACCTGGTTGACGCCAATATTATGCTGGAGCTGGCATCCTGTGGTCGTGGCTTTATCACGGCGGAGACGACAACGGACTACACCGGAAAACTGGTACGGCTGGACGTGGGTTACACGGATTTGGTATTACGCTGGTTTACGGGTTATGTGGCACGCTCACAGCCAGCCCAAAACGGTTATCAGCGT
>NZ_CAWPHH010000096.1:1014-1986 GCF_963887965.1 Photorhabdus sp. RW14-46 | reverse complement strand
CCATCCGGGCAGGCAGAACACGGGTTCAGCGTACCGCAAGTCGGGGTAACGGAAGACACCGTGATAAAAGGAAAAAAGAAAACGCGCCCCTTGTCTGCGCCCGCCCCTCAATCTCAACCGGAGGTCAATCATGGCAAACCGTAAACCCCGCAAGGGGAGCCTTCTGACCGTTAATGACGTCTACCGTCAGCCTGTGGGGCCGGCGCATGACCCGAAGAGCCTGTATGCGTTGTTGCTGCGCTTTGTAGTGTGGCGACAGGAACGGAGCTGGTCAGAAAGTACGCTGAAAGTACAGACGCACCATACTTACCACTTTATCCTGTGGGCAACCGAGCGCGGCTTATACTACGCAGCGGATATCACCCGGCCGATACTGGAGCGTTACCAGCGTTATCTGTATCAGTACCGCAAGACCAACGGTGAACCGTTAAGCACCCGGACGCAACGTACCCAACTGGAGCCATTGAAAGTCTGGTTCAAATGGCTGACCAAACAGAATCTGATACTGGCGAACCCGGCGGCGGACATTGAACTCCCCAGACTGGAAAAGCACCTGCCGCGCTATATCCTGACCATCGATGAAACCGAACAGATACTGGCGCAGCCTGACCTGACGACGTTGCAGGGGATACGTGACCGGGCGTTGATGGAGTTGCTCTGGTCAACCGGGATGCGTCGGGGCGAATTAACCCGGCTGGATGTGTACAGCGTTGACGGAAAACGCAAAACGGTGACCATCCGGCAGGGCAAGGGGAATAAAGACCGGGTGTTGCCCCTCGGTGAACGGGCCTTAAGCTGGCTACAGCGCTATCAGCAACAGGTGCGGCCACAACTTATCGTCAATCCAGACGTCAAGGCATTATTCGTCGCAATGGATGGGCTGGACGGCTTACAGGCTAACGGTATCAGCAATCTGGTGACAGCTTATATCAACGCGGTGGGTATCGAGAAAAAAGGTGCCTGCCACCTGTT
>NZ_CAWPHH010000096.1:0-1004 GCF_963887965.1 Photorhabdus sp. RW14-46 | reverse complement strand
TGCCGCGGTATATCCTGAGCATTGATGAAATCGAGCATATCCTGTCGCTGCCTGACCCGAATACGTTGCAGGGCGCGCGCGACCGGGCCCTGATGGAGCTGCTCTGGTCAACAGGGATACGACGCAGTGAAGCGGCCCGGCTCGATATCTACAGCATTGACGGGTCACGCAAAACCGTGACCATCCGGCAGGGCAAGGGGAATAAAGACCGGGTATTGCCCCTCGGCGAACGAGCCTTAAACTGGCTCCAGTTCTATCAGCAGCAGGTTCGCCCGCAACTGCTGGTCACCCCGGACATCCAGTCGCTGTTCGTGGCAATGGACGGTCTCGACGGGTTGCAGCCGAACGGTATCACCCATGCCGTGAGCGGTTATATCCGGGCCGCCGGCATTGAGAAAAAAGGTGCCTGCCACCTGTTTCGGCACGCGATGGCGACCCAAATGCTGGAGAACGGCGCGGACCTGCGCTGGATACAGGCCATGTTAGGCCATGCCAGCGTGGAATCCACCCAGGTGTATACGCAGGTCTCTATCCGGGCCTTGCAGGCGGTACACGCCAGTACGCATCCGGCGGAGCAAATGGCCGACGAAAAAGTCCGCGACGCCGATGAGGTGGGTTTACTGGCCGACCTGTACGCCGACGATAACGCCGGCACGGACACGCCGCCGGACAGTTCAGAGCCGACCTCAACCGCCGATAGCCGCTGAGCGTCCGCATGCCCCCGTTGAGTTGGGCGGGTTCGGTGTGGGGGCAGACCGTGGCCGGACTGCCCGTCGGCATCGGTGCACGCGGGGGTAAATAGTCGTCAGGCGGCCCAGACCCCGGCGTCCCCGCTGAGCCGGTCCAGGCCGCCCAACGCCTATTGAACATAATGCGAGGGAATTATACGCACTGCGCCGGTGAGCCCGGGCAACCGCCTGAGCATTGATGAGCGGCTTAATGCGTATAATTGGCATTATGTCTTGCGCCCCCGCGGGTCGGCATTGCGGGGAGTGGCGCACAAG
>NZ_CAWPHH010000095.1:0-1688 GCF_963887965.1 Photorhabdus sp. RW14-46 | reverse complement strand
CCCAGCGCAAAGAAATTATCGTGCCGACTGATCTGCTCAACGCCCAGTAACTCACGCCAAATCATCGCCAACCGCGTTTCAATTTCCCCCTGCGGCATCTCATAATGTTGACGAGCAAACGCTTCGCTGTCCGGCACCGGCAATGCTTTGCGATCCAGTTTATCATTCGGGGTTAACGGCAAGTGGTCCAGACGCACAAACGCCGCCGGTATCATATAATCCGGCAAAACTGCACTCAGGTGGGTACGCAGGCTGTTCACCAGCCCTTCTTCGGCGGCCGCGACCACATAAGCGACCAGCCGTTTCTCCATGCCATCACCCTGTGCCAGTACCACTGCCTCATGCACCGCCGGGTGTGCCAGTAACCGGGCTTCAATTTCCCCCGGTTCAATCCGGAAGCCGCGAATTTTCACCTGCTGGTCGTTACGCCCCAGAAATTCCAGATTGCCCTCCGGCAGCAGATAACGGCCTAAATCCCCGGTGCGGTACATGCGGGCATCCGGGCGATCACTGAACGGATCAGGCAAAAAGCGTTCTGCCGTCAAGGCCGGAAGATTGAGATAACCCCGGGCGACACCCACGCCGCCAATATAGATTTCCCCCACGCTGCCTAAGGGGACCGGCTGTCCTGTTTTATCCAGCAGATAAATGCGCGTGTTCTTCAGCGGCCGGCCAATAGAACGATCGTCGCTCGGCGAGGCTATTTCCTGACAGGTTGCCGTGACCGTATTTTCTGTCGGGCCATAAGCGTTTAATAACCGGGGCCGATAGCCTTCCTGCCTGAACCAGTCTTGCACCGCATTCTTTTTGATTGCTTCACTGCCGATGATGACGAGCCTCACGCTCTCAGGTAATTGCAATTCCTGCTCACGGGCCGCCAGCTCAGACCAGAACAGGGTCGGCAGGAACATTACTGTGATGTTATTTTGCCGGGCCAACGCGATAAATGCCGGTATAGAAGCCAGCCAGTCATTATCGCGGATCACCAATGTGGCACCACTGCATAATGCAGAGAAACACTCCTCGATGGAGACATCAAAAGCGAACGTCGCGAATTGCAATACGCGATCCTGTGCCGTCACTGCGTAAAGTTCGTTCACGCCCAGATAGCGTTGATATAACGCCTGATGCTCCACCATCACCCCTTTTGGCGTACCGGTCGAACCGGAGGTGTAAATCACGTAGGCCAGATGGTGGGGGCGCAAGGCCGGGATATGTGGGTTACTGTCCGGTTGTTCAGGCACGTTTTTCGGATCAAGAATATTCGGATCAAGGACATGCCGGCCAACCAGGCTTTTCTCGCCCAATGCTATCTGGCCTGCCTCATCCGCTAAAATAATCGCCGGGGCCGCATCAATCAGTATCTGGGTCAGACGTTCGCCGGGATAAGCC
This sequence comes from Photorhabdus sp. RW14-46, assembly GCF_963887965.1. NCBI lineage: Bacteria > Pseudomonadati > Pseudomonadota > Gammaproteobacteria > Enterobacterales > Morganellaceae > Photorhabdus > Photorhabdus sp. RW14-46. Next base: position 296 of record NZ_CAWPHH010000095.1, on the reverse strand, counting down.
GGATCCAGCGGGACATAAGCACCTCCCGCTTTTAAGACCGCCAACAGCGCCACCACCATGGCCGGTGAGCGGGAGACACAAATCGCCACTAGCTGATCGGGTTTGACCTCTAAGGCAATTAACTGATGCGCCAGACGGTTGGCACGGGCATTAAGCTCGGCGTAACTGAGAGTCTGGTCTTTATACGCCAGCGCGATCGCTTCTGGGGTTTTCTCGGCCTGCTGCTCAAACAACTGGTGAATACATAATGCGGCAGGGTACGGTGTCTCTGTCGGGTTCCAGCTTTCCAGTAATAA
>NZ_CAWPHH010000094.1:0-1758 GCF_963887965.1 Photorhabdus sp. RW14-46 | reverse complement strand
ATGGTCACGGTGATGTGATGGATTTGCGCATTAAGGGGTCATTAAATGACCGTGATATTTCCGCCATTCATCAAGAGATTGATAGCGTGAAACGGGAATATGTGACTCAGCAGGCATTGGAAAGCGGCCTGCATGGGAAACAGCCGAAAGGGGACTATGCCACTAATGCCGCATTAACCGTTGTTAGTGAAAACGCCGATAGTCGCCTGGCTAAAAACCAGAACGGCGCAGATATTCCCAATAAAAATGAATTTGTCAAAAACATCGGCTTAGTGGAAACCGTCGAACGGGTAATGAATGCTGTACCGAATGACAGGAGAATTAACGGGAAATCGCTATCGGCTGATATCAGTTTGATGGCGGGTGATGTTGGTGCCTATCACCAGACTACCTATATGACTGAGCTACCCGGCAGGCATTATTCAGGGCCATTTTCTTGTGGTCGGGAAAATGGATGGGCCAAAGGGGTGAGTATTGGTGTAGGGGGTGATACGGGGCAAATTTGGATTGATGCCGATGCACAGTTGCACACCAGATTTCTCAATGCTAACGGTGCTGTAGAGCAAAAAATTACGGTTGGTGCCCCTATTGGCGCCACTATCGAATGGCATTCGACTGCGCCGATACCCGCCGGATATGAACCCAATGAGGGACGCGCATTCCGGGCGGCAGATTACCCTGAACTCGCCAAAATTTTTCCCGACCTGAAATTACCCGATGACAGAGGATTATTTAAGCGTGGTCTGGATAGAGGACGTGGTTTAGATTCTGGTCGTTCGCTAGGGAGTGTTCAAGGGGATGCTATCAGAAATATCACAGGATCATTAGGTAGTCCCACTATTGAGAGCGGGAGCAACGCCTCTGGTGCATTCAGCTACCAGTATAAGGCAGGCGGTCGGGCAGCCGGTGCCGGTGGTGGGGTGATTTCATGGACATTTGACGCGTCGAGAGTGGTCCCGACCGCAAATGAAAACCGGCCTGTCAACAAATCAGTGACTTATATTACGAGGGTAAAGTAATGACTAAATATAGTGCAGATATTCAAATGGCCCGGTTTGATGAGGATGGGTTAGCCATTGTTAGCGGATGGGTTGCGGTTTATCGTTGTCATCCTGAAACACGGGAATATATTGGGGCCGATATGGATCGCGTGCCACGCGGTTTTTCTGTTGCGGCTAATGCGTATCTGGATGCGCCCGAATTACCTGGCACGCATGACGTTGCGATTTGTCGTCGTGTAGATGAAAAATCCTGGCGACATGTGCCTGACTATCGGGGTAAAACGGCGTATGTAACCGATACAGGTCAGCTGATCAATATTGCCGCCATCGGCGCATTGCCTGATAATCTCACCCTGCAATCACCCCAAACCCCCTTTGATAAGTGGGAGAATAAGCAATGGGTCACAGATAAATCAGCCCTAAAATCTCATCAAATTGAACAGGCTGAACAGCAAAAAATCGTTTTACAGCAGCAGGCAGATGCGGCAATTAAGCCCTTACAGGATGCCATTGATCTGGATATCGCCACGGATGCCGAAAAATCAGCGCTCGTAGAATGGAAAAAATATCGTGTGCGGGTGAACAGAGTAGACCTTTCAACTGCCCCCGATATCAACTGGCCTGAGCAATCCGCGTGATGAATTGGCAACGGAAAATAATGCGCATCTCTCCGAATATGACGGGGATGCATTGCTCGATGCTACCCGTCCATCCGTTCGTATACGGTATCGGGCAGAAAGCGGACAGCGGTCACTAC
>NZ_CAWPHH010000093.1:0-1758 GCF_963887965.1 Photorhabdus sp. RW14-46 | reverse complement strand
ATGGTCACGGTGATGTGATGGATTTGCGCATTAAGGGGTCATTAAATGACCGTGATATTTCCGCCATTCATCAAGAGATTGATAGCGTGAAACGGGAATATGTGACTCAGCAGGCATTGGAAAGCGGTCTGCATGGGAAACAGTCGAAAGGGGATTATGCTGTTAATGCGGCATTAACCGTTGTCAGCGAAAACGCCAATAGTCGCCTGGCTAAAAGCCAGAACGGCGCAGATATTCCCAATAAGAGTGAATTTGTCAAAAATATCGGTTTAGTGGAAACCGTCGAACAGGCAATGAATGCTGTACCGAATGACAGGAGAATTAACGGGAAATCGCTATCGTCTGATATCAGTTTGATGGCGAGTGATGTTGGCGCCTATCACCAGACTACCTATATGACTGAGCTACCCGGCAGGCATTATTCAGGGCCATTTTCTTGTGGTCGGGAAAATGGATGGGCCAAAGGGGTGAGTATCGGTGTAGGGGGTGACACGGGGCAAATTTGGATTGATGCCGATGCACAGTTGCACACCAGATTTCTCAATGCTAACGGTGCCGTAGAGCAAAAGATTACGATGGGTATCCCGATTGGCGCCACTATCGAATGGCATTCGGCTGCGCCGATACCCGCCGGATATGAACCCAATGAGGGACGCGCATTCCGTGCGGCAGATTACCCTGAACTCGCCAAAATTTTTCCCGACCTGAAATTACCCGATGACAGAGGATTATTTAAGCGTGGTCTGGATAGAGGACGTGGTTTAGATTCTGGTCGTTCGCTAGGGAATGTTCAAGGGGATGCTATCAGAAATATCACGGGATCATTAGGTAATCCTACTATTGAGAGCGGGAGCAACGCGTCTGGTGCATTCAGCTACCAGTATAAGGCTGGCGGTCGGGCAGCCGGTGCCGGTGGTGGGGTGATTTCATGGACATTTGACGCGTCGAGAGTGGTCCCGACCGCAAATGAAAACCGACCTGTCAACAAATCAGTGATTTATATTACGAGGGTAAAGTAATGACTAAATATAGTGCAGATATTCAAATAGCCCGGTTTGATGAGGATGGGTTAGCCATTGTTAGCGGATGGGTTGCGGTTTATCGTTGTCATCCTGAAACACGGGAATATATTGGGGCCGATATGGATTTGGTGCCACGGGGATTTTCTGTTGCGGCTAATGCGTATCTGGACGCGCCAGAATTACCTGACACGCATGACGTTGCGATTTGTCGTCGTGTAGATGAAAAATCCTGGCGACATGTGCCTGACTATCGGGGTAAAACGGCGTATGCAACCGATACAGGCCAGCCGATCAATATTACCGCCATCGGCGCATTGCCTGATAATCTCACCCTGCAATCACCCCAAACCCCCTTTGATAAGTGGGAGAATAAGCAATGGGTCACAGATAAATCAGCCCTAAAATCTCATCAAACTGAACAGGCTGAACAGCAAAAAATCGCGCGACAGCAGCAGGCAGATGCGGCAATTAAACCCTTACAGGATGCCATTGATCTGGATATCGCCACGGATGCCGAAAAATCAGCGCTCGTGGAATGGAAAAAATATCGTGTGCGGGTGAACAGAGTGGACCTTTCTACTGTCCCCGATATCAACTGGCCTGAGCAACCCGCGTGATGAATTGGCAACGGAAAATAATGCGCATCTCTCCGAATATGACGGGGATGCATTGCTCGATGCTACCCGTCCATCCGTTCGTATACGGTATCGGGCAGAAAGCGGACAGCGGTCACTAC
>NZ_CAWPHH010000092.1:0-1777 GCF_963887965.1 Photorhabdus sp. RW14-46 | reverse complement strand
CAATGGCATAGCGAAACGGCTGGCTTAAGGCTTCCTGCCCGGTAAAGGCCAGCACATCCAGCGGTGCTTTATTGCGCCACACTTTTAGTCTGTAACGGCTGTGATCAAAGATGATCATCGGTGTTAGATTCGTCATATTTTCTCCTAAATTTTCTGCGGCCATTAGTCAACAATAAGAACTCAATATAAGGCCATATCATTATTGTCATACCGGGAAATAACCCACGCCACTATTTCCCGGTCGGAAGTTAACTGAGCCGTAAATATTTACACAGGCCATTCATGTTTTCGCAATATATCAAGGAATGAACAAGGCAAGCGATTTATAAATTCTCCCATCTTCTTAATGGGTGCCTATAAAGATCAACTCTTTTTTCAAAAAAACGATTTTTAATGCGCACCCTTTTATCTCCGCCGATATAACAGCATGTCGAACAGAATAATTTAAACTTCATGACAATAACATGACATTTATTGACAAAAGTAAACTGGCATTGATTGCCATAAAATGAAGGCGGCCTGAATACGCAATTTCAATCACATCCCCATGATAACAATGCCTATTTTCATGTTACCCAATAGATTATCGCTGTTTTAAATAACGTTTCGTAATTATGCTACACATAGCCTCATTCAACCCATTGTTATACATAGAATTATGAGTGGTATAAGATGTAGCACTATTTTGAAATCTTATTTAATCTCATCACTCCTTTTTAAATCTTATTCACTCCATCACGATAAAAAAGAATAATTCTCATTCATGCCATGCGAATAATAAGATAGTCAATAACATCAAGAAAACTGCATAGCAATATTCCCTCTTCACTGAGAAAAGGGTAATCATAGCTCTTAACCATACAGTCAAATACCTTCATCAGAATATCTGTAATGATATTTATCTTAGCAACCATTCCGTTAATGAAAACAGTTAACGGTTACGCTATTTCCTCATTTATCGCCAATCGCATGCACTATTCCGTTATCAGATCATCGTCATTTACCGCTGATATTGTCGTGTGATTACCCGGCGTCACTACAAAGATATTTTTTGGCAATTTAAATCCGCGCAGTTTTAATAACGCCAGCGGCCCTTCGCCCAATTCTGTGCGCAAAATCCAGGTTAACGGTAATCCATCCGGCGCGGTAAATATTAGTCGGTAACGGCTTTCATCCAGCTTCTCCGCTTTCGCCTGCGCCAGCCAGCGGATCAACCCCCAGTTCCCCTGATAATCACCAAACAAACGCGCTCCGGCATTGACACTGATCCACGTCAGCATCACACCCGGTTTATAGGTCTCTCCCGGCCAGCGAAAACTTTGCCAACTTTCCATCTGGTTAAAATAACGCAGTTTCTGCCCGTCTATCGTCAGGTCAGTTTCCACCACATCCCGTACCGCTCTGGCTCGCAGTTCAAACCGCAATCCCTGACTGCCATCCGCAAACAGCAGGTCCGATAACTGACTGAGCTGATTTATCGCCTTTAGAAAATCCGGGTTAATCTGTACGCCCTGACCATTCACCTCATCCACTACCCACTGGTTACCCGCTTTATGCAGTATCCCGCCTAACTGACGCGTCAAAAACTGCTCTATCCGCCCTGAATCTGACCGGATAAACTGCCCCAACATCGGCAATGAGATTTCACTTTCGCCACCGGCAAACGGATAACGGCCCGCAAATGCCCGATCCCAGTTGTCCACTATCGCCGTCTGCCACTGGCTATTCAGATTCGCCGTCGCCGGTTTCAATACCCCCTGCCACGCCTGCACTAATG
>NZ_CAWPHH010000091.1:0-1778 GCF_963887965.1 Photorhabdus sp. RW14-46 | reverse complement strand
CCTTCACCCAGCTCAACCCGGTTGTTATTCCCGATGGTCACGGCATAATCCTGACCTTCCCCGGTCTCCACCCGGTTGTAGTTGCCGGAGGTAACAACGTAGTCGTCCCCGTTACCGGCATCAATCAGCCCGCCTTCACCAAAAACAAATGTCTGGTCATTCCCTTCACCCATGAACGCATAGTTAATCCGCCCGGCTACCACTGCGGTATCATCGCCATGACCGCCAAACATCCCGTTTTCACGCCCCATCAGGACGCCCAGATCATTGCCTTCACCCCCGGTAAAGAGGTTGGAAATACCGATGGCGTAATAAACATCCTCTCCACGTCCTCCCCAGAAGTTGTTGTTATCACCCAGATAAGCGCCGAGATCTTTACCGTCACCGCCCCAGTTGAAATTATAGTTCCCCAGCGAGATATGGATATCGCCATCCCCTTGCAAATGACCGCTGTTACGCAGGAAATCAAATGTTTTCTGCTCCATATTAAGCAGATCCGCGGTGAGGTTCTCTTTCAGATGCGTGACTAAGGAGTGCATTTCTGTCTGCTTATCTTGACTGAACATCGTTGCAAACAGATTAGGCAGATTCAGAGAGTTAAAGCCAAATACAGGTTTTGCTTTATCATCGGCCTGAGCCCCCATTCCATTGATGCTGACTGGCAATTCTGATCCACGGTTTTCATCCGGGGCTCTCTCTTGCAGACCATGACTTTCGGCAAACGATCTGATGCCATCCCCGCCCATCGCCATGCCCGCTTTCAAACCATCAAGCAACTTCTCCGGATTTGTAAACGCTTTCAGTTGATCGCCACTAAATTCTGCAATCACGGCCAGCATCTCTCGCAGAATCGCTTCGCCATTAACCGGGTCTCCTGTACGGGAAACCATCTGACCTTCCGGGGTGTAATTCACGCCAAAAATATCCGCTAAGGTCGTCTCCGCGTTTACACCGGCTAATCGGCCCAGCAGCTTATTCTTAAGCTGACGCGGCAAATCCTGTGGATGATAGGTAAACGTGGTCTTCGCCATACCCGTTGCCGAATATTGCTGCGTCATCAGGCCAAATAACGAACCCAGGTTGGTATCCAAAATCGACTGAATATTATCACCGAACATCAGGTTCCAGTTACCCGTGGTCACCTGAATATCCGCTCCCCGGCCACCTACCGCAAAGTTGAATGCCAGTTTCTCATTGACCTGACGGAATTTATTCGCGCGGCTCATTGTGCCCATATCACTCACATTGCGGGTGAGCCACTGGTTGAATTTTTTATTCAACGTCACTTCAATATCTTGCTTCAAACCACGGCTACTACGGGCATGCTGTGAATCCAGATCAACCAGCGTTTTATAGTCCACGCTGCTGGTCTGGTCCAAACCGGACAGATCCAGCACAAATTTTTTCGCGCCGGCGAGGGTCCATTGCTGATCCTGCGCCACCAGCCAGTCCTGCTTTTCACCAAAATGAGCAATACCTTGCAAGACCCCGGAAATACGGGCGGTACCATCAAACGGATTAACCAGCGGCGGCGTTGGCAGGGATTTATCCATCATCACAATCAGGTCATTACTGCGCCCCTGATTGAAACTGATGTTACGGTTGCCAATAAACATCTGCACCCCTTCAAGCGCCTGATAACCGGCAATATCGACGCTGTGTTTACTGTCGCCATTGCCGATGTGCACCATCACATTATTATCCCCGAAAACCAGTGACTTAAAGCCCCCCATACCGACTTTGACGCCCACGTTTGAGGTTCCCCAATTGAGCGCGGT
>NZ_CAWPHH010000090.1:0-1796 GCF_963887965.1 Photorhabdus sp. RW14-46 | reverse complement strand
TTCTGGGGGCAGTGGCCGCCGAAGTCAGTGGCAACAATGCGCTGGCGGGTGCAGCAGGCGCGGCGGGCGGTGAACTGGCTGCCCGAGAACTGATGAAGCATATTCACGGCGAAAATGCTAAAGTCAGTGACTTAAGTGAAGAGGAAAAACAGACCATCAGCACTCTTTCTACTTTGGCGGCGGGGCTGGCCGGCGGCATTGCCGGTGATTCCACCGGCAGCGCCGTCACCGGGGCCCAGGCCGGGAAGAATGCGATTGAGAATAACTTCCTGAGCGTGAATGAGCTGGACAGTTTTGCGCACCAAGCCCGCGCCTGTGAAGGCGAAAGCTGTAAGCAGGTGATCAAGGAGATGGTAGAGACTAATATCCGTAATCAGCAGGAAATGATGGACTTCTGCAACAGCAACCCGACCCAGTGTGCACAAAAGTATGGTTATCTGGTTGATCAGTGGCCGGTATTTGAACGTACCCTCAAAAATATGGACCGGGATGGCACATTACCGGTTGGGTTCAGAAATTACCTGTCTGCGGTGAATACGTTAGGTCAGGCGGCCACAGGCAAGGTAGGCGAACTCGGCTGGACAAAACGCTTTGAGGCGATGGGTATGAGTCAGGAGACCGCCGCTGCAATGGCGATGACGCTACCTATTGTGATAGAGGGAGCCAAAGGGCCGAAATCATCGCCAACAACAAAGGGAAGCACAGGTGCGGTTGTTAATACAGAGAAAGCAGCGCTGGAAAGGCTTGGGCAAAATAGTAAGAACTCAGCAGATCTCAGTTCTAAACAGCAATTTGCGATGCTTGATAAACAAGCTGCAAAAAGCAATGTGGTTATTGACCCAAATAAGATTAACTACATATTTGGAAGAGTTAGCAGCAATAAACATAATGCCGATCGCTCTACTCAGATGGAACAATCTATGAGGCGCTTAGGTATTCCAACAGACGAGAAAGGCGCTCAATACCTTATGGATCACATCTCAAAAGTACCTAAAACGCAGGGTAATATAGTGCAAGTATATACTGATAAATTCGGTAAATATGAAGTCAGGGAATCTTTGTTGTTCGGACCATCAGGTAAAGCAACTAAACTGGAAACTTCATTTGAAATTATGCCTGATGGCACCAGGCGATTTATTACAACAATCCCGAAAGAAGGAAAAAAATAATGTTTATTGAATCCTATCCTGATGAGCTAGATTTACTTTCCTTCTTTGAAAGTGAACCAACATTGGTAGATCATTCTGATAGACGTTTTGCGTATGAATTTACCGATTGCAACGGAATCCACTTAGTATTCTCTTTTAATGTTCTGGAAGGATGGATACAGACTATTTTAGAGTTTAATGGAAACAAAATAGCAGGATATCTCAGTGAGGGTGTTAACAGCTTTAAAATCAAAGATGAAATAGATGGAGAGTATATACACACTGAAATCGTCTTTGCTGATACAAGAACTGACGTTGAAATTAGATTAAAACCATTTATATCTGTTAAATGGGGAACATTAGTTAGATAGCAAAAACTCCCGGCTTAATTAAACTGCCCCCCGAAAGTTGGCCCCCCAACAAGTAGGGGGAAATTCTGTATGAAGAATTACAGCAAGTGTTTGCTCACATTTAAGCGGGTACCACTTCATTAAACCTGGTAGAACACAGCAAACAGACCAGTAAAGGCTTACTCTCCAAATCCTCCGTCGAAACCCACGATGAGGTGCATGAACGCCGGGCACAAAGCACCACGCTCAGCGGCGACCGCGTAACCCTACAAACCGGGAATGACCTCAACATCATCGG
>NZ_CAWPHH010000089.1:0-2072 GCF_963887965.1 Photorhabdus sp. RW14-46 | reverse complement strand
ATCATGCCCTGTTACTGAAAGCAGTGCGGCATCACACACAGGAACGCTGGTTGGTGATGTATATCGAACGCTGGCTGAAGGCGCCGGTGCAAATGCCGGATGGAAGGGTGCAGGTACGGAACAGGGGAACGCCGCAGGGCGGCGTGATTTCACCCCTGATTTCGAATCTGTTCCTGCATTATGCCTTTGATATGTGGATGAAACGTCAGTTTCCCGGCGTCCCCTTTGAAAGGTATGCCGATGGGGAGGTTCCCTTGCGCGACCCGATAACCCCAATAACCGTGCCTAGCGCGGTTTTGGTGTTTCACCTAATAATAAGTTTCGATTCTTTTTTATCCGTTCAACTTATCTACGTTTGCTTTTTTTCGACTGTTTTCGCCTTTGAAACAGATTCTTTGCTCAAAACAATGATGAAGTATATAAAGTAAGGCAATTAATTTCGAATGTGCACTTTAAAATTTCATTAATTTCGAAGCTTATTTCTGAACAAAACATGCCTTACAAATAAGGAATAACAAATGGAGTTGAGCCTAAAGGCTACAACTCTCAATAGTTAGCCCCTTTCACTTCGTTCAAGGGAAAAATTCAATATATAACGTCCCGTAAGCGGTCGTAAACACCCGCCAACGCGCAGATACGCCACGCCTACGGCGTGACCACTGCGTGCCTCCGGCAGAACTAATTAAACTCAAACTACTTGATAAATTTTTTAGCTTAGCAGGGGAGAAGGATTTTGTGATCCCATTGATCCTCTATGGCTTCGGCGGTTCAACCATTTTATCCCCGTTGGATAATGAGAGCCGCCTTTCATTCGCTTCGCTCATAAAATCAGCATAGTTTATAGATCATTACAGCGAATAATTGATTTTAAAGTAGTATCTGTTACTATAGTACTTGTTACCACTTGGAGAACATTTGTGGCGTTCTATAAAATCTCATCTTTCAAAAAAAGCACGAAAAAAATTAACATTTCAGATCAACAGTTATTGAATGCTGCACAAGAAGTTCAAAACGGAAAGTTTGAAGCTGATTTGGGTGGTGGCGTTATCAAAAAACGAATAGCAATTCATGGAAAAGGTAAAAGTGGTGGAATAAGAGTCATCATCTTCTTTAAGGTTAACAACCATCTCTTTTTTGCTGACGGCTGGACAAAAAGTACCATTAGCTCTAAAGGTACAAAAGAAATCGAAGATGATGAATTGGAAGCGTATAAACAGCTTTCCAAACTTTTCCTTAGCTATACAGATCAAAAGATCAATGAGTTAATAACCCATGGTATCTTGGAGGAAATCATCTGTGAGTAATAAATTAAACAACATGCTTGAGCTAGCCAAAGAACTACATGCTATTGATGCTGCACCGGAAAGTTTGGTTAATGATCTCAAAAAAGCCGTTAATACACGGAAAATCAACGATAAGATTAAAGCTGTTACTATGATGACAGGAGCTGAGATAAAGCAACTGCGTACGCAACATGGAATGTCTCAAGCTATGCTGGCTCTAGCATTAGGAATGTCAAAAGAAAGTGTTTCTAAATGGGAAAGAGAAGAAAAAAAGCCAAGTGGCCCAGCTCTTAGAATGCTACGTATCCTTGAACGACGTGGACCTGAAGTTTTATTGGTTTAATTCGGGATTTGGGTGAGTAAAACTGCCCAGTCACCTAGATAGGGGTCCGCTTGGAATTCGGAAAATATCCCACGCTAAGTGTATTTTTAACCAGTTATGTGTAGGCAATTATCTGAGTTGCTAATGCTGTAGTGCTTCTGTGTCCGAAATCGAACACTTTCGGACATGCTTGCTGCCACGTGTCCGAAAGTTAGTTAATTTCATATCGTACACCTGCTATAATTCGGACCTCCTTTTCGGACAGGAAAATATATCATGGAGAGCATAAAAAACCGTGGGGCACTTATGCCGCCATCTTTTCTGCCCAAGAATGCTCCGTTTCGTCACCTAATTTTATGCCCGGATACCAATACTCAAATTGGGTTTTCAAATCATCATTCAGTACGGCTGTACGGGTCTGGAGTAAGTAATGCGCACCTTGCTGGCTCCACTGCATCTGCTGTTTT
>NZ_CAWPHH010000088.1:0-2293 GCF_963887965.1 Photorhabdus sp. RW14-46 | reverse complement strand
GTCGACCCGCTCGGCCATGACACCCGGACTGAATGGGATTTCAGTCACAAAACCGCCGAAACCGACCCGCTGGGCCGGACCACCACATATGAATACAGCCCTTACGGCGAGCTGACCGGCGTCATGTCACCGACCGGAGAAATCACCACTTACGATTACAATGAATACGGCCAGCTTACCCGGGTCACTCCGCCGGAGGGAGCACACTGGCAGTTTTATTACAGCGAACAGGGCAACCTGGCCTCGGTTATCGACCCTCAGGGACGGGTTGAAGAGACCCGTTACGGCCCGCGCGGGGAAATCCTGCGCCAGGTCCTGCCCGACGGCCGCACCTGGCGCTACGGCTATGAACGGCAGCAGCTCAGTGAAATTCGGGCCCCGGACGGCGCCCTGACCCGGTTTGACACCGACGGCCTGGGCCGGCTGCTGCGGGTCACCGATGCGTTACATCAGCAGACCGACTATCACCACAGTCCGTTTCATGCCAGCCCGGCAGGCAGCGTCACCGAGATACAGTTACCGGATGGCATCCGGCAGACGATTGACTACGACAGCGAGCGCCGGGTCTCGGCAGTCACCGACGGGGAAGGCCGGACCACCCGCTATACCTATGACGCTTTCGACCGGCTCAGCCACCTCACCCGCCCGGATGGCGCGGCCCTGACCTTTGGCTACGACCGGCTGACCCGCCTGAAAACCGTGACCAACGAAACCGGCGACACCTACCATTACACCCGTGACCCGGCCGGGCGGGTGATGAGCGAAACTGATTTTACCGGCCGGACCATTCATTATCAGTATGACGCCGCCGGGCGCCGCCTGACTGCCCGTTACCCCAATCACCAGCTGCTGCGCTGGTGTTACACCGACGACGACCGCATTACCCGCCAGGAAGCATGGCAGGAAGAGGCCGACCGGTGCACGTTATGCTCAGTCACCACCTACGACCACGACGCGCAGGGCCGGCTGGTCCGGGCCACTAACCCGGACGCGGTGGTGGCGTTTGCATACGATGAGGCCGGCCGTCTGACCCGGGAGACGATTAACGGGCGTGCCGTCAGCCATCAGTGGGACCCCATGAGCGGCCTGCCGGCCGGCCGCCAGGTGGACACCCTGCCCGCGGTCAGCTGGTACTACGGCCTCAACGGCCGGCTGATGCAGTGGCAGCTGGACGGCCATGCCCCGTTGCAGATGCAGCATGACGGGCTGGGCCGGGAAATCGCGCGGGAAAGCGCCGCCGGTTTTATTCAGTCACAGGCTTACACCCCGGTGGGGCTGCTGGCCCATCAGACCGCCGGGCGCAGCTCCGACTGGTTCAAACAGACCCTGTACGAGGCCGACCCGCATTTCCCGCCGCGGGGCAGCGCGGTGACCCGCCACTGGCATTACACCCCGGCCTACAACGTGGCCTGCATTGAAGACCCCCGCTGGGACGAGACGCGCTACGGCTACAATGTCAATGACCAGGTGGTGACCGCCCAGTTTGGCGGCCCGCGGGCCTGTGACGAACAGTTTGTGTACGATGCCGGCCGGCACCTGCATTACCAAAAACAGGTGCCGGAGCGGCTCAGTGAAGACCTGCGCCAGAGCTACCACACCCAGCAGGCGGGCCGGGTGATTCAGCACGGGGCCTGCACGTATCGCTACGATGAAAACGGGCGGCGGACAGAAAAAACCGAACAGCGCCGGGGCTACCGGCCGCGGACCTGGCGCTACCGCTGGGATGCGCAAGACCGGCTGACCGGGTTTATCAGCCCGGAAGGGGTGCGCTGGCGCTATTGTTATGATGCTTTCGGGCGACGGATTAGCAAGCGGCAGGAGACAGACGCCGCCGGACCGCCGGTAAAACCGACCGCGATAATCGGCTATGATTACCTGTGGAGCGGCGAGCAGCTGATTGAAGAGACGCCGGTATATGCGGATGGCACTGTCAGGTATGAACAGAGCATTCACTGGCTGTATGAGCCGGGTACCCTGACCCCTTCGGCCCGGTTTGAAAAAGGCCGGCTGTACTATGTGGTGAGTGACCATCAAGGAACCGTGCGGGAAATTCTGACCGAGGCCGGGGAACTGATATGGGCCGGACGACTGCTCACCTGGGGCGAGCCGGAATGCTGGCCGGTGCTGACGGTCAATGACCCGCGCAACCTGACATGTCATCTCAGGTTCTGTGGGCAATACGAAGACGAGGAAAGCGGTTTATTTTATAATCGGCACCGTTATTACGAGAGGGAAACAGGCCAGTACTTATCGCCAGATCCGCTAAACTTAAGGGGTGGCGTAAGTCCTTATA
>NZ_CAWPHH010000087.1:0-2293 GCF_963887965.1 Photorhabdus sp. RW14-46 | reverse complement strand
GTCGACCCGCTCGGCCATGACACCCGGACTGAATGGGATTTCAGTCACAAAACCGCCGAAACCGACCCGCTGGGCCGGACCACCACATATGAATACAGCCCTTACGGCGAGCTGACCGGCGTCATGTTACCGACCGGAGAAATCACCACTTACGATTACAATGAATACGGCCAGCTTACCCGGGTCACTCAGCCGGATGGGGCCCGCTGGCGACTGCATTACAGCGCACAGGGGAACCTGACCAGCGTTATCGACCCCCAGGGCCGGGTTGAAGAGACCCGTTACGGCCCGCGCGGGGAAATCCTGCGCCAGGTCTTGCCCGACGGCCGCACCTGGCGCTACGGCTATGAACGGCAACAGCTCAGTGACATTCAGGCCCCGGACGGTGCCCTGACCCGGTTTGACACCGACGGCCTGGGCCGGCTGCTGCGGGTCACCGACGCGTTACATCAGCAGACCCACTACCACCACAGCCCGTTTCATGCCAGCCCGGCGGGCAGTGTCAGCGAGATTTGCTTACCGGACGGCCTCCGGCAGACGATTGACTACGACAGCGAGCGCCGGGTCTCGGCGGTGACCGACGGAGAAGGCCGGACCACCCGCTATACCTATGACGCCTTTGACCGGCTCAGCCACCTCACCCGCCCGGATGGCACCGCCCTGACCTTTGGCTACGACCGGCTGACCCGCCTGAAAACCATGACCAACGAAACCGGCGACACCTACCATTACACCCGTGACCCGGCCGGCCGGGTTATCAGCGAAACCGATTTTACCGGCCGGACCATTCATTATCAGTATGACGCCGCCGGACGCCGCCTCACCGCCCGTTACCCCAATCACCAGCTGCTGCGCTGGTGTTACACCGACGACGACCGCATTACCCGCCAGGAAGCGTGGCAGGAAGAGGCCGACCGGTGCACGTTATGCTCGGTCACCACCTACGACCACGACGCGCAGGGACGGCTGGTCCGGGCCACCAACCCGGACGCGGAGGTGGCGTTTGCATACGATGAGGCCGGCCGCCTGACCCAGGAGACGATTAACGGGCGTGCCGTCAGCCATCAGTGGGACCCGCGAAGCGGCCTGCCCGCCGGCCGCCAGGTGGACACCCTGCCCGCGGTCAGCTGGTACTACGGCCTCAACGGCCGGCTGATGCAGTGGCAGCTTGACGGCCATGCCCCGTTGCAGATGCAGCATGACGGGCTGGGCCGGGAAATCGCGCGGGAAAGCGCCGCCGGTTTTATTCAGTCACAGGCTTACACCCCGGTGGGGCTGCTGGCCCATCAGACCGCCGGACGCAGCTCCGACTGGTTCAAACAGACCCTGTACGAGGCCGACCCGCATTTCCCGCCGCGCGGCAGCGCGGTGACCCGCCACTGGCATTACACCCCGGCCTACAACGTGGCCTGCATTGAAGACCCCCGCTGGGACGAGACGCGCTACGGCTACAATGCCAATGACCAGGTGGTGACCGCGCAGTTTGGCGGCCCGCGGGCCTGTGACGAACAGTTTGTGTATGATGCCGGCCGGCACCTGCATTACCAAAAACGGGTGCCGGAACGGCTCAGTCAAGACCTGCGCCAGAGTTACCACACCCAGCAGGCGGGGCGGGTGATTCAGCACGGCGCCTGCGCTTATCGTTACGATGAAAACGGGCGACGGACAGAGAAAACCGAACAGCGCCGGGGCTACCGGCCGCGGACCTGGCGCTACCGCTGGGATGCGCAAGACCGGCTGACCGGGGTTATCAGCCCGGAAGGGACGCGCTGGCGTTATGGCTATGATGCCTTCGGGCGACGGATTAGCAAGCGGAAGGAGACAGACACCGCCGGACCGCCGGTGAAACCGACCGCGATAATCGGCTATGATTACCAGTGGAGCGGCGAGCAGCTGATTGAAGAGACGCCGGTGTATGCGGATGGCACTGTCGGGTATGAACAGAGCATTCACTGGCTGTATGAGCCGGGTGCCCTGACCCCTTCGGCCCGGTTTGAAAAAGGCCAGCTGTACTATGTAGTGAGTGACCATCAAGGGACCGTGCGGGAAATTCTGACCGAAGCAGGGGAACTGATCTGGGCCGGTCGACTGCTCACCTGGGGCGAGCCGGAATGCTGGCCGGTGCTGACGGTCAATGACCCGCGGAACCTGACGTGTCATCTCAGGTTCTGTGGGCAATACGAAGACGAGGAAAGCGGTTTATTTTATAATCGGCACCGTTATTACGAGAGGGAAACAGGCCAGTACTTATCGCCAGATCCGCTAAACTTAAGGGGTGGCGTAAGTCCTTATA
>NZ_CAWPHH010000086.1:0-2407 GCF_963887965.1 Photorhabdus sp. RW14-46 | reverse complement strand
GTGACTTGGGCGATCGCATGCGCCTCCGTTACGGGCGGTTCTGGTGGTATAAAGTCCGCATTTTACTGGTGGTGGGCGAAGTGGAACAGGTGGAAGCCATCGCGCCGGGGCTGACCACGACGCACTGGCTGGAGGGTTATCGCACGCTGTTGCTCTGGGGCGGCAGTTTGCAAGCGGAACCGAATACCGCTCAATTGATGGCCCTGCGTCGCTTGCGCCGTTACCGCCCGCTCAATGCCATTGTCTGGGCGCTGACCGAAAACCAAAGTGCGCAGCCGGTATGGATGGACAAGGCCCTGAGGATGTTGCAAAAACAGGCCCAACAGTTACGCTGGCAGGCCCCGGTCTATCTGTGGCAGGTGTGTCACAGTACCTGGTCTCAGGAAGGTCGTATCACTCAGACCGTCGGCTGCTTTTTTCCTGAACGCTGTACCCCGGATATCGTGGCGACACGGTTACAAACGTTGGTTGACCCGTTGCGCGAGCGCGGGATGCAGCAACTGTTGGAGAAGACGGCCCACGATTTTCTCTGTCGTCTGTCCGCGAACTTGAAACAACAGGGGATTGCGCACTGGCAACAGGTCCTGACGCCGTGGTTAGCGGAGTATGGTGATGTGGTGTCGCTGCGGGGTTTGATGTTCAGTTTGCCGCTTAAAGCGCAGACGACTCGCCTCCCGCAGATCTGGCTGCCCGACACGGCATGGCAGGGGGTGTTGGAGGGCAGTCGTTGTTTCCACGGTCGGCGGGTGGGCATGCTCCATACACAGACCGTTTGTCGTGGCCTGATAGTGCTGGGCTTGTTATGGGGTGCCGGAATGATGCTCTCCTTTTTCACCAACCGTGACCAGCTAGCCGTGGTGCAGGCGGCGGTAACTGACCTGAAAGTCCAGCCGGAGAATTCTGATGCCCAGTTGATGGCCTTGAAGGATCTGCGTAACGAGGTGGACCGGCTGCAAGACCGGGCTGAACACGGCGTGCCGTGGTATGAGCGCTTTGGTTTGAGTCAGAATCAGAAACTGTTGACGGCGGTGCTGCCCGATTATGCGCAGGTTAATAACCGCCTGATACGGGACAAAGCCGCTGCGGTGTTGCATGCGAAACTGAGTGCGCTGGTGAATTTACCGCCGGGCAGCCCTTTGCGGGCTAAGCGGGCGCAAGCCGGTCATGACCAGTTGAAAGCCTACCTGATGATGGCGCAGCCGGAAAAAGTGGATGCTGCGTTTTTAACCCGGATACTGGATGAAAATGAACCCGAGCGGGCCGGTATTGCCCCCGGTGTCTGGCTGGATACGGCGTGGGATTTGTGGAGTTTTTATGCGGAGAATCTGGCCGCGCATCCCGAATGGCGGATAACCCCGGATAAGGCGTTGATTAAACAGGTGCGTCAGTTGTTGCTGATCCAGCTAGGTAAGCACAATGCCGAAGCGGCGCTTTACCAGCAGATGCTGCAATCAGTGGAGAAAAATTATTCGGACCTGACGTTAAGGCAGATGACCGGCGACACCGATGCGGCGCGGCTGTTTACCACCTCTCACGTGATACCGGGGATGTTTACCCGTCAGGCGTGGGAAGGCGGGATACAAAAGGCGATAGCGGAGGCGGTGGCGTCACGTAAAGAGGCAATTGACTGGGTGCTGAGTGATAACCGTCAGGCAGTCTCGGCGTCGGTATCCCCCGAAGAGCTGAAAGCCCGTTTGACCGCTCGTTACTTTACCGATTTTGCCGGGGCGTGGCAGGATTTTCTCAACAGCCTGCGCTGGAACAAAACCCGTAACCTGTCGGATGTCATCGACCAGCTAACGTTGATGGCGGATGGGCGTCAGTCTCCGCTGATTGCGCTGATGAACACGCTGGCCTATCAGGGCGAAACCGGGCAACAGGGGCCGAGTTTATCGGACTCGTTGGTGAAATCCGCCAAAACGTTGTTGAATAAAAACACGCCGCCAATGATTAACCAACAGGTGGCTGGCGTGCACGGGCCGATGGATGAAACCTTTGGGCCGTTGCTGGCGCTGATGGGAGAAAATCAGGCAGAAGGAAGAATCAAGGCGGACAGTACCCTGAATTTACAAACCTTCCTGACGCGGGTAACCGACGTGCGTCTGAAACTGCAACAGATGAACAACAGCGACGACCCACCGGCAATGGCGAATGCGCTGGCTAAAACGGTATTTGAAGGGAAAAGCACTGATTTGACCGATACGCAGGGTTATGGGCGCTTGATAGCCGCCAGTCTGGGCGGCCAATGGCGTGGTTTTGGTCAGACGCTGTTTGTCGAGCCATTAGTGCAGGCGTGGCAGGGGGTATTGAAACCGGCGACGGCGAATCTGAATAGCCAGTGGCAGACGGCGATAGTGGACAACTGGGATCGGGCATTTGCGGGCCGTTATCCGTTTGCCGGTGGCGA
>NZ_CAWPHH010000085.1:0-2473 GCF_963887965.1 Photorhabdus sp. RW14-46 | reverse complement strand
GTATCGAGGCATGGCGGGTGCAGTTCCCGCCGGGTATGGATGCCAATGACTATGCGCTGAAAAGCGGCAATGCCGAACATGCGCTGGGGCTGGCCTTGCAACAGGCGGTCTGGCTGGGACAGGGAACCGCACCGGGCGCGGTGTTCAGCCATGAGCGGCCCGTCTCGCCGGGTGTGACGGAAAAGCCCCAAAGTGCCGGGGTAGCTAAACCGGCTGCTTTAGCCGCCCCGCCGGCGCTGACCGTTGCCCCCGTGCCCTGTGAGCGCACGGCGTCCGGTGAGTTGTTGATGAAAAGCGGCCCCCGGGTCTGGCGAATACGGGGGATGAAAAAATCCCCGGTGCCCGATGTGATGAAAGTCAATGTGCAGGTGCGGGATGAAACGTCCGGCCTGTTCCATGTGGATACGCTGGACATGTACCATGCGCGGCATCGTCAGCACTACATCAGCACGGCGGCGCAAGAGCTGGAATGCGAGCTGTCGGTCATCAAACGCGAAGCCGGGCGGGTCTTGCTGATGCTGGAGCAGCAACAGGACGCGCAACAGCAGGCCGACGCCGAAGCCTCAGGGACAACGGCGGTCACGGTCAGCGCGGAAGACGAAGCCGCCGCGCTGGCGTTGCTGACATCGCCGAACTTAACAGAACAGATTATCAACGACATGGCCGCCTGCGGGGTGGTCGGCGAATCCACCAATCTGCTGACCGGGTATCTGGCGGCGGTCTCGCGCAAACTCGATAAACCGCTGGCCGTGTTAATCCAGAGCAGCAGCGCGGCAGGCAAGAGCAGCCTGATGGAGGCGGTGCTGAACCTGATGCCGGAAGAGGAGCGTATCCAGTACTCGGCGATGACCGGACAGAGCCTCTACTATCTGGGGGAAACCAGCCTGCAACACAAGATACTGGCGATAGCCGAAGAGGAAGGCGTGCGGCAGGCGGCTTATGCCCTGAAACTGTTGCAGTCCGACGGCGAGCTGAAAATCGCCAGCACCGGCAAGAACGAACAGAGCGGCGAACTGGTGACGCGGGAATACAAGGTACAGGGACCGGTGATGCTGATGTTAACGACGACGGCCATTGATGTGGATGAAGAACTGCTGAACCGCTGTCTGGTGCTGACGGTCAACGAATCGCGCGAGCAGACACAGGCTATCCACGCCATGCAGCGACACCGCCAGACGCTGGCCGGATTGCTGGCTGACTCGGAGAAAGGCTATCTGACTCAACTGCACCAGAACGCCCAGCGCCTGTTAAGGCCGCTGAAAGTGGTCAATCCTTACGCCCACCAACTGACGTTCCTGTCAGACAAAACCCGGATGCGGCGCGACCACATGAAATACCTGACGCTGATACAGGCCATTGCCCTGCTGCACCAGTATCAACGTGAAGTGAAGAAAACGACCCACCGCGGACAGGTCATCGAATATATCGAAGTCACCCAAGACGACATTGCCCTCGCCAACCGGCTGGCGCATGAGGTGCTGGGTCGCACGCTGGATGAAATGCCGCCGCAGACGCGCAAGCTGTTGCTGCTGATACAGGACTGGGTACGGGAAACCGCCGGACAACAGGCGGTCAAGGTCGATGAACTGCATTTTACCCGGCGGGATATTCGGACCGCTCTGCACTGGGGCGATACGCAACTGAAAGTGCATCTGGCGCGGTTGCTGGAAATGGAATACCTGTTGCTGCATCGCCGCGGGCTGACCTATGAATATACGCTGTTGTGGGATGGTGAAGATACCGGGCAACCGCATCTGTGCGGGTTACTGGAGATGACTGAATCCCGGTCAGAAATGACAGGCAATGTGTTCCAGTCGGGGTCAGGAGATGTTCAGTCGGGCACGGGTCGGGGCAGGGTCGGCAGTCAGTCGGTCAGTCAAAATCCGGCCTCAGGGCAGGCAACACCAGACTTATCGACGGAAGTGGCCGGGGTAAAACAAAAAACGGTTATTAAGGCAGAAAAAAAACCGGCTTCAATCCCCCTGCCCGAAGAAACAGAAATGGCGAATGACGCTGTTGCGGGCAAGGCGTTCCGGTCGGGGTCAGAGGGTGTTCAGTCGGGTACAGGTCGGCCCCAGGTCGGTACACAGCCGGACAGACAAAATCCGGCCTCAGCACAGACAGCACAAGGCTTAACAACAGAACCGGGCGGAGCCGGAAAGAAAACGGTTAACAGACATAAAACGCAAAAGGCCCCACCGCCCGCTGCCTCAGCCGCCCATCCCCAATCCGAAACGGAGGTTAATCATGGCAAACCGTAAACCGCGCAAAGGAAGTCTCCTGACCGTCGATGACGTCTATCGTCAGCCTGTAGGGCCGGCGCATGACCCAAAAAGCCTGTATGCACTGCTGCTGCGCTTCGTGGCCTGGCGGCAGGAACGGAACTGGTCGGAAACCACGCTGAAAGTGCAGACCCATCACACCTATCACTTTATCCTGTGGGCCACGGACCGGGGCCTGTACTATGCTGCGG
>NZ_CAWPHH010000084.1:0-2493 GCF_963887965.1 Photorhabdus sp. RW14-46 | reverse complement strand
TTAATAAGTTTTATTGGTTATAATTTCATTGCCAAAAAAGTAAGGTGTTATTATTTTATTTACTTGTACTGTTTTGATGGTTATAATCTGCATGGTTATTTACGGAGATGGAATAAATAATTGACGAGCCTTTATATCTTAGTTTAATTGTTACTCTATTATCTTCTCTGTATTTTCAATATTATCGCAGAAAGAGATCTGCGATAATAATCTTTCTGAATTTGGCGTTTTCCTTGTTATATCCATTTTATTAGTAAATTACTTTTTGGAAAAGAGTATGTCTGATAAATTCGTGCAAACAATATCTGATGTTAATTTTAATGGCTGTTTATTTATTTAATTTTTTTGCTATTAAAAATCAGAAGATTTCACTATTTCATGAGAACTTAAATATTCTCAATAACGGGTACATCCGTTAGGTGCCGTGGTTTTCTGTTTAACCCAAATAATAAATTAAAGGACTATTTATGGGTAAATCATCAAATAGAAGTACAGAGTACATATTTACGGGAAAATATTACGACGACGATGATAATGTCGATAATAATATTACTGCTATTGGTATTGGTGGTAACGTTTATGCTTATGGCGGAGATGATGATGTTACCGTTGGTTCATTTAAAGTCGATGTATACCATACAGATGGCGACCTTGCGGTAAAGGGGGCTTCAGGTTACACCGGTATTCATAAAACGGGAAATGGCGGGCTGTCATTTGCAGGGGCAGCCGGTGCGGTTTTTATTAATCACACGGGTGAAACGGGAAATTTAAATTATTCGGGTGTGGCCGGTTATAATAAACTGGTTCGTAAGGGTTTATCTGGTGATAGCAGTTTTAAAGGCGGCGGTGGATACAATCAGTTATGGCATGAAACTAACCGGGGAGATTTAGATTTTGCCGGCGCAGGGGCAGGCAATAACATTGACCGTACTTGGTTTAATCGTTATCAAGATTCACAGGGAAATGTGATATTTAATGGCGCAGGCGTGACAAACAACATCAATTCGCGGGTAGAAAGCGGTGACATCATTTTGCATGGTATTGGTACTGATAATCATATTGTGCGTAGAGGTAGAAACGGTGATATTCTCTTGCGTGGTGTAGGTGCAGCGAATCGCATTGAGCGTATACGCCACAGTGAAGATAAGTATGGACAGACACAGGGTGATATTACTCTTGAAGGTGCGGGGGGATATAACACACTCTATTCTGATGTTGCTCACGGTAATATTCATTTTACCGGTACGGGGGTTTATAACAAAATTGCCCGAGTAGGTGTGAGAAACGAAATAGAATTTGCTCAGGCTAAAGATATTATCATGACATCGGCAACAATGGAGGGAGATGGGACTCAACAATCTCGGCAAGTTAAAGCGGTTAAATCCGCGGTAGAGCCTGATACTTATCTCTTTGCCATTGCCAATAATATTAATACTAAAGTTGTCGCTGTACGGCTGCGAAATAATCCTGATACCGGTAAGCTCCGTTATTATGCCACTTCTTGGTATAAGCAAGGTGATCATCTTGAGGATATTGCTAAGGAAAATATCAATACAAATAATGGATTTATCCCCGTTAAAGGGGACGATACTATTACGCTTGCCAATATTAATGTGGTATATCGACAAAAAAACACAATACAGGGTGTTGTGAAGGCATTATTAACCGATAAATGGGGGAATTATGCCCGTGGGATCAATATTAAAGCGGAAGATGTCATACTGGCTAGTGCCAAAATAGGAGGGGACACACTTTCTTCTAATGGGCTGAAAATCGATGTCTCTCCGGTTAAATCAAACACGCAGCCGAATACTTATGTGTATGCAATATTCCTGGACCCTTATACCAAAGTGGTTGAGGTTAAGCTGGCGAATGATAGTGAAACAGGGAGGCTGAAGTATATTGCAAGATCTTGGTATAAAAAAGGTGACCATACTGGCCGCATAGCAAATGAAACTTTTTCCTATCCTTATGGTTATCGATTAATAAGAGCTGGTTATACGGTAAGTGAGCTTCACTATAAGTTAAATGTAACAGATGATATTACTGATTGTTTGACTGATCTTAAAAGCTATTTTGAGCAAGATGTTATCAAATCATCAAAGAGTGGCGGTGATAGTTCCGGTAATATTTATTTTAGCGGCGCAGGGGGTGGAAACATTATTAAATCTGATGTCACGCGGGGAGATATTAATTTCACAGGGTTGGGGGCAGCGAACGTTATTTTGCACGACTCAAAGTTCGGTGATACGCATTTTGACGGTGCGGGTGCCGCGAACGTGATTGTAAAAAAAGGTGAAAAGGGCGATCTGACATTCCGTGGCACGGGTTTAGCCAATGTTCTGGTTCACCGGGGTCAGAGTGGGAAAATGGATGTTTACGCCGGTGGCGCGGTAAATGTTCTTGTGCGTATCGGGGATGGGCAATACCTGGCTCATCTGCTGGCTTATGGCAATATCTCAATCCACAAAGGCAACGGTAGCAGCCGGGTGC
>NZ_CAWPHH010000083.1:0-2569 GCF_963887965.1 Photorhabdus sp. RW14-46 | reverse complement strand
TTTTTTAAAATCATATTTTCTTCATGTGGATGAAAAGCATCATTAAGAATCATTCCAATCATATTGTCCTGCTCATGGATAAAGAAAATTTCATTTTCTAAGAAATATAACCTTGACAATAAACTGGATTTTTTTGAGACGGAATTAAACCATTGGATTCATTCTCTTATAAATATACTATCGATAAGCTCCAGTCGGCACTGGCATACTGTGGGTATGCGCCACGGTAGATCATTAATCAGGGCAGAAGATCTGTAAGATCTTCTGCCCTACTTGAATTAACCTAATCTAATAGGCTCCTGAAGGTTATTTGAAAAATACTGACTTTTTATAAATGATATCTGTATGTTGTTTTCATTTTTCTTTAATAAGATCAGATAATTTCCTTTTTCTAAAGATATCTTCTTTCCTGAAATATATTCTGAATCATCAGGTTCTAAATCTCCTCCTGTGGTATCTTCCCCGGCACCAATGAATATTTTTCCCGATGGTGCCTTTATGTTCAAACTAATATCTGGCTGTTCAATATTATCAATAATTTCAATTACATAATCGCCATCATCTCTTAAGCCAAAAAAAGCAATATTGCCTTCATTTACTTCTTTTAATTCATCGTCTGGAATACTCCACCAATCAGGAGTATCTGTTATTCTGTGTTTTATTGCTTGTAAATCAAATATAGCTAAAGTTGCTGTATCCGTTGTGAAAAAAAAGAATCGTTCATTGAAATCATCCTCAAATGAATATTATTTCACTAATTTTATCGCCAGCTTTTAATCCTGCTTTCCTGCCAGCATTTTTTAAAGAGCTACCAACACTTTTATTAATGGACTCATTGAGCATTTTTAGCCTTTGTGTTGCAGAACGACCTACTATAAGGTCTACTGGATGGTCAGCATTAAGTTTTGATAGATCAGGAGCCTTATTGAACATTCTTTCATAGCGTTCTGCCACTGCTTTTCTATAAGAATTTTGTAAAGATGAAATCCTTACATC
The DNA here is from genome assembly GCF_963887965.1 of Photorhabdus sp. RW14-46. Lineage (NCBI taxonomy): Bacteria > Pseudomonadati > Pseudomonadota > Gammaproteobacteria > Enterobacterales > Morganellaceae > Photorhabdus > Photorhabdus sp. RW14-46. The sequence continues at coordinate 1,573 of NZ_CAWPHH010000083.1, read as the reverse complement.
ATGTGTGCCTGGAGACCAAACTAATTCACCTCGTTTAGCTGCTCTGCTTAATGCATTTTGTTTTATCCTAAATTCTCTCTCAAGAAACTTCCGTTCTGCATCAGATAAGTTAGGGTTGCTTAAAATCTTTGGCTTATTAACCGTTAATGTCGAACACCCCGCTAGCCCCAGCGGATCAATCCATCCGGTCGGATTTTGCACATAGCTATAGGTATTCTCACCACCCCAGAGGCCCGTAGGATCGGCACAGAGGTATTGCCCGATCTCGTTATCGTAATACCTAAAACGATTATAGAGAGTGGATTAGCTAACTGAATGAACAATCCCTTTTAGACAGGCATTTAATGAGATCATTATTCAGTAATAGAATGCCGGAAAGATGCTGTAATCTTTCCGGCCTATTTCTATAAGGTTACTGTGTCCTTAATTTAACGTATTCTTCAAAAAAATCTGTGAAATTAGAAGATAAAATGCCATCTACTTTTCTATCAAATAAATTATAATTCACTACTTTTCCAAAGTTACTTTCAGAAGTATCTATGCACCAACAGATATCGTCATCGTAGAAATATATTACTACTAATTTCTCAGGTAAAGAAAATTCGGATCTACAATAAATAGTATCGTAATATATATTTCCACCATAATCAATTAAGGCATCATTATTTTCTATTCCAGATAATTCCTGGTCAACTACACCACCACCACCAACCTTATTTAGGAATATTTTGAAATCCTCTGGCAATTTTGCACATAATGCTTCCTCTAATATAGTAATTTGCTCCTGATCAGCACCACCTAACCAGTCAACCTCGTGTTTTTCTGATGAAGATAATTCTTTGATTAATAACTCTATTTTATTCATAATGCAAAGCCTTATTTAAAGTCTTCTGCCCTCAGTTTCCAGTAATTTTTCCTGAAAGTATCATATTGTGAAGCAAGATTCCCATTTCGTCTAAAACTTTTCCCATTTTCAATTAATCCATGTAATGGCTTATGGTATTTTTTGTGGGTTGAGGCCACAATTTCAACCATTGGACCAGGTTCCTGTCCAATAACATGATGCAAGTTTATTTGTTTCCCATCAGGGCCGATAGGTGCATAACCATTTTGCATCAGATCACGGTTAGTCCATCCATTAGCTAATCTTTTACGAATAGCAGGGTGCACACTATTATGAACAAATTCAGGAGCGCCGGGATTTATATCTTGTGTATTTTTATAGACTTTCCTACCCAAAACTTCTTCAGGTTGATATTTAGCCCCCGGGCACCCCGCTAACCCCAGAGGATCTATCCAATTGACCGGATCATGGACATACCCGTACGGGTTAATGCCACCACTAAGATTCAAAGGATCCGGCGATAAGTACTGGCCTGTATCACTCTCGTAATAACGGTGCCGATTATAAAATAAACCGCTTTCTTCGTCTTCATACTGACCGGCGAAGGGGCATCATCTCCGAGGCAGTCATACCCGTTGGGCAGAGCCAGCCCGCGCAGGGCATGGCTTTCACAAGGAAGCATTGCGACCATTTTGTCCCCGCCACTTTTTTTTCCCCGACGTGCCTTTT
>NZ_CAWPHH010000082.1:0-2703 GCF_963887965.1 Photorhabdus sp. RW14-46 | reverse complement strand
ATAATCGTCACGGCAACATCGTGGCCGCCGACCAAGGTTCGCTGACACTGGCGGTCAAAGACACGCTGGATAATCAGTCGGGCAAACTGGAAGCCGGCAACGCGCTCCAGCTCAGCGCATCCCAACTGAATAATGGTCAGGGGAGCATTGTTGCCGCCGGGGACAGCGCCACCCTCACCGTTGGCAAAACTATTCAAAACGTTAACGGTCATCTTGAAGCCAAAACCCGACTGACCACCACCAGTCAGACCCTGGATAACACGCAGGGGATGTTGCTGGCACAAAACATTGACAGCCAGACCACAGGCCATCCCTTCACCAATACCGCCGGACAGGTGATAGCCGAAGACACCCTGACGGTCAACAGTGGTCAACTGGATAATACGGCGGGGCTGTTACAATCTGGCCACGAGATGGCCGTTGATACCCACGGCCACGGTCTTACTAACACTCACCATGCCGACCAAAAAGCGGGCCGGTTGTTAAGCGGCGGACACTTAACTTTGCGTACCGGCGACATCAATAACACCGGTGGAATAATCGCGGCGGACGGCAAAACTGCGCTGACCAGCACTGCGCTTAATAATACGCAGGGCCAGATAGCCGGAAATGGCGGACTGGACATTCACAGCCGACAACTGACCAACCGCGAGGGCACCTTACAATCCGCCGACGCCCTGACTCTGGATACTAACGGGCAGTTACTGGATAACCAACAGGGCCAGATTATTGGAGAAGGCAAAACCATAATCACCAGCGGCCCACTGGACAATCGCCACGGCCATCTTCAAGGCGGACAGGTGGTGATCGACACCCAACACGCCGCGCTGGATAACCGGGACGGCAAACTGTTATCCACAGACACTTTAACCCTGAACACTCACCAGATCGATAATCGTCACGGACAGGTGCAGGCGGTAGGCGACACTCAGCTTGATGTTGACACTCAAACCGATAATACCGGCGGCCTTATCCGTGGCGGTCAGCAATTGACCTTGAACACCGTTCGCCTGATTAACCAAGAAACAGCGCAGGTTGATAAAGGACTGGAAGCGCAAAACCTGACGGTAAACGCCCAACAGGTGGACAATAGTCAGGGCGCTTTACGGGCGGCCAACCACTTGCAGGCGAACATCAGCCAGACTCTGGAGAATGAACAAGGGCTGGTCTCCGCGGGCAAACAGCTCACTCTTAAAAGCGAGGCTCAGCAACCGCATCTGGTGATTAACAACCGGCAAGGCACGCTAATTGCCGGGGAACACGCAGCTATCACCGCACACGCCTTGAGCGGGGACGGCCAACTGTTATCGCAGGGCGATATGGCGGTCACTTTAACCGAGGATTTTCACCATACCGGCAACACGGCGGCCAATGGCAATCTGACGCTGAAAACGACCGGCAATATCACCAACAACCGCCAGATAAAAGCCGGTCGGGCGCTGTATCTGGGCGCACAGAATCTCATCAACAGCGCCTCCGGTGAAATCAGCGCCAAACAAACGCAAATCCAGGTTCACGATACGCTGAACAACACCGGACTGATTGACGGCGGCTTAACCCATCTCACGGCCAACACTCTGAACAATACCGGCACCGGGCGCATTTACGGTGACCAAATTGCCCTCCAGACAGGCACACTGAATAACTCCGCACAGGACGGCAAAGCCGCGGTGATTGCGGCGCGGGACCAACTGGATATCGGCACCGGAACACTCAACAACCAGCATCATGCGCAGATTTACAGTGTGGGCGACATGCACATCGGCGGTCAGTTGGATAACGCCCTGAAAGCTACCGGCCAAGCTGGTGAACTGAATAACCACGCGGCGACGATTGAAGCCGGGCGCCATTTGAAGATTAATGCCGACCGGATTAACAACACCAACGCCGGGTTGGTGACTCAGGTCGTCGAAACAGAAAAGTCTCAGCATCACGATGCAGTACTGAGCGGCCAGACCACTCGCTATGACTGGTCACAGGTGGACACCTCCCACCGCAATAAATACAAAGTGCACGATGCCATCATGCCGGACGGCAGCGGCAGTAATGACTTTTACGAATATCAGTACACCCGCACCGTCAGGGAAACTCAGGTTAAACAGAGTGACCCCGGTAAAATTCTGGCCGGCGGCAATATGATGCTCAACAGTGCGCAGGTCACCAATCATGACAGCCAAATTATCGCCGGTGGGGCGCTGGACGGGGTGATAGGCGAACTGCATAATATTGCCACTCAGGGGGAACGCATCACTACCGATAAAGGTCGCCAGACCCACTGGTATGCGAAAAAGAAACGACTGAAGCCCCGATTCCGTGGTACCAAAACCTCGCAGGGAAAAAGCCGCAGCAATTATGCCCCCGCCCCAGTGATAGAAACCATCGACCTGAAAACGCTGGCCTGGCAGGCGCATACCCGTCCACAGGGTACCGATATTACGATTACGGACCGACAAACCGGCCAGATACACGCTGCCCCCACGGCGGTCACACCGGTGAACGGTATCAACAACCAGCCGCTGGTGCTGCCTCCCGGTCAGCCGTTTGAACTGAGTTTGCCCCCGGAGACCGTCAAAGGACAAACTGTCGACCCGGTGATACGCGTGGTGACGCCCGATACGCGTTTGCCGAATAACAGCCTGTATACCATGCAACCGGGCAGTGACAGCCACTATCTGGTGGAGACCGACCCGAAATTTACCCAGT
>NZ_CAWPHH010000081.1:0-2755 GCF_963887965.1 Photorhabdus sp. RW14-46 | reverse complement strand
TTCGTCACCTAATTTTATGCCCGGATACCAATACTCAAATTGGGTTTTCAAATCATCATTCAGTACGGCTGTACGGGTCTGGAGTAAGTAATGCGCACCTTGCTGGCTCCACTGCATCTGCTGTTTTTTCACCATCCGTTTGGCAATCACTTCATTGATCGTCGATTCAACAAATGAAGAGGAAATGGGTTCACCATAGCGATACATTTCACCGTAATTCGGGATCATCATGCCGTTATTTTCGATATAGGTGTACATTTCATCAATATGTTTTGACAAGGATTTCTTATTATCATAATGCGAGATGTCCTCATCACACATCGCAGCACAATCATCCAGGTGTTCTAATGCCTTCATCACATTGCCATGCCAGAGATACCATTTTGTACGGGTTAAAGCGGCCAGCAATTCTTCGCCGAGTTCCGGGGCGTTTTTCGATACCCCTCTGGCATATTGTTTTAATACGGTCAGCCGCATCGTGATATGAAACCAATCCAGTACGTGCTGCGATTCGGGGTACAGGTTAAATTGCAAATCCCTGAGATTATCGGCCCCATCCGATAAGAAAGTAATTTGTTGATTCATCTGCATGCCCTGTACAGATAACTGGGCAATGAGTTTTTTTCTGGGATGATTTTCCAGACATTGCACGAAACCAAAGCGTTTGGTCGGGACATTCGTCGCAAATGATTTGCCGGCAATGACTTCGAAATGGTGTTTTCTGTCGTCCCGGTTTCTGACGTAGCCGCCATCAATGCCCACCGTTATTGGTTTTCCCGGTTTGGGTAATTTTTCCCATTCACGGGGAGCACCGGGGAGAAAATCTGGCACTCCCTCTAATTCAGCCTCTTGTTTTTTGGCCGTCTGACACAGGTGATTTCTGACGGTGGCGGCATTACAGTGTTTTCCCACTGGCAGAACATCTTTGAGCAGGCTGGCAGTCAGTCCATAAGACATCAGTGACGCCCACCGGGTTTCTATATATCTGAGCTCCGGGTGAGTATGCGTATCACACCAGTGGTTGAGCAGACTAACGGTTTGGTTTGAATGTTTCTCACACGCACACCGGTAAACCCGAAATCCCGCTACCGGGATAATACCAAATAAGGTTCGATACTGGATGATTTGTTTGCCTTTTATCCGGCGATTTCGTTGACAGCAAGGACAAGCACGGTGTTCATCCAAATATTCCGCCACCTGTTTCTGGATCACAGATTGCTGGATAGCGTTCAAAAGTAATTTCGATTCAGACAGGGAAAGTCCAAGGTCATTGGGGGCATCGGACTGTTTTTCTATCGTGAATAACGTCTCAGTATGGCGATGACCCGATTTATCGACCATCGCGATTTGGATTGTGAATTGCATGGTGCTGTCCTCCCGGGGCTGCGGCTACCGTGTTCCCCCGTTTTTTAGCTGGTGACGCAATTTATAGTACGTAGAAACACCTAACCCTACGTTATCGCAAGCCAGCTTTAACTTGATACCTTTCGCTCTTAACGCGTCTATTTGAGGTAATTTACTGATCTCCGCCGGCGGCCTGCCCGTTCGTTCTCCACGTTGTTTTTTCGCGGCAATTCCTTCGGTTTGCCTTTCTCGAATGAGTGCCCGTTCAAACTGACTGAAGGCCGACATCATATGCAGTTGCAGCTCTTGCATAGGTGTACCCTCGTTGGCACTAAACGTGAGCTGTTCTTTCAGAAAGATCAGTGTAATACCTTGTTCGCGTAAACGCAGGGTCAGAGTACACATGTCCATCATATTGCGGCATAACCGATCGATGGAGTGAACAACTATCGTGTCGCCGGTTCTGACCTGTTGAAGCATATTTTGAAGCTGTGGCCGGTTGATGTTTTTCGCACTGGCCTGTTCGATATAGATTTTGTCAATTTTAATACCGGATGCAGACAGTGCCTCTTTCTGGCGATCAATTTGCTGGTCAACCGAACTCACCCGGATATAGGCATAGTGCATACTACCCTCAGCAGTCTTTAAACCTGATAAAGGTTTGTAGAATACTCTATAAAATTGACTTTTTCTAGGTTTATAGAGATATATAGCCTTGTTTTTAGCCCAAATGAAAAGGTATACCTTTAGGGATCCCAGTCCAAGCCCTGCGAATAATTCGGCGTGTCAAAATCATAACGCTTTAATAACTGATTGAGTCGTCGGCGGTTAAACTTGACGCGGTTGTACTCGTCAATAAACTCCTGAATATCACCCCAAGTCGTTTTGTCATCACTTTCTGCAATAGCTTCCAAGAGTTTAATCGTTACTTCGGTTTCATCATATTCAGTCGCATCAGGCATTCCTTGACCACTAAGACAAAATGGCGTGTTTTTATTTAGATCTGATTCAATCGCTTCAATACGGATATCTAACAACCAGTGGCGGAAAAAATTATACTCATAAGTAAACTTATCGCGATTTTCAAACTGAAATGAGGCAAGCGAAATTGTCCAAGGATTATCATAGAAAACCAGTCCGCCTTCATAGCGAATACCATAGTCTTTACCGTGAATATGAAATGTATGAAGATGGTCGTTATCCCATCCAAAAGCAAACTGCAGAAGAAAATGGAAAGCACCAAGTGACATGTTACTGTGAAGACGAAAACGTCGCCAAACCATCGGACTAATATCTCTAATAGCCATTTTGATCTTATAGACAGGCATTGTTTTCTCCCTTTGTCACAATGATGATGAGGACGATCATATTAATTGATTAAAGGGATACCCCACAGTTTTTCATGCTCTCC
>NZ_CAWPHH010000080.1:0-2785 GCF_963887965.1 Photorhabdus sp. RW14-46 | reverse complement strand
CAGCTATAAGGTGGGGTATGCCCGCACCCGCCACGAAGACCGCAGCACCGGTATGACCCGCTATTACAGCCAGCACCCCAGTTTGCATCTTAAAGGCAACTGGCTGGAAGAAGCGGGCTTTGCCACCGGACAGCCAGTACAGGTCAGTGTTGAGCACGGGCAGTTGATTATCCGGCTCGTTGAGTACAACTGACGGCTCAAAAAAGATCCCAGCCAAGCGCTGGGATCTTTAGCATGACTAATTACCTTCTATCCATACTTGCTTTATCCAGCTAGCAAGATCAGGCCAACTTTCCTCGTTATAACCATCAAGCGTCCAATACTTAATTTTTCCATCATAATCAATACAATAATAACTGCCATTATCTTCACAGATCGGGAGCAAATTTTCAGGTAGCCCTTGCTCTCTTGCATCGCTTAACGCTTGTGACAGTTCTCCATAATATTTTTTATCACGGGTAACAGATAACAAATCTATAGTTCCGTAGAATATATTACTTATTTTTTTCAAAACCTCTTTATAATCATTTGAAAATTCGAAACCAATTTCTTTTTCATACTGAGAAATTAATTCATCATCTGGCAAATCAACATCATTTCTTTGACCATCTGATAAGCGTTCGATTTCTTCAATAACATCATTAAGTTTAGTATTCATACGTAACCCTATTTAAAATCGTTAGCTCGTTGTTTCCAATAATCAGAACGCCACTTATTAAACTCCGAGCGGTTAATACCTGAGGGGATACTGTTATCATTTATATGTATGACCTTATGATTATCCTTATGAAAACTCTGCGTTACCTCAGCTATAGGTCCATCCTGCTTTTGTAACATATGATGTAAATTGACAGGTTTTCCATCATTACCGATAGGTGCTCTACCAGCTCTCATAAGCTCTACGTTTGTCTTACCTGATTTAGGATCAATACGGCTTGGATCAAACAAGTCATTTCGTTGATAAACCTTATTTCCCTTAAAGGGAACTGGCTCAGCCGACCAATATTTTCTGTCCTGGCCAAAGTATTTTGCGACATCTGTCTGTGTTGTTGTACTTGATTTATTAGCCGTTTGGTTAGGCTGTACTTGAGTAGCTTCCGCCGGAACGCTTTTATCAACATTATTTTTTGATGATACAGATGATGGCTTCGCCTGGATCTTATTACTGGCTGCTCCCCCAATAGCTCCGACCGCAGTCTCCAGCAACAACAGGTTACGCTGCTCTTCCTTCACGTACTGCGCCGCATCCGCCTTGGATAACCCGGCGTTTTCCAGCTCTTTTTGGCGCAGTTCCGTGTTAAAGAACCCGGAGAGGGGTCCGCTGCCGCCATTTAACCAGCTGCTCTGCTCTGAACGCCCTAGCTTGTCATTGGCACGGTATCCCGATACCGCCAGTTCTTTACCCAACTCATGGTTGATGAATGCCAGTTCTTCGCGGCTTAACTCGCCATTCAACGCCATCTGTTTCAGGCTGTTGATGGTCGCATCACTGGCCTGCCGGTACTCTGTCCAGACTCCTTTACGGCAGCTGTCATCCTGACACGATGCCAGTTTACCGCGCATGTCCTCCACTGACGGCAAGCCTTTATCCAGAATGCGCTGGCTCAGCTCCTTAGCCTTGCCGCACGCTTCCGGTGACATCGTGCGGCAATCACCCAGATTTCGCGAGGCCAGCGCATTATTCTCCACAACAACCCATTCCATTGCGACGTTGATTACCGAACACCAATTTTCCCTGCGCACTCAGTCAGTTACAACCCATTTTTTCCAATGTGCGTTCACCGCCGAACCCAAAACCCCCTGACGCGCTTTTCGCCCCCGAAGGCCGGTTTTTCCCGCCGCGCTCTGGTCAGTGTAGCGCCTTTTTCGGCAACGGGCGAACGTCGCCCAACTTGTTTGGGCGGCGGGCGTCCGTTCTGCGGGCGCGGGCGGCACAGAGCCCGCAAGCGGCGCCCCTGCGACGCTCTGAGGCACTGTGGTTTCGGTTTGCAATGACCTTGCATGACCACGCGATTTTGTTCGGGGAAGCCCCTGGGGGCTGCACGGGGCGGCGATGGCGAGCACGGGGACGAGCAACGGAGCGCAGCGCAGTGCGAGCCGCGCGCAGCCAGTCGCAGCAGGGTTGGGGCGGGGGGAAGTCAATGAGCGGAGGCCGCAGGCCGACCTGCCTTCAGGGTTGTTGGCCGGACGTTGGCACGGCAGCTAAAGAAGAACACGGGTTTTTGCCGAGGACTGGCTCAGCCGCTGACAGCAGAAGGCGTCAGCCTTGTGCGCCACTCCCCGCAATGCCGACCCGCGGGGGCGCAAGACATAATGCCAATTATACGCATTAAGCCGCTCATCAATGCTCAGGCGGTTGCCCGGGCTCACCGGCGCAGTGCGTATAATTCCCCCGCATTATGTTCAATAGGCGTTGGGCGGCCTGTACTGGCTTAACGGGGACGCCCGTGGTTGAGCCGCCTGACGACTATTTACCCCCGCGTGCGCCGATGCCGACGGGCAGTCCGGCCACGGTCTGCCCCCACTCCGAACCCGCCCAACTTAACGGGGACGGGCGGACGGTCAGCGGCTATCGGCGGTTGAGGCCGGCTCTGAACTGTCCGGCGGCGTGTCCGTGCCGGCGTTATCGTCGGCGTACAGGTCGGCCAGTAAACCCATCTCATCGGCGTCGCGGACTTTTTCGTCGGCCATTTGCTCCGCCGGATGCGTACTGGCGTGTACCGCCTGCAAGGCCCGGATAGAGACCTGCGTATACACCTGGGTGGATTCCACGCTGGCATGGCCT
>NZ_CAWPHH010000079.1:0-2992 GCF_963887965.1 Photorhabdus sp. RW14-46 | reverse complement strand
GCGAAAAGCGCGTCAGGGGGTTTTGGGTTCGGCGGTGAACGCACATTGGAAAAAATGGGTTGTAACTGACTGAGTGCGCAGGGAAAATTGGTGTTCGGTAATCAACGTCGCAATGGAATGGGTTGTTATTGAGAATAATGCGCTGGCCTCGCGAAATCTGGGCGATTGCCGCACGCTGTCACCGGAAGCGTGCGGCAAGGCTAAAGAGCTGAGTCAGCGTATTCTGGACAAAGGTCTGCCGTCAGTGGAGGACATGCGCGGTAAACTGGCATCGTGTCAGGATGACAGCTGCCGTAAAGGGGTCTGGACGGAATATCGACAGGCCAGTGATGCAACCATCAATACCCTGAAACAGATGGCGTTGAATGGCGAGTTGAGCCGCGAAGAACTGGCCTTTATCAACCATGAACTGGGTAAAGAACTGGCGGTCTCGGGCTATCGTGCCAATGATAAGATAGGGCGTTCAGAGCAGAGCAGCTGGTTAAATGGCGGCAGCGGACCCCTCTCCGGGTTCTTTAATACTGAATTGCGTCAGAAAGAGCTGGAGAACACAGGTTTATCCAAAGCAGATGCAGCGCAATATGTGAAAGAAGAACAGCGCAACATGATGTTGCTGGAGACTGCGACTGGGATTATTGGAGGAGCAGTCAATAATAAGATTCAGGCAAAGCCATCACCTGTATCATCAAAAAATAATGTTGATAAGGGCACCCCAACGGAAGCTACACAAGTACAGCCTAACCAAACTGCTAATGTGGGAGCAAAAGGAAATAACCCATCTGCAAGTCAGCCAAATAATGCAGCAAAAAGTACAAAACAGTCGTCTGAAACTTATTTCCGAGTTGAGGGAGGAGGCAGTGGTACGCAAACGAGTCAGAACAGAATTAGCGTAAATCCTGATGGAAGTGTAACTATTAATTCAGGTTGTAGTGGACAGTTATGTGTTAGTACTAAGGGGGCAAATCATGCTGCTTATTACCTTACAAATAGAAGACAAGATGGAACTGTAGTTGTTTTTGAAGTGGACGCGGCTCTTCACAAAAAAATAATGGATGCCGCTATTCCTCAAAGGCCAATTCCTGGGGTACCGAGAGACAAAAATGCGCCTAAAATAGTGGACCCGACAAAAGGCCAGCCAAGTGTAGCTCTTGAATTACCGAAGGTATGGGATAGGTTAATAGAGCAAAATTCATCAAAAGGTCGCGTGCTAACAAAAGAGGAATTTTTACGTGAATTTGGAAAATGATTATCAGAATCTACTTGATTCCATTTTTAACGGTGAAAAGGGTATAGCTATTTTTGTTTTAAATGGCAATCATTATTATATTATTGATAGTAAAGATAATTACTGTATTGATGTTAGACCTGAATACAAATCTTACATAGATAAAGGATGGATGAAAGAGGCTCTTTATGATGAAGCTGTCAGGTCGTTTAGAAATGGTATTCCCATATTGACTAAGGAGAGTTTTAAAGACTACATAAACAGAAATAATGTTGCTGTTTACTCTGTTGATTGGATGAGATCATTCTTTATATCGGGCAAAGATAGTGTATTGCTTGTTAATTTTTATGATTATATTGAGCAATATTTATCCACCTTAACAGACGTAGTATCATCTGAATGGGATAGTTGGCGAATGCGGCTACCTAGCTTTTATATTAATTTCGATAAAAAAATATATCGTCATACTGACTGGGATAGAAGCCATGAATCAACAGTACCATCTGATTGGAATGCTCAAGCTAATAGCGATTTTGGTCTGTTAGTACCAGATAAGGACCAGTATTGGCTTGTTGATGGTATGAATTTTTGGAAGTTACAAATGTAGTTCAGAAATACCGCTCGCATAGTAGCGAGCGGTATTAAACGTTTAGCAGGAATTTTCTTTTTAGTTGTTCTCAACGAGCTGGATAATCAGCTGCTCCTGCTCAACGGTGATCTTAACCGCCCACACAGTGGTAAATCCGGCCTACTCCAGCCAGCCGCCCTTGAGGTGCAAACTGGGATGTTGGCTATGATAGCAGATCATGCCCGTGCTGCGGTCTTCGTAGCGGGCGCTGGTATACCCCACCTGAATAGCTGCGCCGGACTTTTGAAATCCGCAGACAAAAACACCCTCGATACCGGCACGCTGGGCTTTGGCGATATCAAAAACAAAGCGGATTTTAAAACCGAACACCATAGTGCGAGTATCAGCACAGGGGGTTCAGCCGGCGGCATGTTCCTCAGTAATCTGGCAGCCAATACCCTGGGCGACGCTAACCGGGAAGGCCATGACCAAAGCACCACTCACGCCGCGGTCAGCGACGGTGCCCTGATTATCCGGGATAAAGACAAGCAGCAACAGGATGTCACCACCCTGAGCCGGGATACCGACCATGCTAACAATGCCCTCAGTCCTATCTTTGACAAAGAGAAAGAGCAGCAACGGCTGAAACAGGCCCAACTGATTGGCGAAATCAGTGCGCAGGTGATTGATATCGCCGGCACCGAAGGGGCCATTATCGCCACCAAAGCAGCCAACGCCAAACTGGAGAACATCAGTGACCCGGATAGAGAAGCGGCTATAAAAGTACTGAAGGATAAAGGTAAAACTGACATCACCCCGGCGCTTATTAAAGACCAGATTTACAAGACTGCCTATAACGCGGCATTGAATGAGTCTGGTCTGGGCACCGGTGGGAAATACCACACTGCTTTACAGGCGGCTACCGCGGCCATTCAGGGACTCGCGGGCGGAAATATCGGTCAGGCACTGGCAGGCGGCGCTTCCCCTTACCTGGCCGGGGTGATTAAAGACCTGACCACCGACCCGAAAACTCATCAAGTCGATGTCGTCACCAATACTCTGGCCCATGCCATTCTGGGGGCAGTGGCCGCCGAAGTCAGTGGCAACAATGCGCTGGCGGGTGCAGCAGGCGCGGCGGGCGGTGAACTGGCTGCCCGAGAACTGATGAAGCATATTCACGGCGAAAATGCTAAAGTCAG
>NZ_CAWPHH010000078.1:0-2999 GCF_963887965.1 Photorhabdus sp. RW14-46 | reverse complement strand
TTTTTTAAAATCATATTTTCTTCATGTGGATGAAAAGCATCATTAAGAATCATTCCAATCATATTGTCCTGCTCATGGATAAAGAAAATTTCATTTTCTAAGAAATATAACCTTGACAATAAACTGGGTTTTTTTGAGACGGAATTAAACCATTGGATTCATTCTCTTATAAATATACCATCGATAAGCTCCAATCGGCGCTGGCTTACCGTTGGTATGCACCAAAATAGATCATAATAAGGCCGGAAGATCTCTGAAAATCTTCCGGCTTTTATATCAAATTACTATTATTTTTTCTTTAGAAATTCCAACAGGCCAATGTCCTGCATAATATATTTTTACTATTCTTTCCCATTTATTACCAAGATTAAGATATTTTTCAGATATATATTGTCTAAATGCATAGCATATAGCATTTCTTGCTACTTGGTTAAAATCATGTGGTCCAGATATAAATTTACCTTTAGCCAACTCTTTAGTCATACTCATGACCGCTTTATTTATCTTCACTCTGATTTCTACAAGATCTTTCGGGCTATCTTGCTTCTTATAAAATGGATCTTCTTGAGTTGGTGATGTTGGAAGCCATTTAGTATTTTTATAATAACCTTTAAATTCAATATCCGAAGGATTAATAAATACCTTTTCAACACTCTCAATCAAAATTACATCTTCATCCTGAAGATCAGATAAACCCATATTAGAGAAAAAACTCGTCTTTTTAATTTGTCCTAATTCTTCGTTAATATCAATCATATTACAATCTCAAATCAGTTATGGTTCCCGGAGGAAGAGCTTTTCTTCCTTGTTGGATTGTAGTGCGAAGGACCCCTCCCGCAGCATGTGGGCCAGGTATTCCAGGTAGTGAGTGATTAGGTAATGTTCCATGAGTAGGCATTAAATTCCACCACTTATTTGCTCCGCCACTTTCCAACGGAATTATATGATGCGGAGTTGCACCAATCGGCCATGTCCTACCTGTATTAGTCTCCCATTGCTTCATTAGATAATCTTGATCTCTCACAAACTCTTTTCGAGATACCTGATTTTGAAGAGCACTACGCCTTTGAACAACAGGTAAGTTACTTTTCAATATTTCTGCTTGCTTAGACGTTATATGCCCTCCCGGTGACGCAACTTTATTCGCATCATTAACGATGCGATTAATAAGAGGGCACCCTGCCAATCCCAGAGGGTCAATCCAATTGACCGGATCATGGACATAGCTGTACGGGTTAACGCCACCCCCTAAGTTTAGCGGGTCCGGCGATAAGTACTGGCCTGTATCACTCTCGTAATAACGGTGCCGATTATAAAATAAACCGCTTTCCCTGTCTTCATACTGACCGGCGAACCTGAGGTTACACGTCAGGTTGCGCGGGTCATTGACCGTCAGCACCGGCCAGCATTCCGGCTCGCCCCAGGTGAGCAGTCGTCCGGCCCAGATCAGCTCCCCGGCCTCGGTCAGGATTTCCCGCACGGTCCCCTGATGGTCACTCACCACATAGTACAGCTGGCCTTTTTCAAACCGGGCCGAAGGGGTCAGGGCGCCCGGCTCATACAGCCAGTGAATGCTCTGTTCATACCCGACAGTGCCATCCGCATACACTGGCGTCTCTTCAATCAGCTGCTCCCCGCTCCACAGGTAATCATAGCCGATTATCGCGGTCGGTTTTACTGGCGGTCCGGCGGTGTCTGTCTCCTGCCGCTTGCTAATCCGTCGCCCGAAGGCATCATAGCGATACTCCTGATGGTGGCCGTCTAGGGTAAATTTTTAATGGTACCCTTATAATTTTTTACCTTTACTTTCTATTAAGCGGATAAACCACTCATTAAAAGATATGAAGTCAGCTTCTTCTATCCAAAACTCAGGGGGAATATCAGGGTAATATATTGAATAATTATCATTGGACTGATTTTCTGTCCAAAAACCTCCAAAATAGCCAAATTTTGGAATTGAAGTGGTTAACAATAAGTTAGGGTATAGATCATCACCAAAATTATAAAATACACTCTTAGAGAAATTTTTAACATCTAAAGGAGATAAAATTTCTATCCCAGAATCAATGTCGGTAGAAAAAATATCAACAGTTCCCACATTTATTAAAAAACATTTATATTGTTCAGGCAATTTAATTTTCGTATCTGACTCAAATTGATATAGCTCAGCATCTGAGAACAATTTTAACCGAGTAAATGAATACTTTTCTGAATTACCAATATTGATAACTTCTCCATTACTGCTATTAATCCATAAATTCATTTGATTATAAGCGTCTACAATATTCACAACTTGCTCCTATGAGTCTCATAAATACCAAAGTTTTCCACCAGTTTTTTGATAAGGCATATGGGTACGAAGGGCGGAACCCTGACCATGAATTGTTCCTGTATGTGGATGTTGAACTGGGATAATATTCCACCATTCATTAGAACCACCATTTTTAATAGGAATAACATGATGGGGAGTTGCTCTTTTACCATTAGCTTGTGTCGGCCAAGTTATTCCTGTTTGGTTTTCCCATTCTTTTATTATTTTAGATTCATTATCATTGAAATACTCTCTCATTTTCTTATTAAGAGCACTTGATCTTTCTTTTACAACCGCGAGCTTATCTTCGATCATTCCTTTCTGTCGATCACTTATCTTAGCTAGAGACCATTTATCAACATCATCCAATATTTGTTTCATTGGACACCCTGCCATCCCCAAGGGGTCAACCCAGTTTACTGGATCATGGACATAGCTGTACGGGTTAAATCCACCACTAAGATTTAAAGGATCGGCACAGAGGTATTGCCCGATCTCGTTATCGTAATACCTAAAACGATTATAGTATAGCCCGCTTTCCTCGTCTTCATACTGCCCACAGAAGGGGCATCATCTCCGAGGCAGTCATACCCGTTGGGCAGAGCCAGCCCGCGCAGGGCATGGCTTTCACAAGGAAGCATTGCGACCATTTTGTCCCCGCCACTTTTTTTTCCCCGACGTGCCTTTT
>NZ_CAWPHH010000077.1:0-3029 GCF_963887965.1 Photorhabdus sp. RW14-46 | reverse complement strand
GCCCATTGTTCGGCGCAGGTTGAAAACATAAAGATTACCTCAAGTCGTGTTTTTTATTGAGATCAATCTATGAGGGAAAAGTTCAATAACGCGGGGGCGGGTTAAAATATTTGTGTAGGAAAGACAGCTTCTCATCGGGGTGACTGGTTCCCACGTTCCCCACAAGAGCCTGAATCGACTTCACGCCGCCTTTATGCCGGATGCCGCGCAGGCAGTAAACAGGTCGCCCCCAGCGCTTATCCCACAGGAACGACTCCACCATGGTTTTGACATCATCTATACGCTTTCGACACATCATCAACGGTTCACTTTCGTTCGTCTCTTCGATCCCTACCTGATCGGATCATGCCCGACCTTTTCCCATCTCGCTCACCACCACGTCTCTTAAACGCAGCAGCAGTGGGGGGTTTGGTGCCTGCGCCTGTACGCCGACACCGAGGGGCCTGCCCTCATCTCTTGTGTTGCATAGCTGCACGGGGACTTACGTCCCCGGTGCATGCCTTCGTGGCACACTATCATCAGCATATCGCTCAAACCGGATGACGGGAAATTCCCGTTTCATCCACATATCGAATGCGTAATGCAGGAACAGATTGGCCAGCAACGGACTAACGACTCCTCCCTGAGGAGTCCCCTTATCCCTTATCTGCACCGTTCCATCCGGCATGTACACCGACGCGGTTAGCCATCGCTCAATGTAGAGCAACACCCATCTGCAATCCGTATGCCTGCGCACCGCTCTCATCAGGAGTTCATGGTCGATGTTATCGAAGAATCCCTTGATATCCACGTCCAGCACCCAGTCAGTGCGCCAGCAACGTTGCCGGGCTGCTCTCAGGGCATCGTGCGCAGATTTATGCGGGCGGTAGCCATAGGAGTTAACGTGGAATTGTGGCTCCAGAATCGGCTCCAGTATGTCTTTGACCACCATCTGCGCGATGCGATCCGCTACCGTGGGTATCCCCAAGGGTCTCGTTCCTCCCGTCGCTTTTGGTATCTCGACACGCCGAACCGGCGGCGGCATATAGCTGCCCGAGGCCATTCGATTCCAGAGTTTGTACAAGTTCCCTGCGAGGTTCTTATCAAATTCCTCAATCGATTGTCCATCGATTCCAGCGCTGCCTTTGTTGGCTTTTACCTTCTTGTACGCTATCCAGACAGATTGTTTGGATAACGCAAACGGTTTGGACTGGTTCACAGATTCCTCCCATTTATGCGGTTGACCCGTAATACAATCCCAACGACTGGCTCCCTTCGCTCCACGTCCATTACAGACATTTCATCACTACTACGGAGCCATCTGCCCCTGTGCCCCGCATCGGTACTCAGGTGCTTGCAGGTTTTCTGCTTGACGCCACTCCCTTCACATCGGGACGACAGGTTCCCACGTTCCATGCCAGAGCCTGTGTTGTGCTCATGCTGTCTATATGCCGGATGCCGCCCAGCCAGTAACCAGATAACCGCAGGACTTATCACACGCCGCTTATAAAGCGTGTTTTTGACATCATCTTGTTCCTTTCGACACTGCATCCACAGTTCACTCTCGTTCATCTTCACAACACATACATGACGCATCTGACTGCGCCTTTTCCCTGACGCTCACCACCACCGCTCTTAACGGCAGCAGCTCAGGGTAGTTTGAAGGCGGCATCTGGACACCGCCTCCGAGGGGCCGACCCTCATCTCTCGCACAGCATTGCACCCTTATTTGCCACAGGGTGCATTCGTGGCACACATAAGCGGGAAGCCACTCTAATTGATATTGACTCTCTGCTATCGCTTGTATCGTATCAAGTCGTTTATGAAAACGCGCATTATCCATGACTATCACGGCACCGTGTGGGAGTTTGGGCAATAAATCCTGCGTCACCCACGCATGAAGGACATCGGCATTAATGTTGCCAGTAAATAAGCTTAAGGTGATGAACGTATTTTCGAGAATTGCACCAATAACGTTAATACGGCCTTTCGCGTGCCAATCATATGTACCAAAACAACGCCGCCCCTTTTCTGAATACCCGTATATCCGTGGCATTGACTGCGCGAAACCACTTTCATCCAAATACACAATTGGTTTGCCTGCCTGTTCATAGTCGCTGATGCGCTATCACCGAAAAACAGGTTATCGGGCACGTTTTCATCAACAAACAGGGAGAGTACACGTCCTAACTTTTGATTATCCTGTTGCCGACGTAGCTGGGCGGCCTCAAAACTCTTTTTCGCTTCTGCACTGCACCGTTCTTCTGCCTGCCTCATATGCCAGATAAGGGCACTGACCAGATTATCAGACAGTTGCCGGTAACGTAGCCAGACATAACACAGCAGGTATAGCTAGGTTTGTTCTTTTTTCAGGTTGCGCAGATCATAGATGGTATAAAACGAGACCAGACTGGCGAAGTACAACAGGTTTTGCTGTGATATGCTGAGCTGGGGTAACAGCGATTTAGCGACCCAATATAGTGGTGCTATCAGGGTTCTTTTCTCCCGTTCTTTGACCATCTGCCGCCAGCGAAAACTTTTGGCATCCTGTTTTAAGGCCGTCAATCCCGATAACGTCTCCTCTTTCACCAATAGCGCATCCAGCGCTTCCCGGGTTTCCGCCTGTAATGTGTCGGATAAAATATCAGCCAGACGCTGCCGTTCATTAACCAGTGCCTGACTGATGATTTTTTGGAAAGTTGAGTATCCCGGACGAACAATTTTGTTGTCATTCAGCCAGCAGATCAATTCTGTCGCAATAAATCCGGGGGTAATGTCACGGCGTGCAAGGTGTTCAGCTTGGGTAACGAGCTGAGGAAGATATCTGCCGACCCACAAACGATAACTGAATAACCGGGCTATCAGTTTACGTTGTGTGTAATATTCGTGATCGGTAATCATTTTGAGCTCACAGGCGGTATCGCAAAAATAGCGATACATGACAAAATGGCAATCACTTTCCACCTCATCAGGTGAAAATCGGAAAAACGCTTGTTTTGCTTTGAAATAACCGATCTGCAACATACAGTCAAGCAGAAAACCTGCAAGCG
>NZ_CAWPHH010000076.1:0-3393 GCF_963887965.1 Photorhabdus sp. RW14-46 | reverse complement strand
GCGAAAAGCGCGTCAGGGGGTTTTGGGTTCGGCGGTGAACGCACATTGGAAAAAATGGGTTGTAACTGACTGAGTGCGCAGGGAAAATTGGTGTTCGGTAATCAACGTCGCAATGGAATGGGTTGTTATTGAGAATAACTCTCTGAGCGTGAATGAGCTGGACAGTTTTGCGCACCAAGCCCGCACCTGTGAAGGCGAAAGCTGCAAACAAGTGATCAAGGATATGGTAGACACTAATATCCGCAATCAGCAGGAAATGATGGATTTCTGCAACAGCAACCCGACCCAGTGTGCACAGAAGTATGGTTATCTGGTTGATCAGTGGCCGGTGTTTGAACGTACCCTCAAAAATATGGACCGGGATGGCACATTGCCGGTTGAGTTCAGAAATTACCTGTCGGCGGTGAATACGTTAGGTCAGGCGGCCACAGGCAAGGTAGGCGAACTCGGCTGGACAAAACGCTTTGAGGCGATGGGTATGAGTCAGGAGACCGCCGCTGCAATGGCGATGACGCTACCTATTGTGATGGAGGGAGCCAAAGGGCCGAAGTCGTCACCAAAATCATCGCAAAATAATGCCGGCAAAGATGCTCAGCCTGAGTTAGCAGGGAAAAACACAAGTGGTGCGGAAAATGCGGCAACTTATCCGAAGTTAAAAGAAGACTTGGTGCAACGAAACCTCAGTCATATTGCTTCGCAAGATCCAAGGTTGGCGGCTGTAGTTAAAGGTGATAATGGTAAGCTCAATTATGGCATTGGCACTGGAACTCGAACAGAAGCGGATAGATTAGGCAAAATCTGGGTAGGAGATGGAGCCAAGAAGACTACCGGAAATGGCTGGGTTAGTGCGGATGGTACGAGAGGTTATAGGCCGCCATCAGAGAAACCTAATAGTGCCCATGCCACTACTGGTGTGCAAGCCAACTTTGAAACTTATTCTATTGATTCTAAAGGAAAAATAAATAAGACTGGAAACGGTCATTTAAATATTCTGGATTAAAAGAGGATGCATTAGTGAAAGCAGTACTAAAAGGCATAGATTGTATGCATAAAGATCCAGTTATGTACTCCGGTGAAGATGACGGAACTATTAATATAACCTTATCCCTATTAATCGGGCCAGAGTTGGAAAGTGGGAGTGAATATTTTGATCTTTTTATCTGTACACCTGAATGGCTGTGTAATCATCATTGGCAGCCGGAATTGATACGTCATACGCTTCTGGTACGTGAGTATAATTTGGATGAAATTAAAAAGACCATTACAAACTATATCGATCAGTGCGAGGGGCAAGATTGGATGGAGATAGCGCAAAAGCTATCTCGTGTCTTTGCCTGGGAATATGAGGATTATCAACCTTAACCTGTTGTTATCCAAAGGGTCCAGCTAAAAAACTGGACTCTTCCTTTAGCCGTCAGTCATTCTCAGCCAGTTGAATGATTAACTGCCCGGCTTCGCTGGTAATAGTGATCGGCTTCCCTGTGGTAAAGCCCAACGCAGCCAACCAGCGCCCCTTAATGGTGAGCTGCGGGTACGGATTGGGCTTGCCCCGGTTAGGCCGGTAGCCCACGGTGTAATGCCGTGGCTTTACAGCCTGCACTTTAGTTGTAATGGTTTTTGCTTTAGAATCGCATTTAGCCATGATGAACTACCTCTGATAGTTGGTGATGGTTAGCGGCGCTGGAGTGTTCCCGCACTTCAGCGCCGTGCTGTGTTAACTCTCTTCCTTCGCTGTTGTTGAAATACAGGCCATTGTGCCGGCAATCTGAGTTTTGATGATCATTGCATCCAGCAACTCCTTAATAACCTCCTGCTCATACTGCGGCATACGAGAAATTGCCTCAAATTGATAGCGCAGCCGCTCACTAGGCCCGCGCTCCTGTTCATCAAAAACCAGCATATCCGCACTGACACCGAGCGAAATAGCCAAGCGACGTATTACCTCTAAGGTAGGTTGTGCTGAGCCTCCCTCATAACGCCGGATCTGTAAAACTGCCACACCAGCCATATCAGCCAGCGCCTGCTGAGTGAGCCCGCGTTCCTTGCGTAATGTGGTAAGCCGTTCAGGGAACTGCATATCGAGAAACCAGGTTGTTGAACTTGATATCACTATATATCCCCCTTTTAAAAAGCTTGTTTTTGGATATCTTATCAGATATGTTTTAAATATCAATATAGCATCTTGACAGGTTTTTACAGGAGGTCATTGATGACCCTCGTTCCCGACACCGATTTAGTCCACTTAAAGCAAACCATCTCGTTACTGGGGCTGGCGCGTAAGCAAGGCCGTCCGATGAAAAAACGCGGTGAGGATTATGTGCTGCGCTGTCCGTTCCATAACGAGAAAACGCCCTCAATGGTGATATCGCCGGCTAAGAACCTGTATCACTGCTTTGGCTGTGGTGCCGCGGGATCGGTGCTGGACTGGGTGATACAAACGGAAGGGGTGACGCTGAAAATCGCTATCCGCCGGCTGCGGGAGCTGGCCGGGTTGCCGGACATGGACAATACGGTTGTGGCCGCCTCTTCGTTAGCCGCCCCGCCGGGATCACAGGCGGCCCCCCTGCCGCGCCCGAAACTGGCCGACCTGGACGATGACGGGCAGGCGCTGTTGCATCAGGTGATTGATTTTTATCATCAGCACTTACTGGCGTCACCGGAAGCCAAAGCCTGGCTGGCACGACGCGGGCTGAATCATCCTGAACTGGTCAGCCACTTCCGGCTCGGTTATGCGGGTCATCACGGTATCAGCGGTTCCGCGGGGTTGTTGCCGTCCAAAGACAGTCAGGAAGGTCAGCAGTTGCGCGGCAAGCTGTCGGGGCTGGGCGTGTTGCGTACCACCACCCGGCAGGACCACTTCCGGGGCTGCGTCGTGGTGCCGATAATCGGCTGGGCCGAATCGACCAGTGTGGCCAGCCGCGGGCGGGTGCTGCAACTGTATGGTCGCCGAACCCAGCCGGATTACAAAGTCCTGAAAGACAGCCCAAAGCATCTGTACCTGTCCTCACCGCTAGCCGGGGTCTGGAATGAGGCAGCGATGAAAGCCGCTGCGGAAATTATCCTGTGTGAAGCACTGATCGATGCCATGACCTTCTGGTGTGCCGGGTTCCGCAATGTGATCGCCGCATTCGGGGTGAACGGGTTTAACCGTGAGCATCT
The DNA here is from genome assembly GCF_963887965.1 of Photorhabdus sp. RW14-46. Taxonomy (NCBI): domain Bacteria; kingdom Pseudomonadati; phylum Pseudomonadota; class Gammaproteobacteria; order Enterobacterales; family Morganellaceae; genus Photorhabdus; species Photorhabdus sp. RW14-46. The sequence continues at coordinate 234 of NZ_CAWPHH010000076.1, read as the reverse complement.
CGACGCTTTGCAGTATCACGGCGTGAAACGGGTGCTGATTGCCTTTGACCGCGATGAGGCCGGAGACCGTGGCGTGGCTAATGTAGCCGCTGATTTACTGGAAGCCGGTATCGAGGCATGGCGGGTGCAGTTCCCGCCGGGTATGGATGCCAATGACTATGCGCTGAAAAGCGGCAATGCCGAACATGCGCTGGGGCTGGCCTTGCAACAGGCGGTCTGGCTGGGACAGGGAAC
>NZ_CAWPHH010000075.1:0-3459 GCF_963887965.1 Photorhabdus sp. RW14-46 | reverse complement strand
CGCAGCACGTTCAGGCTAAGGGCAAAAATCTGGCCGCCGATACGCTGGCTATCCACAGTCAGCGGATTGACCTGAGCGACAGCCAGACCGCAGCCGGTCAGATTCAACTCACCGCCGGTCAAGCGGGGATAAGTACCGCTCGCGCCACCATCAACGCCGACCATTTGACCGCGAAAACCCCGGGCCAGTTTAACAACGACGGCGGCCAGTTAGTGGCGCGGGAAATCCACCTGACGACCCCGGATTTATCCAATCAGCAGGGAAAAATTAACCAGACCGGGACCGGAGAACTGGCGCTCCATACCCGCACCCTGAATAACCATGAGGGGACAGTGTTCAATCAGGGGAAATTGACCCTCACCACTGACCGGCTTAACAACCGTCAGGGCACTATTGCCAGTCAGGGCGAGGACCTGCATCTCACCGCGCATCAGGCCGATAACAACCAGGGAACGGTGCAACTGGCAGGCAACGGGAAACTGTCGCTCAACACGCAACGGTGGCTGGGTGATAAGGGCAAATTGCTCACCAATGGCACCCTGACGATACAGGCCGGTGAACTGCAACTCAACCACGCCGAAACTCAGGCCGGGCAGATAACCATCAACGCCGATACTTTGAGCCATCAAAGCGGTGTGATGCAACAATGGGGTAAGGATGACTTGTCCCTCACTACCCGGATACTGGATAACCACAGCGGCACTATTGCGGGCAATGGCAACCTGAACCTTAAGGCAACGACCGTCGATAATCGTCACGGCAACATCGTGGCCGCCGACCAAGGTTCGCTGACACTGGCGGTCAAAGACACGCTGGATAATCAGTCGGGCAAACTGGAAGCCGGCAACGCGCTCCAGCTCAGCGCATCCCAACTAAATAATGGTCAGGGGAGCATTGTTGCCGCCGGGGACAGCGCCACCCTCACCGTTGGCAAAACTATTCAAAACGCTCACGGCCATCTTGAAGCCAAAACCCGACTGACCACCACCAGTCAGACCCTGGATAACACCCAGGGCGTGTTGCTGGCACAAAACATTGACAGCCAGACCACAGGCCATCCCTTCACCAATACCGCCGGACAGGTGATAGCCGAAGACACCCTGACCTTAAACAGCGGTCAACTGGATAACACGGCGGGACTGTTACAGGCCGGTCGCGAGATGGCCGTTGATACCCACGGCCACGGTCTTACTAACACTCACCACGCCGACCAAAAACAAAAAGCGGGCCGGGTGTTAAGCGGCGGGCAGTTAACTTTGCGCACCGGCGACATCGACAACACCGGAGGGATGATTGCGGCGGACGGCAAAACCGTGCTGACCAGCACTGCACTCAATAATACTCAGGGCCAGATAGCCGGAAATAGCGGGCTGGACATTCACAGCCGACAACTCACTAACCGCAACGGGACTTTACAATCCGCCGACGCCCTGACTCTGGATACCGACGGACAGTTGCTGGATAACCAGCAGGGCCAGATTATTGGAGAAGGAAAAACCACCGTCACCAGCGGCCCACTGGACAATCGCCACGGTCATCTGCAAGGCGGACAGGTGGTTATCGATACCCGACACGCCGCGCTGGATAACCGGGACGGCAAACTGTTATCCACCGACACGTTAACCCTGAATACTCACCAGCTCGATAATCGTCGCGGGCAGGTGCAGGCGGTGGGCGACACTCAGCTTGATGTTGACACTCAAACCGATAACACCGGCGGCCTTATCCGTGGCGGTCAGCAATTGACCCTGAACACCGCTCGCCTGATTAACCGCGAGACGGCGCACACGGATAACGGGCTGGAAGCGCAAAACCTGACGGTAAACGCCCAACAGGTGGACAATACCCAGGGCGCTTTACGGGCGGCCAATCACCTGCAAGCTCAGGTGAGTCACACGCTGGAGAATGCGCAGGGGTTAATCTCCGCAGGTAAACAACTTACCGTAGACGACAAGAGCGGGCACACCTCGCTAGCGATTAACAACCGGCAAGGCACGCTGATTGCCGGGGAACAGGCCACGATTAACGCACACTCTCTGAGCGGTGACGGCCAACTGTTATCACAGGGCGATATGGCGGTCACCTTAACTGAGGATTTTCACCATACCGGCAACACCGCGGCTAATGGCAATCTGACGCTGAAAACGACCGGCAATCTTATCAATGACCGTCAGATAAAAGCCGGTCGGGCGCTGTATCTGGGCGCACAGAATCTCACCAACAGCGCCTCCGGTGAAATCAGCGCCAAACAAACGCAAATCCAGGTTCACGATACGCTGAACAACACCGGACTGATTGACGGCGGCTTGACCCATCTCACGGCCAACACCCTGAACAATACCGGCACCGGGCGCATTTACGGTGACCAAATTGCCCTTCAGACGGGCACACTGAATAACTCCGCACAGGACGGCAAAGCCGCCGTGATTGCGGCGCGGGACCAACTGGATATCGGCACCGGAACACTCAACAACCAGCATCATGCGCAGATTTACAGTGTGGGCGACATGCACATCGGCGGCCGGTTGGATAACGCCCTGACGGCCACCGGTCAGGCGCGTGAGCTCAATAACCACGCGGCGACGATTGAAGCCGGGCGCCATTTGAAGATTAATGCCGACCAGATTAACAACACCAACGCCGGGTTGGTCACTCAGGTCGTCGAAACGGAAAAGTCTCAGCATCACGATGCAGTACTAAGCGGCCAGACCACTCGCTATGACTGGTCACAGGTGGACACTTCCCACCGCAATAAATACAAAGTGCACGATGCCATCATGCCGGACGGCAGTCGCAGTAATGATTTTTACGAATATCAGTACACCCGGACCGTCAAGGAAACTCAGGTTAAACAGAGTGACCCCGGTAAAATTCTGGCCGGGGGTAATATCACGCTCAACAGTGCGCAGGTCACTAATCACGACAGCCAGATTGTCGCCGGCGGGGCGCTGGATGGAGAAATCGGTGAACTGCACAATATTACCACTCAGGGCGAACGTATCACCACCGATAAAGGTCGCCAAACTCACTGGTACGCCAAAAAGACCAGACACAAAAAGTTCGGGTTCGGTGGCACCAAAACCTCGCAGGGAAAAAGCCGCAGCAATTATGCCCCCGCCCCAGTGATAGAAACCATCGACCTGAAAACGCTGGCCTGGCAGGAGCATACCCGTCCGCAGGGTACCGATATCACGATTACAGACCGACAAACCGGTCAGATACACGCGGCCCCCACGACAGTCACACCGGTGAGCGGTATCAAAAATCAGCCACTGGTATTGCCTCCCGGTCAGCCGTTTGAGCTGAGTTTGCCCCCGGAGACCGTCAAAGGGCAAACTGTCGACCCGGTGATACGCGTGGTGACGCCCGATACGCGTTTGCCGAATAACAGCCTGTATACCATGCAACCGGGCAGTGACAGCCACTATCTGGTGGAGACCGACCCGAAATTTACCCAGT
>NZ_CAWPHH010000074.1:0-3703 GCF_963887965.1 Photorhabdus sp. RW14-46 | reverse complement strand
CAATATCGTTATATCTGAGCATGAGCGGTAAGCCAACATAACCCAGGCCAACAATGGCAATGGTGGCGGTTTTATTATCAAATTTCTCGGTGAGAATGTTGAGTGAGGACATATTTTGCCTTTTAAGGTTCCGATTTTAATTAAATAAAAAATTCATAAAAATAAATAACATTCAGTATCTAATAGAGGATGTCGTTTATTTTCATAAATTTATTTGATAGCAGGAACTTTAATAATGTGTTTAAGGAAGTTTTGTTAGCATGGTTATTAAAGATAAGATAATGGATAGTATAACGATAAAGCTACCGCACTAGGTTTTTGGCTCCCAGAGTGCCTGTAATATTCGGAAATCTTATCTATTGCACTGATTTTCCAATACTTTTGTCTGTCTTAACAAAAAGTAATGGGGGATAAGATTTTGTAACTAGTTGGGGGGAGATTAGACTGTAAACTCTTCTGGGTCAAGTTTAACAAACCACTTGTTTAACTAATTGGTAGAATAGAGTTAGCTGAAATCTGTATTACTACTCATGGAATGGCGGTTAGATCTTACCAACAACGTACTATGTGCCTTATTTTTCAACAGGTTTCCTGCGATTCCATTCGCTTCGGGATGTGGCAGTATTTCCGTGATATCCATTCGGTAGTAAAGCTTAATTGTGACTTCATGTTTATTTAGCATTGTGATTGGTGAGGTAACGATATTCCTAATTCTGCAATCTGTAACTTTAGAGGTATAGGTAAATTCAGTAGTGATGGTTATCTAAAAGGTCAGAGAAGAGGGGGAGAGTGGTTAGTGTAGGTTCGGGGATATTTGGTAATATATTATTGATGCTCAGTAGAGTTTTAGTAGTTTTCTTTAACTATAGCCGTAAAACGAATTTAAACTTGTTGTGAATGAAATCGCGTTCATTTAAGTGTCAGAATCAATTTTTTGATATTAAGTGGATTTACGGCAGTTAGGAATGAACCGGCAGAGACGCCTACGCATAGAAGCAGTAGATTTATAGAGATGGGTTCATCTACCAGCAAATAAGCAAAGATGACTGCCCAGATAGCATAGGTGATGTTTAAACTCATCGCACGGATGGGTTGAAGCATGCAGATTGCTTTGTAGTAGAAGAGGTACGATAGTGTGGCGACCAGAGAGGTGAAAAATAATAAGGAGTATAATTCTATATTTGAAAAAATATGTGTAACTCCAGGAAAGGAGTGAATGAATAATATGATCATGATTAAATAGCCCACAGAGGATGATAATTGCCTGATGAAATAAGCAATATCAGCAGGTATATCTTTGTTCATGCCGTAAGAGCTGATAACAACTTCGGAACTCCAGCCTAGTGCGCATATAAAAGCGAAGAAAAAGCCTATCCAGCCAGATGTTGTCTGAGTTGATGCTGAATAACCGAGTATCATAGTACATACAACGGCCAGTATTAATCCCAATATGCCGATAAGGTGAATGCGATCTTTAAGCAGGAAAAAAGAAATGAGTGCGCCAATAGCCGGGTAGGTTGCTGAAATAGTTGCTGTGTAGCTAATGCCAATGTATTGAATAGCTAAGATATAACAAGACATGCCCATTGGGCCACCAAATATAGCCGCCAATACAATTATGCCATTTTTCTTGTTTTTGGGGATAAGGCGTATCGCTCGGTATTTTCCTTTAACTACAAGGTATATAAACATATATCCGCATGAAATCGTATCATTTAGGAATGCGAGTATGATGGGAATGAAGAAACAACAGGAAAGTGCGGTGTTTTTTAGTAATAATGCGAAAAGTACGCCACTTAGCCCCCAGAAGACACCAGAGGAGAGTCCGTAGGCATTGGCTGTTACTTTACGGTTGATGAATATAGCCATTTGGGTACTGTTTCATAAATTTATAGACTCGTGCTAAGAAGCTAGCTTTATAATTTCCAGATGTTTAATCATTCTCCTTTGTTTAAGGAGGAAATGAAGGAAGTATAATGCATATGATATATACCCGTCATCTTTCAAGTTGCCTCTTTGTTGGCTGCACTCGCTCACCCCGGTCACATCGTTACCTATGCTCCCGGGGATTCTCTCCCTTGCCGCCGCGATCCATCTTGAAATCCATAGGGTATATCTAATAATGAGATTTTTGTTAGCTTGTTATTTTAATTTTCGAATTATTTGATTTTTAATTTCTCGTGTGTTAAAAATTTCATAGGATTATTATTTGTCTAGAAGGCTAATGTCGGTAATATGATTTTCAGCCAGTTTTATGACATGAATGTTTATTTTAGAAGATCGTAAATATAATCTTTAGGATGAAAATCAATAGGAGCATTAATCAGGATCTGCCTAATATTTTCAAAATCGTAATTTTCACAAGATGTTTTTAAGTCATTTAATAATGGGTTTAATTTATCCCAGGTCAGAAAAACTTCATTGGCTGTCATGATTCTTGGGTGATTAGTGCCAGAGACGTTATCACCAATTAAGAGTTCTTCATAAAGTTTTTCACCGGGTCTTAATCCGGTAATTTTGATTTCGATATCACCATGAGGATTGGTTTCATCTTTCACGGTCAGGCCGGAAAGATGGATCATTTTCCGGGCGAGATCATAAATTTTTACTGATTCTCCCATATCCAGAACAAAGACGTCGCCATTATTGCCCAGTGCTCCTGCCTGGATGACTAATTGGGCCGCTTCTGGGATTGTCATGAAGTAACGGGTAATGTCTTTGTGAGTGAGGGTTATTGGTCCACCACTTTTTATCTGTTTCTCGAATAGGGGGACAACGGAACCGGATGAGCCAAGGACGTTGCCAAAGCGAACCATTGAGAATTTTGTATAACTGTGCTCTTTAGCAAAAGCTTGTAGTATCAGTTCGGCAAATCTTTTTGTTGCGCCCATGGTATTCGTCGGGCGGACGGCTTTGTCGGTAGAGATTAATACAAATTTTTCAACTTTTTGGTTAATTGCTGCTTGAGCCAGTGAGAGGGTGCCAAAGATATTGTTATTAATACCCTCTATGGTATTCATTTCTACCAGTGGAACATGTTTATATGCCGCTGCGTGGTATATGGTGTTAATGTTAAATTTATTGATTATTCTAGCTATCTTTTCTGAATCTTTTATATCTCCTAAAATTGCAGTAATCGTTATATTCAAATCTCTATCTGAGTTTATCTTTTGTAACTCTTTTTCTATTGAATAGAGACAATATTCGGTTAATTCAAATAGGACTATCTGAGAGGGAGATTGAGTGATGATTTGCCTGCATAATTCTGATCCGATTGAACCACCGGCACCGGTAATAAGCACATTTTTGTTTTTGATGTTTTTACTGAGTAGACTTTGTAGTGGATCAACTTGTTCTCTCCCTAACAGATCGTTAATGGAAACGCGTTTCAGTGAGTTTATTTGTGCTTTGCCTTCAACCAGATCATTGAAACTTGGAATGGTGAGGATTTCACAATGTTCTTTTTGGAGTCTTTCTAGTATTTTTTTTCTATTAGATATTGATGCACTGGGTATGGCTAATAATATTTTCTTTATATTATATTTTTCTACTAAGATGGTTATCTTCTCTGAAGAGAAGACATAAACTCCATGAATAGATAAATTGTGTAATTTAGCATTGTCATCAACAAAAGCAATCGGGTTGAATTCTCTATGTTCTCTTAATATGGGTAACAGTTGCCGGCCAGATTCTCCTGCTCCGT
>NZ_CAWPHH010000073.1:0-4034 GCF_963887965.1 Photorhabdus sp. RW14-46 | reverse complement strand
TTTTATGTCGTAACAGCGATATAAATCAAAGAGAATTCGGTGGTGCGGTAGTTCAGTTGGTTAGAATACCGGCCTGTCACGCCGGGGGTCGCGGGTTCGAGCCCCGTCCGCACCGCCACCTTAATTTAGGGGCGTAGTTCAATTGGTAGAGCACCGGTCTCCAAAACCGGGTGTTGGGAGTTCGAGTCTCTCCGCCCCTGCCAGTTATAAGCTAAGTGGCAACTAAGGTAGTTTATAGTATTGGTGATCCATATATGCTACTTGGATTAGATTATTGGTAAGGCGCTGGCTTTTTGGTCAGCGCCTTTTTCTTAATGGAACTTTGTAAGAAAAACGGATTTGCCGTTACATTAAAAATCCCCTTATGCGAGCCTTTTCTCCAGAAATGATCTCACTTGGAAAATTTGTTCGCAAATATTGTCTGGTTCGTAAAGCTAATGTTGCCATTGATTTGAATTCATCATTTCATTGATGTTGTTACACATTTTTCAGTTCTCAATGTTATTCGATCTTATAGCAATAAAACCTTTCTTTCTAATTATCTATTGTCAAAGTGAATTCTTATAGATAACTTTTTAGACTTTTTGGCAATTTTCATACTAGTTAAAGTCCTTCTGAACTAAGTGTCTAGAGGATATGTATGAATGGATCTTAACTAATATTTTGATTGTGAAAGTTTTTTTCTTAAGAAAAGCTCGGTTTGAAGGAAAGGATACCTAAAACGATAAGGTGGAAACACTACGTCTGATTCAGCTTATACTATACGTAGGGATTACTTGGTAAATAGGGAGCTATATGTGGGAAGATAGCAAAAGTAATCCCACCGTATGCTCTATTTGAAATTTCTTTCTCCCTTACTATTTTCTTAAATGATTTACATGGATGCTTCTTAACCTCTTGTAGAAGTATGTATGATAGGTATTTTTAATAGCTGTTGAATGAATGCTTGCTGATCATTTTTTTGTAGCCATATGGCATATAATGGGCGTTCAATTAGTTCAGTATTTGGATAAGAGACCAGCTTTGGATATTCATTTTGCCAGTGTATTGGTAAGAAGGCGGCTCCTCTTACGCTATTGAGCAGTTGGCGGGCTATATGTGCTGAAGTGGTTGTGATGGTGGGTAACTGATCACTTTTTAAAATCCGTTGTTCCTGATGATGGAAATCAGCTCCCCATTCTAGTTTGATGTAATTTTTAATTTGGTATTTCAGATTTTCTTCTGTTGTTAATAACTTCAAGCGAATATTTCCTAGTAATAGGCTTTGGAACTCATCCATTTTGGGCGGTTCGGTAGTAATCAACAGATCTAACTCACGTGAATGAAGCTGCTTAACAAGGGATTGCCGTGTAGAAACTCGGGATTCCAATCTTAATTCCTGATGTTTTTTATAGAAGTCTTGTAACCAGGAAGTTAAATATGATTCCCATAGTGATGCAGTGGCACCAATTGTTAATTCAGTATGTTGAGAAGCATGCATTATCTCTTTTTTAGCCAATTGCCAGGTGCTCATCAGTGATTCTGCATAGGGAATAAGGCGCTCTCCCGCTGCTGTAAGACGGATGTTATTGCGATGGCGAGTGAAAAGATGAGTACCTAATTGATTTTCTAGTTGGCGTATGCGAAAGCTAACTGCTGATTGCGTCAGGTACAGTGATTCGGCTGCTCTCCCAAAGTGACGAGTTTTACTGACTTCCAAGAAGGTTTTCAGTAATTCAGTGTCCACATATATCTCCAATAATATTTATCGTTAAGATTTAAATTTTTTGTTTTACAGAACGCCAGGCCTATCTAATACTCCGCGCCATAATTAGCATGATAGTAACAGTACTAGAATTAGGAGTGTGTCAGATGGCCGAAAGCTTCATCACGACTAATCGTTTTTTTGATAACAAAAATTACCCTCGCGGGTTCTCCCGCCATGGCGATTTCACCATTAAAGAGGCGCAATTACTAGAGCGCCATGGTTATGCGTTCAATGAGTTAGATCTTGGTAAACGCGAGCCTCAAACAGAAGTAGAAGAGCTGTTTGTTGCTGTTTGCCGGGGTGAGCGGCAGCCTGTGACAATAGAAGAAAAAGTCTGGACCAAATATCTTGCAAGGATTAGGCGTCCAAAGCGTTTTCATACTCTTTCAGGCGGTAAGCCCCAGATCGATGCTTCTGATGACTATACCGACACTGATGATTAATATTATCACAAGTTATGAATATAGGGGCTTTGCCCCTTTTTCATTGCTAACCTGATTGTTTTTGTAATTGTATTAATAACCTGTCCATACTGCGATAGCTTAAGGCTTCCATGATATGTGGTTTTTCTATCTCTTTTTTTTCTTCTAAGTCGGCAAGTGTCCGGGATGTTTTCAGAATTCGGTGCCATGCTCGGATTGAAAGCCCTAGCTTTATTAGAGTTTGTTCTAGAAATACAGCGTCGTTAGGTTTGAGCTTACAAAATGCCTCTGTCTCTTTACTATTCAGATGAGCATTAATTTTTCCACAACGTTTCAGTTGTATTTCTCGCGCCGCCAGTACTCTTAATCTTACATCTTTGCTGCTTTCGCTTGGTCTAACAGAGCTACTCAATGTTCCAATGGGTAACAAGGGAACTTCAATTGAGAGATCGAAACGATCTAAGAAAGGACCAGAAAGTTTCGCTAGGTATCGAAGTATTTGCTGAGGACTACTTCGATTGTTAATGCCCTGATGATAGCCTGTAGGGCTAGGATTCATTGCTGCTATCAATTGAACTTGGGCAGGAAAACAAACTTTTGCTCTGGCTCGGGAGATAATGATTTCCCCTGATTCCAGCGGTTCTCTGAGAGCATCAAGGACTCTGCGTTCAAATTCAGGTAGTTCATCTAGAAATAGCACGCCGTTGTGAGCAAGTGAAATTTCACCAGGTTTTGGGAGCCCACCGCCGCCGACCAGAGCTGCCATTGAAGAACTGTGATGAGGCGCTCTAAATGGGCGTGTATGCCATTGTTGAGGTGAAAGGTAGGTATCCATCAGGCTATTGATGGCGGCAACTTCAAGGGCCTCTTTGTTTGTTAATGGTGGTAATAGACTACATAGCCGGCTTGCCAACATTGTTTTTCCTGTCCCTGGTGGGCCAAGTAGCAAAAGATTATGTCCGCCTGCTGCTGTGATTTCTAGGGCGCGTTTTGCTTGTTCCTGGCCAATAATATCCTGAAGATCCGGTTGTGATGATTCTGTTAAGGATTCATGTTGGATTGGTGCTGTCAGCAGTTGTTGTTCTCCCTGAAGAAAGTGGCAGATATGCAAGAGGTGTTCTGTCATTAACGTTTCATTCTGAGATAAAATTGCCAGCTCCATTGCGTTTTCTGTTGGTAGAATAAGTTGTCTTCCTGCTTTTCCTGCGCTGAGTGCGGCTGGAATTGCGCCGTTAACTTTCCGTAAACCCCCGGATAGAGCGAGTTCACCAAGAAATTCGTAATGACTTAGTTTATTGGTAGGTATTTGTTCTGAAGCGGCTAGAATAGCGATAGCGATCGGCAAATCATAACGGCCGCCTTCTTTGGGAAGATCTGCGGGTGCAAGATTGACGGTGATTCTTTTAGGCGGATAGGTAAACCCGCTGTTGATCAATGCGCTTCTGACACGATCTCTTGCTTCTTTTACGGCTGTTTCAGGCAAACCAACCAAGGTTAATCCAGGTAAACCATTACTAATATGCGCTTCAACAGTAACAATAGGGGCGTGAATACCTATAGTCGCTCTGGTATAAATAACAGCGAGGGCCATCCTATTCTCCTTAGTAAGAAAGTGTATACCCGTTATCTTTCAAGTTGCCTCTTTGTTGGCTGCACTCGCTCACCCCGGTCACATCGTTATCTATGCTCTCGGGGATTCTCTCCCTTGCCGTCGCGATCCATCTTGAAATCCATTGGGTATATACCCAAGAAACTTCAAGATGCAGTTTTTAGCACCTGAAAATGGTCGTTAATTCTAGACATCAGCGAGTCCGCTATATCCGGTAGCGTTGTGGTGAAAAATTTGAAGACGTTGTCTCGAAATT
>NZ_CAWPHH010000072.1:0-4042 GCF_963887965.1 Photorhabdus sp. RW14-46 | reverse complement strand
TAAATAAGGATGCATCGGCAAGCTAATGACTTCTTGTGCGATTTCGTCTCCTATAGGCAGAGCAATATTGCTGGCCACCGCGGGTTGTTTATTTAGCGGGATCGGGTAATGAATGGCGGTGGGAATACCCTGTTCTTTTAATCTGCGTTGTAATTCATCACGGTTTTTAATGCGGAGAGTATATTGCGCATAGGCCGAAAGATTGTGTGGCTCAATATAGGGCGTGGTCGTGATACCGATGCCGTTCAATGCGTTATTGTAGTTTTCTGCCACCTGCTGACGTAATGCCATTTCTTCATCGAATATCTCCAGTTTGGGCAACAGGATAGCTGCTTGCAGGGTATCTAAGCGGCTATTAATTCCGATCCGGATATGGTGGTATCGTCGGTCTTGTCCATGACGGGCAATTTGACGAATAATTTTCGCCAGTTCTTCATCACGGGTGAAAATAGCGCCGCCATCGCCGTAACATCCCAACGGTTTGCTAGGGAAGAAACTGGTACATGAGATGGTCGTTAAGTTACAGGAACGTTTGCCTTTATAAGTCGCGCCAAAACTTTGGGCCGCGTCTTCTATTACGATCAGGTTATGTTTTGCTGCGATGGCATTAATTTCGTCAAAATCGGCACATTGACCAAATAAGGAAACCGGAATGATCGCTTTGGTTTTTGGGGTAATCGCCGCTTCGAGTTGCGTTGGATCTAAGTTATACGTGGTGGGCTTGATGTCAACATAAACCGGAATCCCGCCCAGTAGCGCAACGGTTTCAGCGGTGGCAATGTAGGTAAAGCCGGCGGTAATCACTTCGTCGCCGGGTTTAATGCCAATCGCCATTAAGGCAATTTGCAAGGCGTCGGTGCCATTGGCGCAGGTAATACAATATTGGGCTCCTGTGTATTCAATGAGTCTTTCTTCTAATTCGGCGACTTCGGGCCCTAAAATATATTTTCCATGTGCGAGGACTTTCTGGATATTCGCGTCAATTTTATCTTTAATTTTAAGTTGCTGTGCTGCCAGATCGGTAAATTGCATGCCTTTATCCTTGATTATTTAATTCGCACGACAATATGGTTATTGAGTTGATAAATATGCTGAGTGTGAGGACAGGTGGCGGTGGCTTGTCCGTGTAGCGGTAAATCTAATTGTTCACCAAATTCACTCATCCAGCCAATGTGTTTGGCCGGCACACCCACCATCAGGGCATAATCAGGAACATCTTTATTCACCACCGCGCCGGCACCAATAAAAGCATAAGCGCCAATGGTGGTGCCACAAACAATGGTACAGTTGGCACCTAAGGTGGCACCTTTTTTTACCCAGGTGTTTTGATATTCACTTTTTCTTTCAATCAATGAACGCGGATTATAAACATTGGTGAACACCATGCTTGGGCCACAAAATACCCCATCTTCCAGATGAACATTGTCATAAACAGAAACATTATTTTGTATTTTGCAGTGATTGCCGATAGTGACTTGATTGCCAATAAAGACATTTTGGCCCAGAGAACAGCCTTCGCCAATTTGAGCACCTGAGCAGACGTGGGTGAAATGCCAGATACGGCTGTTTTTGCCGATTTGAGCCCCTTCATCAACGATGGCACTGGGATGTATCATTATGTGTTCTGCTGACATGAGACCGGTTCCATTGATTTAATAGGTTAAAGGCAAAGAAATGGTTTTGTTATCTCTGGCTGACAGGTAGGCGGCGATAAGCAGCTCTAAGGATTTTAAGCCTTCCCGGCCATCAGTGATGGGTTGGGCTTCGCCTTTCATCACCTCAATGACATTTTTGTAATAAAGCGGATGGCCAAAGCCATAAACAGAAGTGGTTTCGTAATTGGCGGCTTTGACTTGTTGGTCATACTCTTTTTCGTCAGCGAAATGCCATTCCTGGATTTCATTGACGGCTAAACCCCCCACTCTGACCGTGCCTTTTTCCCCCAAGATGGTGATGGACCCTTCGAGATTTTGCGGATAAGTGCACATGGTGACAGCCATTGAGCCTAATGTGCCATCCCGCCAGCGGATATTGAGTACCCCGGTATCTTCTGTTTCGATATCTAAGTGGGTTGATGTCATGGCCTGAACATCTTTGACCGGGCCAATTAGCCATTCAATTAAATCAACATAGTGGCTCGCCTGATTCATGAAGGCACCGCCATCAAATTCCCAGGTGCCCCGCCAGGCGGCTTGATCGTAATAAGCCTGGGGACGGGTCCAGAAAACATTCAGGTGGACCAGGTGGATTTTGCCAAACCGTTTTTCACTGACCGCCCGTTTCAGCAATTGTAAGGTGGCATTTAAGCGGTTTTGTTTGACGACAAACAGGTGTTTTCCGGCTTTATCTGCCGCTTTGACCATGTTTTCCCCCTCAGCCAGCCGGGTTGCCATTGGCTTTTCGGTGACGACGTGAAAGCCTTTATCAAAGCAGGTCATCGCCTGTGCTGGATGAAGGCCAGAGGGAGTGGTCAGGATAATGATATCCGCGGTGATGTTATCCAACATTGTATTGAAGTCGCTGAAACCCGGGACGCCGGTTTTTTCTACTGCTGCGTTTAATGCTTCTTGATCGTTATCACAGACGGCGACTAATTCGGCTGCTTTTTGATGTATTTCCAGAGAATTGAAATGATTTTTAGCGATCCGTCCACAACCGACTAAAGCAAATCTTATCTTTCTGTCGTTGATAGTGCTCAGCATAATCTTATCCTAAGTTAAGCTTTGATAATGTTTTTGTGATTGGGAGAGTATTTACCACGAGTATCGACAACTAATTTGGCGTGATTGATAATTAATTCATAATCAAATTTGTCGTGATCGGTGGCTAAAATAACGCAGTCGAAGGTTTTGAGACTATTTTCCGTGATGGGCTGGCTGATTAAATTAAAATGATGTTCCCGCATCTTCGGAAAGACCGGGACATGCGGATCGGCATATTCAATATTGGCCCCTAATTCGCTTAATTTTTCCATAATATGTACTGAGGGGCTTTCTCGCATATCATCCACATTCTTTTTATAGGCGATGCCGAGGATTAATATGTGGCTGCCATTAATGGATTTATTCGCTTTGTTCAGGGCTAATACGGTTTTAGTGACCACATAATCGGGCATGGAGGAATTGACTTCACCGGAGAGTTCAATAAAGCGGGTATTGATACCATATTCTCGGGCTTTCCAGGTTAAATAGAAAGGATCAATGGGAATACAGTGCCCGCCTAATCCGGGGCCGGGATAATAGGGAACAAAGCCGAAAGGTTTGGTTGCCGCGGCTCTAATCACTTCGTGAATATCAATGCCCATTTTATCGGCAACCAGTTTCATTTCGTTGACTAAGCCGATATTGACCGCCCGATGGATATTCTCCAGCAGTTTTGTCATCTCTGCCGCTTTGGTTGAGCTGACGGGAACAACCTGATCAATCGCGTGTTGATAAACGGTGATCCCCGCTTTTAAGCAGTTTTCTGTGTGGCCGCCTATGACTTTAGGAATGGTGCGGGTTTCGAAATCGGGGTTACCCGGGTCTTCTCGTTCAGGTGAATAGACCAGAAAGATATCTTCACCGACGGTTAACCCGCTTTCTTCAACCCGGGGGAGTAACTCTTCTTCGGTGGTGCCCGGATAAGTTGTACTTTCTAAGGAGAGGACTTGCCCGGCCCTTAAATACGGTTTTACCCTGTCGGTGGTGTTAATCACGAAACTAATATCAGGTTCACGGTATTTATTTAACGGCGTTGGGACGCAAAGAATAATGGCATCGCATTGCGCGATGTTGGTGAAATCCGTCGTGGCTTCAAAACCGGTCTTTATCGCGTGACTGATTTTGGCGGAGGGAATATGTTCAATGTAACTTTGGCCTTGATTGAGTTTATCTGTTTTTTCTTTATCGATATCGAAACCCATCACTTTAAAACCAATATCGTTATATCTGAGCATGAGCGGTAAGCCAACATAACCCAGGCCAACAATGGCAATGGTGGCGGTTTTATTATCAAATTTCTCGGTGAGAATGTTGAGTGAGGACATATTTTGCCTTTTAAG
>NZ_CAWPHH010000071.1:0-4574 GCF_963887965.1 Photorhabdus sp. RW14-46 | reverse complement strand
CCTGGAGACTGACACCATGAGCCGTAGCCGATATACCCCGGAACAAAAACAACACCATGTGACCCAATGGCGCCACAGTGACCTGACTCGAAAACAGTATTGCGAACAGCATCAGCTGAGTTTTTCCGCTTTCCGCGACTGGATTGCCGACAGTCACAAAATGCGCCAACCTCTCAGCCAGACACTGCCCGCCCTCTTACCGGTTTCACTCCAGCCTGACGACGCGCGCACCGTCACCCTGCATACCCCAGACGGCTATGCCATCGCCTGTCCATTGACGCTGTTGCCTGACGTGATGCGGGTACTGACCCGATGCTGAAACCGCAACAGCTCTTTCTGGTGCGAGAGCCCGTCGACATGCGCCGGGGCATTGATGCCCTGACCCAGCACCTGGAGGGGCTGAATTTGCGCTGGCAGGACGAAGCCGCTTTTATTTTCTGCAACAAGGCCCGCTCCCGTCTCAAGGTGTTGCGCTGGGACCGACACGGCGTCTGGCTGTGTACCCGCCGTCTGCACCGGGCCCATTTTGTCTGGCCGAAGCAGGGCGAGCGCAGCTGGGTGATGACGCCCGCCCAGTTTGACTGGCTCATCCGCGGCATTCACTGGCAACAAGTCGAGGGAGATGACCTGTCCGGCTGGCGAAACTAATTCCGCTACCCCGGTCACACTTTTACCGGATAACGACGGGGAATTATCCGGTACACTGTCGGCATGACGCTCAATGACTTAATCGCGCTGGATGACCCCGGCCAGTTCCGCCTGCGGGCACTGGCGCTGCTTCAGCAACAAGGTGATTATATTCGCCAGCTGGAAGACGCCCTGAAACAGGCGCAACGCTGGCGTTTTGGCGCGCACAGCGAAACCCTGCCTGCCGGTCCCAAACGCAGTCAGTTTGAGGAAGATGCCGATACCGATATCGCGGTGCTGGAAACCCGGCTGTCACGCCTGCATATCAAGGAAAACGCGCCCCCGGCCCAGCCTAAACGTCAGCCTTTGCCGGCGACTTTACCCCGTGAAGATATCCGGCTGACGCCGGAGACGGAGAGCTGCCCGGATTGCGGTCATGCCCTGCGCTTTTTGCGTGATGAAATCAGTGAGCGACTGGAATACTGTCCGGCCACGTTTATCGTCCGGCGCTATATCAGCCCGCAGTACAGCTGCGCGCGCTGTCAGTGTGTGCATGCTAAAGCCCAGCCCGCCCATCTTATTGAAAAGGGCCTTCCAGAGCCGGGGTTGCTGGCTCAGGTGGTGGTCGCTAAATATCGTGACCCCCTGCCGCTCTACCGTCAGCAGCAAATCTATGCCCGCAGCGGTGTCACCCTGGCCCGCAGCACCCTGTCGGACTGGGTGGGGCAGGTGGCTGTGGCGTTGCAACCGTTAGCCGATGCCCTGAAGCAGACGCTGCTGACGTCCCCGGTGCTGCATGCCGATGAGACCCCGTTGCCGATACTGGCCCCGGGAAAAGGCCAGACCCAGCGAGCTTACCTGTGGACGTCTGTCACCGGCCCCGATACCTCGCCGGCAGTGGTATACTATGAGCTGCATCCCGGCCGCAGCGGCCGTTATGCCCAGAGCCTGCTGAAAGACTGGTCGGGCGGCACGTTGGTGACGGATGACTATGCCGGTTACAACGCACTGCATGCCCGGGCGGATATCACCGAAGCGGGTTGCCGGGCTCACGCCCGCCGCAAATTCTTTGACCAATACAAAGCGAGCCAAAGTCCGGTGGCGAAACAGGCGCTGGATGGCATTCGTGACCTGTACAAGCTGGAGCGAAAAATCAAACACCGGCCGCCGGATAAACGGCGTCAGTGGCGGCAGCGTTATGCCCGGCCGTGGCTGAATGAGTTCCGGTCCTGGTTGCAAACGATGCAGACCCAAACTGCCCCCAACTCGGGGTTACGCAAAGCGATAGATTACACGCTGAAGCGCTGGTCGGCGCTGGTGTGTTATCTGGATGACGGGCGGGTGCCGATAGACAACAACCGGGCGGAGAATGCGGTCCGGGGTGTGGCGCTCGGCCGAAAGAACTGGCTTTTTGCGGGTTCACTGGCCGCGGGGCAACGAGCGGCCATGATAATGAGCCTGCTGGAAACGGCCAAAGCCAACGGACATGAGCCCTGGGTCTGGTTACGTGATGTCCTCAGCCGGCTGCCTGTCTGGCCGAACAATCGGTTGAATGAGCTGTTGCCCTGGCCTGAGAATCCCTTCCGTTAACATCCCATTTTGTTGTTATCTGACCACGCAAGGTGAGTTCACCGGAACATTACCCTTCTCTCTCCAAATTACTCATCTGTTCACCTCGCTCTTTCACGGTTGGGGCTAACCTCGCTTTGGGGGCGCCCCGGACGTCAAAGCGAGACAGGCGATATCTCATCGGGCATACCGGTCAGGCTGCCCACATGAGGGTCACGCTTATAGACATACGGCATCGGCCTGCACCAGTTTCCCGGAGGTATCGGACGACACCTGATAACGGGTGGTGCATTGTTGATTGGCCTCGTTTCCCCATTTAACTTTCACATGACCGGCGGACGGCATGCCGCTCAGATAAACCCGGCCGTTATCGCCCACAATGCCGCTGCCGGCCTGGGCTGCGTTGCCTGCCAGCGTTGCGGTGGCACCAAAGGGCACGGGTTTGCCATGATGTGTCAGGGTCAGCAGCAACTGGCTGCCCAGCCGGACCTGATAATTGGCCAGCGTCACCGCCCCTTTGGTCGGGTAAACGTTGCGGCTGGTCTGGTCAATATCGACCCCTTCCGGCAGGGTGGACGGGTCCAGATTGATGGTGTTTTTGTGGTAGACCGATCCGCCCGGCAGTACGGCGTAGCCACGCCAGTCGGTCTGTACGTTGCCGTTGCTGACCGTCACCCCTTTCGCCCCGGGTGCGCGGACTAATACCGCAGTATCGCCCAACGAGCGTGACAGCGTTAGCCCGTAAGGATGGATCAGAAGGGCACCGGACGTGCCATAGGTAACATGCCGGCTGTCTGCGCTGTCGTTATAACCCAGATTAACGCTCCCCTGACTGCCCTGATAACCCAGCGACAGGGCCCGGCTGTTTTGCTGGCCGCTGTGTCCCCAGCCTTGCTGGAGGTGATAACTCAGGCGGTTATCCCATAACATGCCACTGATGCCGGTCTGTTGAGAGAGGTTACCCTGCGAGTCGCGCGAGGCGGTATAGCGGGTGTAAAGGCCCCGTAACGCCGACGATGATCCAAACAGGCTCAGCGGGACCTGCATATTGAATGATACCTGACGGTTTTCCGGCCAGTGGCCCTCGCCCCTGATACGAGAAATGTTATAACTCAGGTTATAGCTGATCCCCATCAGCATCGCGTTGTAACCCAGACTCAGGTTGTTGTCGGTACGGCCATTCCAATAATTGTTGCGCGTCCCGGAGGCGTAAAGACTGCCCCAGCGTCCCAGTGTCTGACGCAGGTTCACCTGCCAGGTGTTCTGACGCCGGTCAAGTGCCCACGGCACCTGATATTCATTCAGATTGTAGCCCATGCTTGTTAGCATCACTGAAACTGTAGTAATGCTGGGTGGAATAGCGGTAGGCGGCCAGATCAATGCCGGTGCCGGTACTCAGCAAGTTTTTAGAATATTTCACGCGATAAGACTGGCCGAATTGTCCGCTTTCTTCCTGATCTTTGCTCCTCTGCAACTGTGCATGGGCCAGCGTCACATCCGCAGACAGCGCGCCAAATGCCCCCAATGACACCCCCGAGCCTAATACACCCGACTGGTAGTTGCCTGCGACCAGTCCGCCGCCATACAGGGTGATATTGTGGGGCAAACCATAGACCAGCGTGCCCATCGCAAATACCGGGGAACGGCTGCCATCGGTCAGGTTGCCGCCGTGATATTGACCGGTCGTCAATTCATATTTAACGCCGCCGGGACGTTGCATCACCGGCAGGGATGACGAGGCGATTGTCGAGACGCGGGTACGGCCATTTTCCTCTTTGACGGTCACCGTCAGGTCGCCGGCACTCCCGGTGCTATAGAGGTCGGTGAAACGAAACGGCCCCGGCGCCACCGCGGTTTGATATATGATGTTGCCATTCTGGGATACCGTCACCTGCGCATTGGCGTTCGCCACACCGGTTATCACCGGGGCAAAACCGCGCTGACTGTCGGGTAACATCGCCTCCTCAGAAGCCAGTTTCATACCCCGAAACGGGATGCTGTCAAAAATGTCGCCGCCGGTGTAGGTTTCACCCGCCGTGAACTCGCTGCGCAGTGAGGGGATATCACGTTGCAGGTAGGTATTGCTCACCTGCCATTGGGTCTGCGCCGGTGTGGAAAAGCCGGCGGTGGCCTCGTTGCGCTGACGATTGTGTGCCACGAAGGCATGCACCGGGGACGTAAGTCCCCGTGCAGCTATGCAACACAAGAGATGAGGGCAGGCCCCTCGAAGCCGTTTTACAGGAAATGGCTTCAAACCCCCCACTGCTGCTGCGTTTAAGAGACGTGGTGGTGAGCGAGATGGGAAAAGGTCGGGCATGATCCGATCAGGTAGGGATCGAAGAGACGAACGAAAGTGAACCGTTGATGATGTGTCGAAA
>NZ_CAWPHH010000070.1:0-4877 GCF_963887965.1 Photorhabdus sp. RW14-46 | reverse complement strand
GCTTGTTCAGAGATTGATTCGGGTGGTTGTGGCAGAAGAGCGACAACGGCCGGAAGAAAACCGAATATGCCTGGCGGCGATAGCGCGGTGGTCCCACCTGACCCCATGCCGAACTCAGCAGTGAAACGCCGTAGCGCCGATGGTAGTGTGGGGTCTCCCCATGTGAGAGTAGGACACTGCCAGGCTTTAATTTTTTGCGCCAACAGTGAGTTTGGGCAACTATTGCTGATATGGCTCAGTTGGTAGAGCACACCCTTGGTAAGGGTGAGGTCCCCAGTTCGAATCTGGGTATCAGCACCATGATAACGAATAAAGAATTTGTCTGGCGGCGATAGCGCGGTGGTCCCACCTGACCCCATGCCGAACTCAGCAGTGAAACGCCGTAGCGCCGATGGTAGTGTGGGGTCTCCCCATGTGAGAGTAGGGAACTGCCAGACTTTATTTTGAAACAAAAAGGCCACCCTTCTGGGTGGCCTTTTTGCATTTAACAAAGAACTAACTTAGTTTTCCAACTGTTTTCCACGCCTATAGCTGATAAACTACTTATTAAATAGCTTTATTGAGTGTTGAGTGAATGCTTTCTCTTAAAGAGTTTAATACCTTTGGGTTATCAGCCTATGCTAAACGTTTAGATATAGCTGAATCTGCCGAGTCCTTATTAGCTTTATGGCAAAAAGCCAAAAGCGAAAAACAACCTGTATTACTGCTTGGTGGAGGTAGTAATGTCTTATTTACTACAAATTTTGAAGGAACTGTGATTCTGAATAGAATTATGGGGATTCAACAGCGGGAGACAGATGAATCATGGCATTTACATGTAGGGGCGGGAGAAAATTGGCACGAATTAGTCTGTCATTCTCTTAAAAATCAAATCTATGGATTAGAGAATCTGGCTTTAATTCCTGGTTGCTCTGGCGCAGCACCAATTCAAAATATTGGTGCATATGGTATTGAATTTAGAGATGTGTGTGAATATGTAGATGTTCTTAATCTAGAAACTGGGGAACAAACGCGTCTTAGTGTTGGTGAATGTCAGTTTAGATATCGTGATAGTATTTTCAAGCATAAATATAAAGCAAATCATTCTATTATTTCTGTAGGATTATTGTTGAAGAAGAATTGGCAGCCAATATTGAACTACGGTAATTTAACTAGGCTATCGAAAGATAATGTAACTCCTCAGCAGATTTTTGATTCAGTATGTGCAATGCGCACCAGTAAATTACCTGATCCTGCAATAACAGGAAACGCGGGCAGTTTCTTCAAAAACCCAATTGTCAGTGCGGAAGTTGCGGCAAAAATCAAAGAAAATTACCCTGATAGCCCCCAATATTCTTACACGAATGGGATGTTTAAATTAGCGGCAGCTTGGCTCATTGAACGTTGTAATTTAAAAGGTTATCGCATTGGAGGTGCATCTGTGCATCTTAGACAAGCTCTAGTACTGATAAATCAGGAAAATGCTACAGGTAAGGATGTAGTTTTATTGGCTGCTTACATTCGCCGGCAAGTGATAAGTAAGTTTGGTGTATTACTTGAACCTGAGGTTCGTTTTATTGGTTCTAAAGGCGAAATTGATGCTGTGGAATGTATTTCATGAAAGATATAACTGTGCCATTACAGTTGATTAAGATTTTGTCTGACGGTGAAGTTCATTCCGGTCAACAGTTGGGACAATATTTAGGGATGAGTAGGGCTGGAATTAATAAACATATACAGACAATTCGTGAGTGGGGAATTGAGCTAGAAACAACTCTTGGTAAGGGGTATAGCCTTATGGCACCTATGCAGTTACTTGATGAGTCTACTATTTTGCAATACTTACCTCAGGATCGTATAACTGTTTTGCCAGTTATTGATTCGACTAATCAGTATTTGTTGGAACGTTTATCTGAATTGAAATCAGGGGATGCTTGTGTTGCAGAGTACCAGTATGCTGGCAGAGGGCGGCGTGGAAGGAAATGGGTTTCGCCCTTTGGTAAAAATCTTTATTTATCTATGTATTGGCGCCTTGAACAAGGACCTGCTGCTGCAATTGGATTGAGTTTGGTTGTTGGCATTGTTATTGCTGAAGTATTGCATCGATTTGGCGCTGGTAGAATTAGGGTAAAATGGCCAAATGATTTATATCTTGATGATAAGAAATTAGCGGGAATTTTAGTTGAACTAATAGGAAAGACTGGTGATGCTGCTCAGGTTGTAATAGGTGCGGGTATAAATATTTCGATGGATCATAAGGACGAAGAACCTATTAATCAGCAATGGATTAATTTGTTGCAGGCAGGAATTCAAGTTGATCGTAATAAATTGGCTGTAGAAATAATACTTGATCTAAGGAAAGCTCTAATTCAGTTTGAAAATAAAGGCTTGTCTTCATTTGTTTCTCGGTGGTTTGAGTTAGATAATTTTATGGATAGGCCGGTGAAATTAATTATTGGTAGTCAGGAAGTGTATGGTATAGCTAGGGGTATTAATCAGCAAGGTGCTTTGTTACTTGATCAGAATGGTGTCATAACCCCATATATTGGCGGGGAGATTTCTTTAAGAGGTTGTTAAAAATGACCGGAAGAGAAATGTCTTCCGGGTTCGGAGACTATCTTTACTTACGTAGCCTTACGCTTTCAATAGTGTGATTAGTACCTTTTGTCATGATTAGGCTTGCGCGTTCTCGAGTTGGTAAAATATTTTGTCGCAAATTCAGTCCATTGATCTCTTGCCAGATATCGGATGCAGTATTTATGGCTTCTTCTTCTGATAGTTTGGAGTAACTGTGGAAATAAGAATCTGGATCGGAAAAGGCACCTTGGCGGAATTTTAAGAAACGACTGATATACCAACTTTTGAGTAATTTTTCTGGTGCATCGACGTAGATAGAAAAGTCGACAAAATCAGAGACAAATACATGGTGTGGATCATGGGGGTAATCCATACCGCTTTGTAATACATTCAAACCCTCTAGAATCAAAATGTCTGGTTGTTTAATGAATTTTTGCTCATTTGGTACGATATCATAGGTAAGATGAGAGTATACTGGTGCGGATACTTGTTTAGAGCCCGATTTAATATCAGATACAAATTTCACTAAGCTATGCATATCATATGACTGTGGGAACCCTTTCTTTTTCATCAGTCCACGTTCATTCAGCACGCTGTTAGAATGTAGAAAACCATCTGTAGTAATTAATTCTACGCTTCTGTGTTCAGGCCAACGACTCAGCAGAGCTTGTAATAGACGTGCAGTAGTGCTTTTACCAACAGCAACACTGCCAGCAATTCCTATGACATAAGGGACTTTTTGTCCATCAGTACCTAAAAATTGTTCCAGCACTGCTTGACGACGTAAATTTGAACTAATATAAAAATTGAGTAAGCGAGATAAAGGAAGGTAAATCTCAACAACTTCTTCTAAAGAAATTTCTTCATTAATTCCTTTTAAATCAATTAATTCTTCTTTTGTTAATGTCAGTGGAACTGAATCACGTAAGGTTGCCCATTGTTCACGATTGAATTGCAAATATGGAGTAGCCAAAAAAGGTTCTTTTTTATTCATAAACCAACATCTGCCTGTTTGTGCAGGTTTGGCAAGTTGTAATAAACAACCTGTACCCGACAAAAAATAAATCGCATGATATCGACTGATGAGCGGCAGGCGTAGGCTTTTTTATATTTTTAGAGGTTTTTTTTGTAAGAAATGCAGAATTGTAAAAAATTGAGTTGTTTTACTTAATGTTAGCTTCAGCTGTTTGCTTATCATGATGGGAATTTAAATGATTCAAGATGAAGTGGCTTATCAAGTTTTATCGAGCACTTGTGATAGGTTCCTTAGTTGGTAGGTAATTCGGTGTTTATTGTTTAAGCTAAATCAATTGAAAAAAACAGCTAATCGAATGAAATTGGTTATTTTGCAACCGAATGATCAAGGAAAGCAATTTTTTTGTTGCATAGAGCGTTCACACTGCCTAGAATGCGCAGCACTTGATGCCGGCATAGCTCAGTTGGTAGAGCAACTGACTTGTAATCAGTAGGTCCCGAGTTCGATTCTTGGTGCCGGCACCATTAAAAATTTGGAAAGGTGGGGTTCCCGAGCGGCCAAAGGGAGCAGACTGTAAATCTGCCGTCACAGACTTCGAAGGTTCGAATCCTTCCCCCACCACCAAAGAATCAGATTTAATCTTGGTATTCTTTTAGTGCTTAACTGGAAGCAAAGTATATTGAGATCAACATACAGCTGATTAAAGTCAGGTAGCCGAGTTCAATGCGGGCATCGTATAATGGCTATTACCTCAGCCTTCCAAGCTGATGATGCGGGTTCGATTCCCGCTGCCCGCTCCAAGATGTGCTGATATAGCTCAGTTGGTAGAGCACACCCTTGGTAAGGGTGAGGCCGGCAGTTCGAATCTGCCTATCAGCACCACTTCCTTAATGTCCTTGTCTCCCGATTTTATTCCTGTAAGCGATATTCAACGAGCAATTGCTTGGTTGATGTGGTGGAACCACCGATTCCGTGTCTTAGAGGGACAATCTAATGTCTAAAGAAAAGTTTGAACGTACAAAACCGCACGTTAACGTTGGTACTATCGGCCACGTTGACCACGGTAAAACTACCCTGACTGCTGCTATTACTACTGTACTGGCTAAAACCTACGGTGGTAATGCTCGTGCATTCGACCAAATCGATAACGCACCAGAAGAAAAAGCGCGTGGTATCACCATCTCTACTTCTCACGTAGAATACGATACCCCAAGCCGCCACTATGCGCACGTTGACTGCCCAGGCCACGCCGACTACGTGAAAAACATGATCACCGGTGCGGCTCAGATGGACGGCGCAATCCTGGTAGTTGCCGCGACTGACGGTCCAATGCCACAGACGCGTG
>NZ_CAWPHH010000069.1:0-4959 GCF_963887965.1 Photorhabdus sp. RW14-46 | reverse complement strand
GCGAAGCGTTTGCTCGTCAACATTATGAGATGCCGCAGGGGGAAATTGAAACGCGGTTGGCGATGATTTGGCGTGAGTTACTGGGCGTTGAGCAGATCAGTCGGCACGATAATTTCTTTGCGCTGGGCGGGCATTCCCTCGTGGCGGTACGGGTAATGAACCGAATAATGACCGTATTGGGTGTGGAGCTGTCGCTGACGGCGTTGTTTAATTCGCTCTCGCTGGCGGTTCTGGCTCAGGTGGTACAGCTTATGTTTGATAAACAAACGCTGGACAAACAAAACAGCCCCGTATTGCCTGCTATTATCACAGCCTCCCGGGAAGAAATACTGCCGTTATCATTTGCCCAACAGCGCTTATGGTTTTTGGCTCAGCTCAAAGGCGTCAGTGAAACGTACCATATCCCTCTCGCGCTGCATTTGCGTGGACGACTGGATATTGCAGCCTGGCAGCAGGCATTGAATACCATCTTTGCCCGCCATGAAGCGTTGCGCACGGTGTTTAGCTCTGTTGATGGTCAGCCGCAGATCCGGCTGCTGGCAAAAGAGAGCGGGTTACCGTTGATACAGCATGATTTACGCGGACATCCGGCGGCGGACACCGTACTGGAACAGCTTTATACCGATGCGGTATCTGAGCCGTTTGAATTCAGCTGGGGACCGCTTATTCGGGCAGTACTTATCAGGTTGGCAGAGGAGGACTATCAGTTTTTACTGATCCAGCATCATATTGTATCCGATGGCTGGTCGGTCTCAGTGCTGATACGTGAATTGAACGCGCTTTACACCGCCTTTTTAAGTGGCCGCCCGGACCCCTTGCCACCGCTGGCAATCCAATACCCAGATTATGCCGTATGGCAACATCAGTGGTTGTCCGGCGAGCGTACTCAAGTGCAGTCTGACTATTGGCGTACTGTGTTGGCGGATGCGCCGGTGCTACTGGATTTACCCACAGACCGGCCACGCCCACCAGAGCAATCATTCACAGGTGATTCAGTTCCTGTCCGCTTAGATCCCGAACTGACCACTGCCCTCAAACAATTAAGTCAACAGCACGGTGTTACACTGTTTATGACCTTGCTGTCGGCTTGGGCCATCGTCTTATCGCGCCTGTCCGGTCAGGAAGATATTATTATCGGCACTCCCAGTGCCGGACGCAGCCGGCAGGAAGTGGAGCCACTGATTGGCTTTTTCGTCAATACACTCGCATTACGGATGGGGGTTTCGGGTGAACTCACTGTGGCGGAATGCCTGACACAGATTCGGGAAACCGCGTTAGCAGCACAAATACATCAGGATTTACCGTTTGAGCAAGTGGTGGAAATCGTCCAGCCACCCCGCCAGTTGGCGCATACTCCGCTGTTTCAGGTGATGTTTGCCTGGGAAAATAATGAACTTACAGATGTGACATTACCGGGGCTGACTGTGTCACATATTGATCAAACGTTGGATATAGTCAAATTTGACCTCGAACTGGGATTGTATGAAGAAGCCGGTGGGATTCATGGCGTATTAAATTACAGTACAGCTTTGTTTGATCGTCTCACCATTGAACGTCACAGGGGATATTTGCAGACCGTGTTGCAAGCGATGGTCGCCAATCCTATACAAAAAATAGGGGAAATAATGATTCTGGCTCCGGCAGAGCGTCGGTTATTGCTGGAAACCTGGAACGCAACGGAAACACCCTATCCAGAAACGTTATGTATCCATCAGTTAGTTGAACAACAGGCAGAGAAAACCCCATCAGCAACTGCGCTAGTCTATAAAAACCAGACGCTCAGTTATGCCGAACTTAATGCCCGTGCCAATCGGCTGGCACATCAGTTAATTGCCCTAGGGGTAGAGCCTGATCAATTAGTGGCGATTTGTGTCTCGCGTTCACCGGCCATGATCGTGGGAATATTAGGAATACTGAAAGCAGGCGGAGCGTATGTCCCGTTGGATCCGGCTTATCCCGCTGCGCGTCTGGCGCAGATACTCACCGGCGCTGATCCGGCTATTATCTTAGCGGATGAGACCGGTCGGTCAGCCTTAGAAGAGAAAGCATTGACCAGTCGGAAAGTACTTGAACCGAAGACCTTATTTGACCAGCCGGACAGTAATCCGCAGGTAACCACATTGACATCCCGGCATCTGGCCTATGTGATTTATACGTCCGGCTCAACAGGTATACCCAAAGGAGTGATGGTCGAACATCAGGGATTGGTTAATCTTGTCCGGGATAAATGCACCCAGTTTGCGATTAGTGCCGATAGTCGGGTATTGCAGTTCGCTTCATTGAACTTTGATGCCAGCGTATGGGAAATCATGATGGCGTTGTGTAGTGGTGCAGCTCTGAACATTCCCGATGACCACATTCGGCAGAACCCTGATCAACTCTGGCATTATCTGGAAAATGGGTCGTTGACACATGCTTGCTTGCCTCCTGCCTTACTGCATGATGGTATGGATTTACCTCCACTTACAACAAAACCAACGTTAATACTGGGCGGCGATGCGCCAAGTATCGCGCTGATTCAGGCGCTGCAAGATCGGGTAGAACTGTTTAATGCTTATGGCCCAACGGAAATAACAATATGTGCCACTAGCTGGCATTACTGCCCGTCTGAGAATACAGAAACAAGGGTGCTTATTGGACGTCCGACCACTAACACACGAATTTATCTGTTGGATGCAAAACAACAGCCCGTGCCGTTGGGATCAATGGGTGAAATTTATATCGGCGGAGTGGGTGTGGCACGGGGTTATCTGAACCGGCCTGAATTGACGGCAGAACGTTTTCTGGCTGATCCGTTCAATGCCCAACCCAATGCGCGTATGTACCGCACCGGGGATTTGGCGCGTTATCGGCCAGACGGCAATCTGGAATTTATGGGCCGTAATGATCAACAGGTGAAAATCCGCGGCTTCCGCATTGAACCGGAGGAAATTGAAGCCCGATTGATGGAACACCCGGCGGTGCGTGAATCCGTCGTCTTGGCACAGAAAACGGTTTCAGAGAAACGACTGGTCGCTTATGTTGTAGCGGAAGCAGAAGAAGGGCTAGTGAACAGTCTGAGGGAACATCTGAGTGCGGTTCTGCCGGCGTATATGGTACCGACGGCGTTTGTGCGTCTGGATAGCTTGCCACTAACCCCAAATGGCAAGCTGGATCGCAAGGCGTTGCCAGCTCCGGATAACGAAGCGTTTGCCGGTCAACGTTATGAGGCACCGCAGGGAGAAACCGAAGCAGCATTGGCGGCGATTTGGTGTGAGTTACTGGGAATTGAGCAGATCAGCCGGCACGACAATTTCTTTGCGCTGGGCGGGCACTCCCTTGTGGCAGTACGGGTGGTGAACCGGATAATGACGGTATTGGGTGTCGAGTTACCGCTGACGGCGTTGTTTAATTCACCCTCGCTGGCGGCTTTAGCTCAGGTTGTCCAACTTAGGTTTGATAAACAAGGGCTGGATACCCAAGTCCGTACCGCATTGTCTGCGATTATCCCCGTTTCCCGGGAAGAGCCGTTACCGTTATCCTTCGCCCAACAACGTTTATGGTTCTTGACCGAGTTTGAAGGGGTCAGTGAAACGTATCATATTCCTCTGGTACTGCATTTGCGTGGCCAATTGAATATAACGGCCTGGCAACAGGCACTGAATACCGTCTTTGCCCGCCATGAAGCGTTGCGTACGATCTTTGTTTCCATAGACGGTCAGCCACAGATCCGATTGCTGGCAAAAGAGAGCGGCTTGCCGTTGGTACAGCATGATTTACGCGGGCATCCGGCGGCGGACATTGCTCTGGGACAACTTTATACCGACGCCGTCTCTGAACCGTTTGAATTCAGCCGGGGACCGCTTATCCGGGCGGTACTTATCCGGCTGACGGAAGAGGACTCTCAGTTTTTACTGATCCAACATCATATTGTGTCCGATGGCTGGTCGGTCACGGTGCTGATACGTGAACTGAACGCACTCTATACTGCCTTTTTAAACGGGCAGTCGAACCCTTTACCACCGCTGGCAATTCAATACCCAGATTATGCCGTCTGGCAGCATCAATGGCTGTCCGCCGAGCGTACTCAAGTGCAGTCTGACTATTGGCGTACTGTGTTGGCGGATGCACCCGTGTTGCTGGATTTACCCACAGACAGGCCACGTCCGCCAGAGCAGTCGTTTGCCGGTGATTTTGTTCCTGTCCGCTTAGATCCGGAGTTGAGCGCTGCCCTTAAACAGTTAAGCCAACAGCACGGCGTTACGCTGTTTATGACTTTGCTATCGGCCTGGGCTGTCGTCTTATCGCGCCTGTCCGGTCAGGAAGATATCATTATCGGAACCCCCAGCGCCGGTCGCAGCCGGCAGGAAGTGGAGCCGCTGATTGGCTTTTTTGTTAATACGCTGGCATTGCGTATGTCTGTTTCGGATGAATTAACCGGAAAGGAATTACTGGAACATGTCCGGCAGACGGTATTAATGGCACAGGCGCATCAGGATCTTCCGTTTGAACAGGTGATGGAAATGGTACAACCACCTCGGCAATTGGCACATACCCCGCTGTTTCAGGTCATGTTTGCCTGGCAGAACAATGAGCACACGAATTGGTCATTGCCGAATCTGACGGTATCACATATTGAGCCCGCTTTGGATGTGGTCAAATTTGATCTCGAACTGAGCTTATTTGAAGATGAAAGTGGGATTGCTGGTGGTATCGGCTATTCCACGGCGTTGTTTGATCAATCGACAATTACGCGGCAAGCCGACTACTTGCACGCTGTACTGCAAGCGATGGCCGTAAACGCCCAGCAAAAAGTGGGTGAAATGAATATCCTGCCTTTGGCTGAACGCAGGTTATTACTGGAAAGCTGGAACCCGACAGAGACACCGTACCCTGCCGCATTATGTATTCACCAGTTGTTTGAGCAGCAGGCCGAGAAAACCCCAGAAGCGATCGCGCTGGCGTATAAAGACCAGACTC
>NZ_CAWPHH010000068.1:0-6721 GCF_963887965.1 Photorhabdus sp. RW14-46 | reverse complement strand
CAGTGCGTCGTGGTCAGCCCCGGCGCGATGGCTTCCACCTGTTCCACTTCGCCCACCACCAGTAAAATGCGGACTTTATACCACCAGAACCGCCCGTAACGGAGGCGCATGCGATCGCCCAAGTCACTCAGTACCAAAGCGGACTGACTGGAGCGATCCGCTGTCCGCTCGGTTTCAGGTCTGAGTTTTTTCTGCGCTTTATTCTGCCGAATATGCCACCAGACAGCATTGCTAAATAAGCCTATTAATAAGAGCGGAAAAACTGTGGCGTAGGCATACCATGCGGATTTAAGCAGCCCCCGTTCCTCAAGTAATGTTTTATTCAAGTAGATCAACATGAGAAATATCCCGGCAAGGCTAAGGGTAATAAAAATATATCCAAAATAGCCATATTGGTGGTGACGATTAACTTTCATTGATGTAATTCCTTAGTCATTAAATAGAGGCTAGCGCTCCCCTCTGGTAATTGATTGATAACGATATGATCGCTACCGGTCAGGCTAATTGCCTCAGTTAACATGGCTGATGCCAAAAATATCGATAGCGGCCCCGGAGGACCAAAAGTATGATCGATTAAATGAACCGAATTTTCGGTGAAAAGATTAAACGCAGAATCATGGCTGTTAATTGTCAGTTCAGTCAGGACATCATTCGTGACACCCGTTATCCAAAGGTGCCGCATGTTATTTTTATCAATACGGTTATATTCAAACAATATCTGTAAGTCTTTGATTATTTCTCCGGGTAATGAAGGTAATGTTCTTCCCATACCGGCAAGGACAGTGAGTTTTTCCTGCGTGGCAAATTTTGTCGACGAAAATAATTGAGCCGAGACAAATTCACTGTACGCTTTCTTATTATTTTCAGAAGGCCAGCACTGGAACGCAATAACCATTATCAGCCCTTCGAAATCATCCTCATCGTATAATTTATCGATCTCATCTCGGTTTATTATCGGTAAGATGCTTATTTTCCACTGTTGATATATCGCAGATTCATAAGAAGCGTGATCGTCGGAAGCAATATAAATCTGGCGTAAAAGAGAACGATAACCCGGACATTGTTGTTCAAAATCCTGATCCATTTTAGCCAATAATTGCCGCCTATCGCTCGATGGCAGAGATAATGCCCGTCCTTGTTCAGGAAAAGCAGGGATCTCTTCCGCATCACCTAACAGTGGCGCAATACCTTGTTGCTCAGGCGTCAGAATAATATTACCGATCACCGCCAGTTGTTTTCTGCTCCATTGCTGCCATTGGAAACGGGTTTCGGCACTGGCTTCTTCCCAAGCGTATGCTGCCGCACAATATTGCTCATAGCGATTTAATACCGCACCAAATAACAGCAGCCACACCAGAAAGGACGGTAAACTGCTATAAATCGCCGCATGATAGAAATCAGTGGTGTCTTTTAGCACAGCGTAAACCAATGTGCCGACAATCAATATTAAAAGTAAAATGATAAACCATAACCGATAACGTAAAGGCGCAACTGCTTTAAGTTCCGGTATTTCAGGAATAGGCCAACTCATAATAATAACTCGATATTATCCTAGGGAATGGAATCGAAAATGGGCAACAACAATCATATATCACCATTGGATGTATACCCTGTTTCGCGTTTAAATAAAAAATCAGGCCACCGATTAATTTAACCGGTTTGTCTTTATCATAGAACGTTAATGCTGTCACGCTTACGATTCTACTTTGATCAGTGATATAACTGAAACCAATCATATTAAACATAATCATCTCCTCATCTGTTTAATTATATAAATTTATCCATATTATTAAGGCGATAAGGGAACCACTCATGAATACAGCAGCAAAAATCAAGCGTGACGCACGCCCGTATTCCTTATCTTTAATGCATTTCTTTATCCGATAAAGAGTAAATACATCCAGTATCAGAATTATCGGCCAAGTGTAATATAGTAGTAAAAGATACATGCCTAATACAAGTTGCCAAAGCTCAAAATGAATCATATCAACCCCCACTAACTGGTTATTTCTTTAAACATCTGGTTTCTCCTTCCGCTGATTGTTAACCCTTACATCCCTATAAGGGGTTTTATTTGAAGCATGTTATTGCCGTTTAAAAGCACCGGGCCTTTTACGAAAAGTACTCGTTACCGCATCCCAAAACGTTATCAGTTCATTTTCACTGTACGGCGTTGCGGATGACCGGTCATTTCTCAGATTAATTCTAACAAAAGGGTTCTTATAATCCCCGATTGTTTCATTAGCAATTAAAATAAATTTATATCCCGGAATTTTGGTTTCCGGTTCTTCAATTTTTTCTGTCGGCGCAGTTGTTAAAACTTCCTCCGTATAAGTGCCATTAATTTCCCGTTTCCCTTTCCTTATTATCTTAGCATGCATGGACAAAAACATACCTTCCATTCCCCCCAGACGCTCTAACAGATGGTCTTTCTCTTGAAGATCATTCAATATTTCAACACTGAAAGTAAAATGATCACTTTCATCTCGCTTATAGACAAAAGTCATATTCTCTTTCTCATCATGACTGCCAGTAATAAAACCATCAGGAATACAGGTACCTGCCTCTGTAGGTATTTCTGTATCTTTCCGGCCGCTGATTCTGGATAATAAATTCCTCATTTTCATCATCGTTTTATCTGTGGTATTTAATTCATCCTCATAAAAACCAGCTCTGATATAACTTTTCCTATCACTCGCATATTTAGCATCAGACAAATCTGTTATATTCATTATAATTCTAAATGCAACACCATTGTCGTATAAATGTGCTTCCAGCACCCGGCCAAAACCGGGCTCACCAATATCCTCATTCCTATCGAAAATTACACCTGTTTGCTCCCCCTGTAAGCGATAAATTTTTTTCAAAAAGGGCATATCTTTAGGATCAATAGTTTTATCCTCCTTTAACTCCTGTTCTCTTAGCCGTATCCGCTGCTCAAATGCAGGTGGATATAAACGCTCAGTTTCTATTTGCGCATCACCAATAAATATCCCATCATGAATAATATTGTCAAATCCAGCAGGAAGATCTATCAAATAACGGCCAACACAACGGGTCTGCATATTGGCTAACATTTTTGTTGTCACTTTCTTTTCCTTTTCAGTTAAAATCGGGTAATAAAATACGGGCATATGCCACCACAAGATATAAATAACCGCTAAAGTCAGTAAGGTCGTTTTCCTATTCAATTTTCACCTTTCACCGTCTGCACCATCTTCACAATTGAGCGTAAGGTGAATAACCGGGCAAAAGTCTCTTCCGTCTCGTTATTTCCTTTGTATGCACCTTCATGGTCAACTTCTGTTGCCAACTGACTGCGTAATCTTCTGGTTGGAATACGGCCAGCCCGTTCCGGTACGGTACC
This sequence comes from Photorhabdus sp. RW14-46, assembly GCF_963887965.1. Classification (NCBI taxonomy): domain Bacteria; kingdom Pseudomonadati; phylum Pseudomonadota; class Gammaproteobacteria; order Enterobacterales; family Morganellaceae; genus Photorhabdus; species Photorhabdus sp. RW14-46. Next base: position 3,354 of record NZ_CAWPHH010000068.1, on the reverse strand, counting down.
ATCTCCTTCCTCCTTTGGTGGCGCTAGCTTAAAAGTTTTCGCCGCAATATCCTGAAAAGAGGGACCAACAGAAAACTGCACCATACGTGTAGTACCCATCTCCAAGTTATAAGGATCATAGATCGGCTGATTAAAGGTCAGGCCGGAATAATCCTCCGTTTTATTGTAATAATCTTTACTGACTTCCTCCCAAGAGATAACCCCATAGGATAGATGTTTCTCACTGGCGCCATAAAAGGCATAGGTATTAGGATGGTATTTACCACTCAATCCTTCAATAAATGGCCTAACTTTTTTCCCTATAATATGTGTATAATTTTTCCAGCTTTCATTATCTTTCCACTTCTCCTTTTTATCCGGGTTTAAAAACCGGGTTTCACATAATCCCCACCAGTACTCCTTTTCCAGATAAATCTCCTCATACGGATCTAATTTCGGCAGTTTATGCGTCATTTTACCATCAGCGATATGTAACCAGCCTCGACCATACTCCTTTCCTGGCAGAAGCTGTAATGGGCCGGGAGATTGCGCCAACACCGGGGTCATCTCCGCGCCATTACTGCCGATAACCAGTCCAACCATTCCATCTTCACCGGTTTTCATCCTTTTATAAGTCATGGGTGAACCGGTATCAGGCATCACTCCATGCACAATGCCTAAAATTTTATCTCTGCCATTCAGCAGTTCTGAATAATAACGAGCAACCAGCCCTCCCATTGAGTGAGTGACTAAAATTACCTTTTTGGTTGCACACCGTTTACCATAGAAAGCTAAAACCTTATCCACATATTCCGCCAGCCTCTTGGCTGAATCTTTATTGGATTGCAACCAGTTATAGCCCATCACATGAACCGGGTAGAGAAAATCATAACTATGGTCAACCTCGGCCTCGGTCAGCGGCTCTTCCCCCCACTCCGCATTCAGGTTCATATCAACCATACGTTGCCGAAGGGTTTTTTCCCCCTTCTCTGCCAGACAGTACTCAAAGGCCAGACGCTCATCATCCAACACCGCTTGAAGCCAGGGCAGGAAAGTGCCATAGCTCATATGAGCTATTTCCCCCCAACCGCGCTGCTGGCAAGTCTGGAATTTATTCTTCTCAGTGTGATCAGGCGTGATATCCCCGGAATCATCAACCTTTGTTTTATTCGGGTCTAAAGTTTTCTTCCTGTAAGACGCACCCGAGCACATCCAACCTAAAACATCAAAACTTAATATCCTGTTTAGCCTCCAAACTGACTCCCCCTCTGTCGATTTCAAATTACTCCCCATCACCCCCGGCAGGAAAATTACCGGGATGACTTTAGTCGCGTATTTCAAACAAGTCGCCACCAGATTTTCTTCAATTCTGGCATTCGGCACGTTGTAATAAGGGAGGCCCAGTTCATCATATTCAGGGTGAATAAAAATCTCGTTTTCCTTCGGTTCACTCATCATTTACTCCTCGTCTTTTATTTTCAATTGACTGATTTCCACCCCAACCTGCTTTTGCAAGGGGGTTTTTCCATTCTGTATGGTTGATAATGCCCGTACGCCGCCATCTTCGGCATGGAACTGCATATTTTGACGGGCTAACGGAGAAATCTTATAAGCCCGTACAGCTTTCGGCGTTACCGCATAATTCGCGGTTTGCCATTGCTGTACTGTCTGACTAACACTCTGCCCGCCAAACTTCTGCCACACTGCCGCCCGTTGGATGATGTGATTGGGCGCACCACACTCCACCTGACCATTCCCTATTCGGATATAACCACCGCCACTGACCAGTAAGATCTCCTGTTTGGCACTGATGATCACTTTGCCCTCATGGCTATTCACCGTGATATCTTTCAGTGCCGCCAGCCCCATCTCATCACCCTGCGCCTCAATCTCTACCCGGCCTTTGCCGGCAAACAGTTTGATGCCCAGTTTTTGGGCAAACAGGCTGATCCTTTCACCTGCCGCTACCGTGAATTTTTTCAATACGCTGAAATCGGTACTTCTCCCACTGGTGGCGATAATATTTCCCCCGGCCGCCAACTGGAGGCTTTTTGCCGTCGTCTGCGCGATCCCTTCTGGCGCGGAGAGTAACAACGCGGATTTTTTCAGCTCGGCTAACGTTTCACTTAACAGCGCCTTCTGTTGTTGCAAATCCGCCAGTTCCGCTTTAGCCATTTCAGCCGCGCCGCATAATGCCTCGGTTAAGGTCTGCGCTTGTTGAAGTTGATTCAGCGCCGCCTCCATCTCCAGCACTTCACCGCCCGCCCGGGCCTGTTTATCCGCACTGATAAACAACCCCTTACCGGCCCGAATCGCGCCCCAGTCATCGGTTCGCAGCTCAAAGCCTTCTCCCCGTTTATCCGGGTGTGGGCGCTGGCTATCAACGAGATGACCGAGGTTCAACTGGCTTTTACCGCCGTACTCGGTACTCAGTTTGATATGTTCCCGACCGCGTTCGTCATCCATCCGCAGTTTGTTATTCGCCGGGGTGCGCAGAACGTTGCGTTTGTAGTTGTAGAGATTGACGTGATCCGGGTGCACTGAGTCGTGCAACGCGTGGGCGATATAGGGCCGGTCCGGGTCGCCCCCTTCAAAGGCGATCGCCACTTCAGTGCCTTCCAGCAACGGCCAGTGAAAGCCATAGTTCTCTCCCGCATACGGGCGCGCCAGACGCACCCACAAGCTTTCGCCTCCTTGCGGCCATTTCTCCCGGTCAAAGTTAAACGCCACCCGATATAAGCCGTCTTTGTCGATATCGCCGTAGGTATCATTCACTTTGGTACTGCTCACCCGCGCGGGTATCGTGCCGGCCATCACCGGTTTCGGCACCCGCTCCGGGCGAAAGCACACGGTCTCGGAATAGGGAATAGCCGTGAATGTCATCTCAAAACTGCTGTCCCGGCGGGCACTGTTGGTGATCTGGGTGATGATCGCCCCTTTGCGAAACGTTTCCGGGGCGTCACCTTTCACTTTCAATTCCTGCCCCGGCACCAGCGTAGCGGAAGTGGTCATTCCCCGCAGGCGAATGCGTTGATTCAGGTAACGTTCGTGATGCAAACGGGCATAAAACACCCCACTTTCCGTCTCCGGCTGATAGGCGTAACGATCACCGGGTATCCGGTAGTCGTCACGGTAATGGTACGCTTCGCCATAAGTCGTTCGATCGCCCCGTGTCACATCCGCCTCAGTGTTCAAGCCGGGATACGGCCGGGCATCGTGGTAGTCATAATTCCGAGTCGCAATTTTTTCCTCCACCACCTGATACGCGGTCTCCATGCCCCACACCACCGCGTCCTCCTCGCCGTGCATACCTGACGGATTGCGGGCAGGCAGGTAGACATTGAACTGGTAGTCACGCTGGTCGTCGTAAAACTC
>NZ_CAWPHH010000067.1:0-6772 GCF_963887965.1 Photorhabdus sp. RW14-46 | reverse complement strand
AAAATGGATGTTTACGCCGGTGGCGCGGTAAATGTTCTTGTGCGTATCGGGGATGGGCAATACCTGGCTCATCTGCTGGCTTATGGCAATATCTCAATCCACAAAGGCAACGGTAGCAGCCGGGTGCGGATGCTGGGCGGATATAACACGCATACTCAGATAGGTAATGGTGATGGAAACTGGTCCGGGAAGGGCGGTTTTAACGTTATCACTCAAGCGGGAAAAGGGAGCATCTCCTCCGTACTGTTAGGTGGCGCTAACGCACTGACTAAGCTCGGGGCGGGCAGTCTGGTTGCCGGTATGCTTGGCGGTGCCAATATTATCAGCCATCTCAGTGAGGAGACTGAAACGTCAAATACCACAGCAATAGCGTTGGGCGGTGCCAGTATCCTGACTAAAAAAGGGACAGGCCGTGCGCAGGCGGTCATGGGCGGCGGGGCAAATGTCCTTACGCATATCGGGGACGGCAATACCACGGGCGTTATGCTGGGTGGCGCGAATATCTTGACTAAAGTCGGGAGTGGCGACTCGACCGGCATTATGTTCGGCATAGGCAACGTGTTGACCCATGTCGGCGACGGTTTGACGCTGGGCGTGATGGCTGCGGCAGGCAATATCTTCACTAAAGTTGGGGAGGGGACATCTATCGCAGCCTTGACTGGTACTGGCAACCTGTTTACCCATATCGGCAAAGGGGATGTCTGGGCGCTAATGGGCGGTGCAGTGAACGTCTTTACCAAAGTGGGTGACGGTGATGCGCTGGCATTGATGGTCGCGGCGGGCAATGTGTTTACGCATATTGGGGATGGCACCAGTGTTGCGCTGATGCAGGCAGAAGGCAATATCGCCACGAAAGTGGGTAATGGTATGACGTTGGCGGCGATGATCGGCAAAGCCAATATTTTTACCCATGTCGGGGAGGGCAATACCTTTGCGGCCCTGATTGGCGGGGCCAATGTGCTGACCAAAGTCGGTAACGACCAGACAGCCGCTTTAATGATAGGGAAAGCCAATATCTATTCCCATGTGGGTAATGGCCCCAGTATCGGTTTGTTTGCCGGTGAACTGAACGTCATGACCAAAGTCGGTAATGGCACAACGCTGGCGGCCATGTTTGGTCGGGCCAATATAATGACTCATGTGGGGGATGGTTTAACCGGCGCGTTAGCATTGGGTGAGGCCAATATCGTTACCAAGGTGGGTAATGATTTTATGGGGGTTGTTGCCACGGCGAACACGAACGCTATTACGCATGTCGGCAATGCGGTAACCGCCAGTATCCTGTTTGGCAAAGGCAATATTCTGACCAAAGTGGGCGACGGTACTACAGTCGGCCTGCTTGTTTCCGATGTGGGTAACGTGATGACCCATATTGGAGAAGGCTCAACGGTGGGGTTTGCCAAAGGAAAAGCCAATATCATCACGCAGATTGGTCATGGTACCGGCGTAAATGCGGCTTGGGGGGAAGCGAATATCCTGACTCAGGTGGGAAATGGCGACCATTACGCTTTTACGAAAGGTCAAGCCAACTTCGTAACTAAAGTGGGGATGGGACGGGAAGTCACGGTAGTTCAGGGGGATGCCAACATTATCACCCATGTGGGTAACGGTGACGATTATACCGGTGCCTGGGGCAAAGCCAATGTTGTCACTAAAGTTGGTGACGGGCGTAATGTGGTGCTGGCGAAAGGCAAGGCCAACATAATCACCCAGGTAGGTCAGGGAGACAGCTTTAATGCCTTATGGAGCGAAGGCAATATTGTCACCAAAGTGGGAGGCGGTATGCAGGTGACGGTGGCGAAAGGGAAAGCTAACGTGACCACGACAGTCGGCAACGGTTTAAATGTTACCGCCACGCAGGGCGACGCGAATATTAACACCCATGTGGGTAAGGGTATTTCGGTTAATGTGGCGTGGGGTAAATATAACGTCAATACCAAAGTGGGCAATGGCCTGAATGTGGCGGTCATGAAAGGCCAGAGTAACGCCAATATTCAGGTGGGTCATGGTTTAGCGGTTAATGCCTCTTATGCGCGCAATAATGTGGCGATTAAGATAGGTGAGGGTGATTTTTACAGCCTGGCGGTTGCCGCGAGTAATACGGAAAGCAACAAACTGGCCGCTTTCTTCAACAATATCAAACAAACTGCACTCGGTGTGATGGGCAGTCAGGCGATCAACTATCTGGTGCAGGGGGAGGAAACTAACACGTCGGGCACTCATAAAGGCAGAGGGGCGATTCATTTAGCGAAAGTTTCTGCTATTGAGGGTTTCCATATAGATGAAATTGCGCCAGTAAGTTCAAATTTGAGCAATCGTTTGCTTGGTTCTGTCACCGCGGCCGAAACGCCTGATCTCGAAAATATTCATCATTCATTGAATATTAATGAAAGCGATGATTCGGAACAGGAAGTTAATCTGATCATCAATGGTGATTTTGAACAAGGTAAATTGGGTTGGTTGACCACTCATGGTATTGAAGCATATCACCCAGCCAGTATTTATGTCCTTGAAACAGAGGGATATGGAGAGCGCGTCAGTGAACTTGATGTGGAGAGAAACACCACGATTTATCAGGATCTGCAAAACTTGTCTGAAGGCGAGGTGATTTCACTGAGTTTTGATTTTGCCAATAGTCGCCATGCTGCTCTTACCGACAGTGGCATGGAGGTTTTATGGAATGGAGAACTTGTATTCTCGGCTTTTGACGGTGCCGCGAAATGGCAAAATAAAACACTGGAGCTAACAGCAAAAACAGGTAGTAACCGCATTGAGTTTAAAGGAACCGGTGAGGATGATGGTACAGGTTATATTCTCGATAATATTGTTGCTAAATCTAAGTGCTCACGACTCACTAAGGCTGTTATCGAACACGCGAAACAGGGTAAAGCGGCACAAAATGCATTAAACGATAAAGAAAAAGCGGAAAAAGATCGCCAGCTTCTAGAACAAGAAAAAGAGAAGCAACTGGCCGCGATGGCGAAATCGCAATCCCGATTAGAATCAACAAATCAGGCAGCGCTTAACCAGAATGGGCAAGTGCAGCGTGCTGCGATAAAAGAAGAAGCGCAGGCCGTGACGGAAGAGCTGACTTTACTCGCGGACAAATTTAAAGCACTTAAAGACAAAACTGATGGGAGTCGTGAGTTAGAGAACCATTATCTCGACTATGCGAGTGGAATCGCTGAGGACATCCAGAAACGATTGGATGATATTAAGCCGACATTAGAAAAACGGCTGGTGGATATACATCGGGATGCTATTGATACACAGCAAAAAGTAAAAGATACCGTGGCGCTATCAGCAGCCGGAGCGGAAAAAGGTAAACAAAATCGTGATAAGGCCATTCTTGATGGTGTAGAGGCGCAATTAAAAGCAGAGCAGAGAAAAAAAGAAGCATTTTTGCAACAGCAGCAGGCGGAAAAGGCGAAGGATAACGCCAATATCGCGTATCAGAATGCAGAAAATCGGGGTCAGCGTGATATTGCGGCGGCGGAAAGTAAAGTGGCTCAAACCCAGGCGGATGCTAAAGGAGCGAAGTTGAGTAATGCCAAGCCTGTTCGCAGTGGTGCAAGTGGCAGCGACTTGTCAGAAGAAAAAGCCTATGAGTCAACAGGGGCGGGAGAAACTGGCAGCCATATTGATCCAGAATCAATGCCGGAAGCGGGAAACCGATATTATCAGGGGCTGACCGAAGAAGAATGGCAGGTGTTGGCGAGTGCGAAACAAGCTGTTAGCCGGTTGCAGATCAACGCGGGAATTCGTGCGAAAAATGCCGGTGCTTCGGTCATTTCTCTGTTTAGCGGAACGTCATACACTAGGGTTGTGGAACCTATCTCAAATCAACCCAGAAAGTTAATCGCAAAAGCACCTGTAATGTCGGGTATCAATTTGCAAGGATTAGGGCAAATTACGGGTGGAGATAGCCTTAAATCCCATTTTTCCATCCTGAGAGAGTTTGAGCCTTTCTTGCTGAGTCAGGATGACAAACGGTTTATTGATTCAACGAAAAGATATTTTGGTCAGATAAATACCGATCGGCCCAGTAAGGCGCTAGAGGGAGTACGTGAGGCTTTCAACAATGCGGTCGAACAACCTGATGAACAGCATGTGTTGCAGCTTGAGCAAGCGCTTGCTCATTGGCAACAGCATGATCCTCATGAGTTTGCCAAGCGTGGTCGGTTAGTCAAAAGCCTGCGTTTTGAAATGGGGGAACTGGTTGCCTACCTTCAGGCAAAAAGAGCTGAATCCGTCGGGGTTCTGGGGATTAGTTTGGCACCTGACCATGTTGCACAGTTTGACCAACAGGTATCCTTTGATGGGTTTGGGCGTGTGGCGGGCTTGAAAGGCGACATCGCGCAAAGCGACATTAATCGTCTTACTGATTTACAAATCAAGCCATTGACTCAGACTAACTCTGCGGCAGAGCGGGAAGCGCCTAAAACTGAAAGTGACAGCCTTATCGTTTTCGTTAGCCGATTGCAACAGGAAGCGATTCCCGAAGGTATGCCGTTAGTTGAGCGGGCCAAAAACCTTTGGCTTAGCGGACAAGTCACACAACAGGAAACCATTAAGCTATTTGAGGATGCCGCTACCCAGTTGCAGACATATCCTGAATTACACACGTTAGCTCAACAGTTACTGGCGGATGCCCGTAAAGAAAAGGCCACGGGACAATATATCGACAACCTGTTTGGCCGCCATTTTGATTCTGAGTTGGCCGATGAATTGGTGAAAACAGCGCCACAGGATGCTATGACCACAGCCCGGCAGACAGGACAATTTCTGGTAGAGCAATTTGAACAGTGGGTAGAGGGTCGTTATCCTGATGTCACCCAGCGTGAGAAGATTGTTGCTGAAACGATGGAGAGTTTTGTCAAGGTCATCAATCAGGACTTTCGCCCCTGGTTTAGTCGAGTGCCTGAATTGATGACGTTTCTGGACGAACCGACTTTTGCCAATTTCAAGACCATGATGACTCAGGTTGATGATGGTTTTGCTGTGATTAAGGTGCCATTTCTAGCAGTAAGAATGGCGATCACAGAGGAAATGGGGATGGTTAAGGCGCAGTGGAAGGTTGAAAGTGATCTTTTTTATCATTATTTTATCACCGAAGTCCGCTCGATCGGTACTCAACTGACTGCCGGGGCGGATGTCACGTACGACGTTGAAATAACCGGAAAGCAGAAGATCAACGATTATGGCACGGCGCTGCCCTACCAGCCTGTGAATGACAAATATAATGATTTTGCGTACGGCAGAAATATTGCCGCGGCGCGGATTTTAACCCCTGGACGGGAAACTACATTTGAGCGTAATGGGTTAGCGCACGGCCACGCGGTGTTGACAGGCGCGTCTGGTTCGACCAATGTCATGGTGCACCTCAATAACTATATCGCCCGTAAACAGCCTACTTTCTCGGCTAGGCAGAGCTATCTCAATACGTTGGCATTTTTGGTATTTGATGGTGGTCATTCTGTCAACGAAAGTCTGGTGGTTTATCAGGCACTACAGGCAACCGCTGAGGGAAAACGTAAGCAGAGACTGAATAGCTACACCGTCAATTATCGGGACTTGGTGGATATTGTTGGTGAGAAAGGCAAAGTTTGGGTCAGTCAGGCGTTGGATAATGCGTTTAAAGACACTGAGGCGCTTTATCGGAAACATGTCTGGGTGAAACCACAACATCTCCCCGCGGTGGAAGAACTGGACGGGTTATCTGGTAAGGATGAGGCGTTAAAACCTGCTATCACAGACGATACTCATCATCAAGGTGAAAAAATTAGCAAACCCCTTGATGACTGGCAGATGGCGGCGGTGACACCGCAAATTGATGGTCGTGAAACTCGTTTTGATGGTCAGATCATTATCCAGATGGAGGATGACCCTGTAGCCGCCAAAGCAGCGGCCAATCTGGCAGGTAAACATCCGGTTTCCAGCGTAGTGGTTCAACTTGACTCTGAGGGCAAATATCGTGTGGTTTATGGCGATCTTGCCCGATTATCCGGTCAGTTGCGTTGGCAAGTTGTCGGTCATGGCCGTGATGCGTCAGAGCAAAATAACATGCGTCTGAGTGGTTATACCGCTGATGAACTGGCGACCAGATTAACGCAGTTTTATCAGGACGCTAATTTGGCTAAAAGCATAACGCACAAACCTGATCACATTAGTCTTGTGGGCTGTTCTTTAATAAATGATGACAAACGGGATGGTTTTGCCCGTCGCTTTATTACGGCTTTAAAGGTGCAGGGTATTCACACCACGGTTTCAGCTCGTCGTAGTGCAGTCGCCGTTGATGTGACCGGCCGTAAATTTACCGAGGATGAACACCGTCAATGGATCCATAAGCTGGCTGATAACAAAGTTGTCCTGAGTTGGAATGAAAAAGGCGAACTTGAAACCCGTTCAGAGCGCGTGCGTCGTCATATTGCTGAAAGCGATATCCATCTTTCGCGTGTCGGCATGGCGGATGCGGAGATGCCGGTCAGAGGGGCGATTGTGGATAATACCATTGTGGATAATACCGATATTTTCACAGTGCCGGAGAGACGCCAAAATAACATTGAGACCGATTCAAGTGATATCTCGAATAACCGGCTAAGTTACTCGGGTAATATTCAGGTGGGGGTGGGGAATGGCGAATTTACCGCGCTCAATTGGGGAACCTCAAACGTGGGCGTCAAAGTCGGTATGGGGGGCTTTAAGTCACTGGTTTTCGGGGATAATAATGTGATGGTGCACATCGGCAATGGCGACAGTAAACACCGCGTCG
>NZ_CAWPHH010000066.1:0-6997 GCF_963887965.1 Photorhabdus sp. RW14-46 | reverse complement strand
GAAGGGGCATCATCTCCGAGGCAGTCATACCCGTTGGGCAGAGCCAGCCCGCGCAGGGCATGGCTTTCACAAGGAAGCATTGCGACCATTTTGTCCCCGCCACTTTTTTTTCCCCGACGTGCCTTTTCAGGATGTGTGCACGCTACCGCCATACCCTGACGCCCTTATCCGGTCTGCACATTGAGCAGTATAGCGGCGGTGTTAGCTGCCGTTAACCCCTTGGGTGTATTTGCTGACGTGTTTGTACACCGCCTTTCAACCTGCCAGAACCGGGTTTTATCGATAACCCGTGGCGGCGGGGCAGCTTGTCTGCGCCGCTGACGCGGGTTGGCCGGGTGCGGGCTGGCGAAGCCCGCTTGTCGACGGGGTTCAGCGGGGAGCCCCCGCCCGCGGGGGCAGACGGGGCGGAGATGGCGAGTACGGGAACGAGCAAGGAGCCCGCGACTGCGAGCCGGACGCAGCCAGTGCAGCAGGGTTGGGCGGGGGCAATAAACCGCGGCCAGCTCGCTGGCCTGCCTTTAGGGCAGTTGACCCTGACGGCCTGACCGGCAACGGCTTAAAGCGGATGTTAACACCGGAGCCGCCAGGGAGGGCGGCGACTGCGGCGGCCGGTTTTAGCACGGCGGCTGACAGCGGAAGGCGTCAGCCTTGCGCGCCACGGGGGCTAAGAAGCTCAACCCGGCGGCCAGCCGCGCACCGGGGCTGAGGTAACCGCGCAGCGCCCTTCGGTGGGCGGCGCCGACATAATGTTTGTTAAGCGCGGCGGGCCGTTCAGGCCCATTGCGCTTAATGCCACATTATGTTCATTGGTGGCTGACCGGCAGCGGTGCTGACAGAGGACGCGGCGGTTTAACGCCGGGCGGGCACCATTTACCGCCGGTACGCCGAAGGCAGGCAGGCAGTCTGTGCGCAGGGACGCGCGCAGTCTGCCTTTCACTGCACCCCACGCGCTCACAGGGAACCGGCTAACCTTAAAGACAGTCCGGCAACATAGCGCGTTCAGACCGGCTTCGGGCTGTCCGGCTTAGCGCTATCCGCCTGCTTGTCGTCTGGCGGCGTGGCCTGCTTTGACTGCCGTTCTGCCGGGTGCGTCTGTTCATGCACGGCTTTTAAGTGACCGATAGCTACGCGCGTATAGATTTGGGTGGCGTCCAGACTCGCATGACCTAATATCGCCTGGATGTGCCGGGTATCCGCGCCGTTCTCTAACATCTGCGTCGCCATGCCGTGCCGGAACAGATGACAGCCGCCGGGTTTGTCGATGTCGGCGCGATGAAGGGCGTTGCGTACTATCTGGGTCATCGTGCCCTCAGCGAGCGCTTTGCCTCGCTGTGACACGAACAGATACCCCGGATCGGGTCCCCATATCAGGCGCGGGCGGACATCATTGAGGTAACGTTGCAGCCAGTGCTGTGCCGATTCGCCGAACGGCACCACCCGGTCTTTGCGCCCTTTGCCCTGCCGGACAAACAGCATGCCGCGTTCAAAGTCCACATCACTGACCTGCAACCGCTGGACTTCTGAACGCCGGATGCCGCTGCTCCACAGCGTTTCCATCACGGCGCGGTCACGCACGCTCAGCGGGTTATTATCGTCGGTCAGGCTCAGGACGTGACGGGTTTCCTGCTCACTGAGCATGCCCCACGGTAAACGCCGTTCCGGGCGCGGCAACTCCAGTTCCCGCGCCGGGTTATACAGCAGGTGTTGCCGCTTCGTCAGCCAGCTAAACAGATTACGCACACTGGTCAGCTTTTTCACGAGCGTGCTGGCCGTGAGGGGGCGACCGTGACGATTTTTCTGTGTAGCCAGTCCCCGCTGCCAGCTTTCCAGCTGGGCGAAGCTCACCTGCTGCGCAGTGGTGAGCCCCCGTTCGTCACACCAGCGGACGAACTCCATCAGGTTACTCCGGTAATGCGCCCGGGTTTCCCGCGTATAGCGCAGAGCGTCGAGGTGTTCAAGGAAGTGCTGGATGTGTTGTCTGAGTGTCGTTGATGCCATGAGAAGCTCCTGTCTGTGTGATAAGGAATGGGATTACGATGTGTTGATTTACTCTTCCCGGAACGGTGTTTTTGGGTGTTGTCCGACCGCTTTGCCGTGAAGCCTTGCAATGTCTGCCCTGGTGCTGACTTTGCGTATCCGACCGCCTGCCGACTGCCCCCCGACTGATAGGCGACCGCTGATTCTTTTACCCCGACCGGAACAAGTCATACCGGCCCTGTCACGGCACGATAAGGCCGCACAAGTGCGCAGTATCACGGTCTTCACCGTCAAATAGCAGTTCATAGGCGAACGTCAGCCCGCGCCGGTGCAACAACAGGTATTCCATTTCAACCAACCGGGCGAGATGGATTTTCAGTTGCGTATCGCCCCACTGCACCGTGTCGCGCAACTGTTTGCGGGTAAAAATCATTTCATGGCGCGGCTGGCCGCTTTCCCGTATCCATGCCTGTATCAGCATGAGTAACTTGCGCGTCTGCGGCGGCATTTCATCGAGCGTGCGGCCTAATATCTCGTGCGCCAGCTGATTGGCGAGCCGGATATCGTCCTGGGTCACTTCGATGTAGTCCAGCTTTCGGCCGCGATGTTCGGTGGTCTTGATTTCCCGCTGGTACTGATGCAGCAGGGCAATGCTCTGGATGAGCGTCAGGTACTTCATATGGTCACGGCGGGTGCGGGTTTTGTCAGACATAAAGGTCAGCTGATGCGCATACGGATTGACCACATTTAACGGTTTCAGCAACCGCTGGGCGTTCTGGTGAAGCGCGGTGAGATAGTCCCGCTCGTTCTCGGCCAGTAACCCTTCGAGTGTTTGTTTGTGGCGCTGCAACGTATGGATGGCTTCGGTCTGCTCACGCGATTCATTCACGGTCAGCACCAGACAGCGATTTAATAACTCTTCATCCACATCAATGGCGGTGGTGGTTAACATCAGCATGACCGGCCCTTTCACCGTGTAGCTTTTGGTCACCAGATTGCCCGTGGCTTCATCTTTGCCCGTGCTCGCCATTGTCAGCTCGCCGTCCGACTGCAACAGCTTCAACGCATAGGCGGCCTGCCGCACCCCTTCTTCTTCGGCAATGGCAAGGATTTTATGCTGGAGATTGGTTTCCCCCAGATAGAACAGGCTTTGCCCGGTCATAGCGCTGTACTGGAGGCGTTCCTCTTTTGGTATCAGGTTCAGCACGGCGTCCATCAGTGACGATTTCCCGGCGGCGCTGCTGCTCTGTATCAGGACGGCTAAGGGTTTGGGCAGTTTACGGCTCACCGCCGCCAGATAGGCCGCCAGCAGATTGGTGGATTCGCCGACCACGCCACAGGCGGCTAAATCGGACGTGATGCGCCCGACCAGTTGCGGGTCTTGCAACAAGGCCAGCGCGGTCTGCTGTTCATCGGCACTCAGGGATTTGCCCGCCTGAACGGTTTCTGCCGCGGCCCACGAACGTTGCTCCAGCACCAGTAATACCCGCCCCAGTTCACGCTTAATCAGCGTTTCCGGCAGGGCCAGCTCCTGAGTGGCCTGACGCACGAACCCCGCCCGGGCACGGGCGCTCAGGATATCGAGGCTGTCCACGAACAGCGCTCCGCTGTTTTTATCCACGACCTGCACATTGACCTTCATCACCGCCCCGATTTTCTGCGGTACGCCGCGCAGCCGCCATTCCTGCCCATCCTGCTGGATAACGATATCCCCGTTCTCTGCTAACGTGGTCACGACGCCCGGTTCGGGCACTAATGCCGCCGAAGAGACCGGCACGACCGCCGCAGTATTTGGGTCTGTCGGCGGCATTTTCGCCGGCTCACCGAGCCATTGTGCCGCCTCCAGTAACTGACCGAAGGCGTTTTCGGGGTTCGCCACCTCGCAGCTAAACCGATTGGCATCGCGGCCTTCGGGGAATACCACCCGCCAGACATCCAGCCCCGCCAGTTGCAGTGCTGCCGCCAGCGCGGCGGCGGCTTCATTGCCGGCTTTGTCATTGTCATAGGCAATATGCACCTGTCTGACACCGTGCTGTCGGAACGCCTGCCGGTGAGCGTCGGTGAAGCCGTGTACCCCATACGAACAGGTCACATGGCGATACCCCGCGCACCAGAAGGACATCGCATCAATCAGGGATTCACACAGAATAACCGAGGCCGAACCGGCCAGCCCCGCTTCATTCCAGACGCCGCCATGCGCGCCCGGCAGATACAGATGCAACGGCGTGCCTGCCCGCAGACGGTCTGTGATTTTGCGGCCATAGATTTCGTGTATCTGGCCGTGCATCCCGATAACGGGCACCACTAACGAGCCGCTGAAGTGTTCATGGCCGCTGTCACGCAGTAACCCGATTGCCTGAAGCTGAGAGCGGATTTCGGCCCCGGCTTTGAGTTTTTTATCCGGCAGCCGGTAGCCGAGCGTGCGGTTGGCAAAGCCGAGTTTAAAGTGGCTGACCAGTTCGGGATGGTCGAGGCGGCGTTTTTTCAGGTACTGCTGAACCTCCGGGGACGTCAGTAAAGTCTGATGATAGAACTCAACCACCCGGGTTAATAATGCCTGCCGCCCGGCTTCTTCTGCCACGGAGGGAACCGCCGGCAGCGTTTCCACGGCGGGGTTGGCCCCCAGTGCTCCTCGCAGCCGTTCACAGGCATGACGCAGGCTGAGCCGCTCGGTTTTCATCACCCAGTCCAGCACGGAGCCGCCGGCATGACAACCGAAACAGTGATACAGATTTTTGGCGGGTGACAGCACCATTGACGGGGTTTTCTCCTCATGGAACGGGCACAGCAGCACGTAATCTTTGCCGCGTTTAACCAGCTGTCGTCCCTGTTGTTCCGCTACGGCGACTAAGGAGACGGCGGCTTTCAGGTGCTGTAATTCTGCTTCGGGTATCCGGGCCATGTAAGCAGTCCTTATAAAATATTTTTCAATAAAGCATTTATGCTTGATAAGGTAGCTTCAAGGCTTTATCATGTCAAGCATGTAAAGTCGATATCAACGCACCGGAGCATGGAAGATGGCAGATAATTACGGCAACATAGCTCTATTTGATACCGTTATGATGACTGAGGTGCTTGATATGACAGCGGCGACAGAGACCGGATTTGCCCAACGTTTGCGCGAGTTACGCAGGCAAAAGGGCTTCTCTCAGTCTGAGCTGGGCAGACTGGCGGAGTTGCATTACACCCATATTGGCCGTTTTGAGCGGGGGACTTCCAGACCGGGAAGCGACACGTTAAAGCGTCTGGCGGATGTGCTTGGTGTGACCAGTGATTACTTGCTGGAAGGGGCTGCGACGGAAGCGGCTAAGGCAAGATTTGAGGACCGGGAGTTACTGAGACAGTTTCAGGCCGTGGAACAGCTACCGGAGGAAGATAAGGAAGTGATTAAGAAGTTGCTGGATGCTTTTTTAACTAAGAAGCAGTTACAGGCGCTGGCAAGATAAAAGGACACCCTTTGATTTAACGCGGGGCTAAGGTGCTACCAACACTTTAACCCCGCTCACCACAAGCAACTAAGAAGGAGTTGAATGATGGCTAAGGCGCATTCTAAAGCAGAAGCGGCAGTAAATAAAGCCGTGAAAACAGAACGTTATTATACGGTGGGCTATGTGCCGAACGGGAATAAGGTCAACAACGCCACCCCGGCGATACACCTTAAGGGGCAGTGGCTGAGACAGGCGGGGTTTAATACCGGCGGCCAGATTACGGTGAAGGTGATGGACGGTTGTCTGGTGCTGATTCCAGAGAGTGAAGTCACGCAACAACAGTATCAGCAGTACCAGCGGCAACAGGCCCAGCTGCGGGAGATTAAGCAGCAGATGCGGGCACTGATAACCGGTTTTGCGGGTTAAGGGGAGAGCATGAGATGACGATAGCGATTGAACATTTGCAGGACATTCAGTTAACCCACATTGAAGCACTGGCCTTAGCCCAACTGGTTAAGCGGCTGTGCTGGTCTGAGATACGGGCTTGCGCGGTGAATGATGAGGAAGCGTATCAGATTAAGGATGCCATCGGTAAGCTCCAGTCGGCGCTGGCTTACCGTGGGTATGCGCCAAGATAGATCATCAGAAAGCCGGAAGATCTCGAAAGATCTTTCCGGCTTTTTAATTACAAATATTTAATTTAAACAATGAGCTATGAGTTTATATATTTATCCAGCTCTTTTTCACACGTATACATTAGGCCAAGTACGGGATTGTCGTAATCACTATAGATTTCTAGATATCCTCTGGTCATATTCTTCACAAGATTGGCTTTTAACTCCCCTGATTCTAAAGATGAAAGCGTTTTTTTATAAAGCGTTATAATTGAATCCAATTTGTTTTCTTGTCTAAGTTTTGCTAGTGATTCCAAATCGGAAATTATATTTTTGACTAAACTTATTAACTCTTTATTATTCATGTGATTATCTCTATTTTGACGGAATAGATCTTATATTATTTATCCAAGATTGATCCCAATCTCTAGGCAAGAGAATTTGAGTTGCTTCCCCTTTGAGCACTGCTCCAGATTTTGTTGTTTGCGGTGCAACTTGACCTACATGAAGCGTAGTTCCTCTAGGAACTAATATTTGAGCTTCAAATTCCCTAGTATTTTTCCATTCAGGTAAAAGAGCGGCATCAATTTTGGCTTGTATGCGATTAGATGTCGGAAGGTCTGATACAAATGAACCACCCGGTTTAGCATTTCCACCATAAACACGGTATACGTATGTATCCTGAGTTGTGACTACAGTTTTATATTTACCGTCTTTAAAGGAATCAACTATCCAACCATCTAGTTTGGCTTTTTCAATTTCGGTATATGATGCATTTGAAAACAGTTTCCCACAGTTCTCACCCGCTAGTCCCAGAGGGTCAATCCAGTTTGCCGGATTATGCACGTAACTATAAGGACTTACGCCACCCCTTAAGTTTAGCGGATCTGGCGATAAGTACTGGCCTGTTTCCCTCTCGTAATAACGGTGCCGATTATAAAATAAACCGCTTTCCTCGTCTTCGTATTGCCCACAGAA
>NZ_CAWPHH010000065.1:0-6869 GCF_963887965.1 Photorhabdus sp. RW14-46 | reverse complement strand
TATCCGGCAACCCGGCCAGCTCCCGCAGCCGGCGGATAGCGATTTTCAGCGTCACCCCTTCCGTTTGTATCACCCAGTCCAGCACCGATCCCGCTGCGCCACAGCCAAAGCAGTGATACAGGTTCTTAGCAGGCGATATCACCATTGAGGGCGTTTTCTCGTTATGGAACGGACAGCGCAGCACATAATCCTCACCGCGTTTTTTCATCGGACGGCCTTGCTTACGCGCCAGCCCCAGTAACGAGACGGTTTGCTTTAAGCGGGCTAAATCGGTATCGGGAACGCGGGTCATCAGTGACCTCCTGTAAAAACCTGTCAATAGGGTTTGGATAAAAATAACTCGACAATCATATACTACAGCTGGTAGTATTTACAACAGTAAGATGTAAAACATGTTGTAGATTAGGGTCATTCAGTCACTTTTTACATCGGTAACAACGACTATGGCCGCCTCCATCAGTAGTGAAGAACAGGTATTTATGATGACGTTAGGTCAGCGGATTTCTGCCCTGCGTAAACACGCCGGACTTACACAAGCGCAACTGGCTCAGGCACTGAACGTTTCTCAGCAAGCGGTTCAGTCATGGGAAGCGGGCAGAAGACGGATCCAGATCTCTGTCCTGCCTGAGATAGCAAAGTTACTTTCTGTTTCACTGGAAGAGCTGTTCGGCGAAGAGAGCGACACGATCCCCCGTAAACGGGGACCGGCTTCACGGCTTGAGCAACAGATACAGATTATCAGCCAGTTGCCCCGCGCTAAGCAGAAGCTGGTTTCAGAGATGCTGGATGCGGTAATTGCACAGGCACAACAGTAAAAGACAGACAGCTAAGAGAAAGGATTTTTTTACGCGGATGGAGCAGGCGGCAACCTGCCACAACCGCTAACCACAACCAACTAAGCAGGAGTTGATTTATGGCTAACCGCGATTGTAATGCAGATTTAGCGATTTCAAAAGCCCGGCGCAGCTATAAGGTGGGGTATGCCCGCACCCGCCACGAAGACCGCAGCACCGGTATGACCCGCTATTACAGCCAGCACCCCAGTTTACATCTTAAAGGTAATTGGCTGGAAGAAGCGGGCTTTGTGACCGGGCAGCCAGTGCAGGTCAGTGTTGAGCACGGGCAGTTGATTATCCGGCTCGTTGAGAACGGCTAACCGTTAAAGGGAAAATCCCAGCGCTTGGCTGGGATCTTAACGCTATTTATACAACCTTAATTAGCAAAGCCTCACTTGTTACTCTGCTTGCTGATCCATTTTATAACGCACTGATTCTTCCTTTGCTAATTCTAGCCACTCATCAAAATTATTAAGGCTCCCTCTATCTTCCCACCCAGTTGACGCAAAAGCATGGATAAAAAATACTTTTGGATCACCTGAGACATCAGAGCCATCAAAGCAAGCAATATCATCAGAATAAGATATTTTTGCAAATGGTATGAGTTGCCTTTCTGGAAATTGCGTATTCATTTCAGACAACCAGTATTTAGCGAACTTTTCAAATTCGCACAAAAACCACCAAGGTTCTAAATCCAAAATAGATTCTTGAGTTACTATTTCCAAAAAATGCGATGGAAAATTGAATCCTTTTGGTAGCTCTTCTGGTGAATATAAGTAACATGACATAATAAATTAATCCTTTGATTTTCCAGTTATTCTAGGGGGAGCATCAGAACCATAGGGGTTATTTTTACTAAAACCACCAGTTTGCTTATTAATCCGTCCTGTTATTGCCTCTCCCCAAGTTTTAGGCTCAAGTCCTCTTCTGGGGTCAGAAAACCTGATTGATTCTGCTGGAGTTAATTTATCATCGAAGCTGCGAACATTAGCCTTAATATCAATACCCGCTTCTCTCGCAGCAGTTATACGAGTGTTATCCATACTGGTAAATTTCCCATCAGGCATTTTTACAACATCAACAGGGTCCCCTTTCCAACCATTTTTTTTCATACCTGAAACAAGATCATCATAACTGTATTTCACACCACTTCCTCTTTCGGTTTTATTATATGAAACCGTGTTCTGTGAGAATCTGATTTCATTAGGATTAAACGTCGAGATGTTACCTGTCGCACCTTTTGACGCATTATTAGGCTGATTTGCAGATGCGTTATTTCCTTTTGCTCCCACATTAGCAGTTTGGTTAGGCTGTACTTGAGTAGCTTCCCCCGGGACGCTTTTATCAACATTATTTTTTGATGATACAGATGATGGCTTCGCCTGGATCTTATTACTGGCTGCTCCCCCAATAGCTCCGACCGCAGTCTCCAGCAACAACAGGTTACGCTGCTCTTCCTTCACGTACTGCGCCGCATCCGCCTTGGATAACCCGGCGTTTTCCAGCTCTTTTTGGCGCAGTTCCGTGTTAAAGAACCCGGAGAGGGGTCCGCTGCCGCCATTTAACCAGCTGCTCTGCTCTGAACGCCCTAGCTTGTCATTGGCACGGTATCCCGATACCGCCAGTTCTTTACCCAACTCATGGTTGATGAATGCCAGTTCTTCGCGGCTTAACTCGCCATTCAACGCCATCTGTTTCAGGCTGTTGATGGTCGCATCACTGGCCTGCCGGTACTCTGTCCAGACTCCTTTACGGCAGCTGTCATCCTGACACGATGCCAGTTTACCGCGCATGTCCTCCACTGACGGCAAGCCTTTATCCAGAATGCGCTGGCTCAGCTCCTTAGCCTTGCCGCACGCTTCCGGTGACATCGTGCGGCAATCACCCAGATTTCGCGAGGCCAGCGCATTATTCTCCACCGCATTCTTCCCGGTCTGGGCCCCGGTGACGGCGCTGCCGCTGGAGTCACCGGCAATGCCGCCGGCCAGACCCGCCGCCAGGGTGGAGAGGGTGCTGATGGTCTGTTTTTCCTCTTCACTTAAGTCGCTGACTTTAGCATTTTCGCCGTGAATATGCTTCATCAGTTCTCGGGCGGCCAGTTCACCGCCTGCCGCGCCTGTTGCCCCCGCCAGCGCATTGTTACCACTGACTTCGGCGGCCACTGCCCCCAGAATGGCATGGGCCAGAGTATTGGTGACGACATCGACTTGATGAGTTTTCGGGTCGGTGGTCAGGTCTTTAATCACCCCGGCCAGGTAAGGAGAAGCGCCACCTGCCAGTGCCTGACCGATATTTCCACCCGCGAGCCCCTGAATGGCCGCGGTAGCCGCCTGTAAAGCAGTGTGGTATTTCCCTCCGGTGCCCAGACCAGACTCATTCAATGCCGCGTTATAGGCAGTCTTGTAAATCTGGTCTTTAATAAGCGCCGGGGTGATGTCAGTTTTACCTTTATCCTTCAGTACTTTTATAGCCGCTTCTCTATCCGGGTCACTGATGTTCTCCAGTTTGGCGTGGGCTGCTTTGGTGGCGATAATGGCTCCTTCGGTGCCGGCGATATCAATCACCTGCGCACTGATTTCGCCAATCAGTTGGGCCTGTTTCAGCCGTTGCTGCTCTTTCTCTTTGTCAAAGATAGGGCTGAGGGCATTGTTAGCATAGTCGGTATCCCGGCTGAGGGTGGTGACATCCTGTTGCTGGTTGTCTTTATCCCGGATAATCAGGGTGCCGTCACTGACCGCGGCGTGAGTGGTGCTTTGGTCATGGCCTTCCCGGTTAGCGCCGCCCAGGGTATTGGCTGCCAGATTACTGAGAATCATGCCGCCTGCTGAACCCCCCGTGCTGATACTCACGCTATGGTGTTCGGTTTTAAAATCTGCTTTGTTTTTGATATCGCCAAAGCCCAGCGTGCCGGTATCGAGGGTGTTTTTGTCTTTGTCTGCGGTACTGGCAATGACTGCGCCATCAAGCTGAGTATGTTCCCCCACTTTGACCTGATAGCCGCCTTTGCCGGCAAACAGTCCGGTTTGCTCCTGTACGGAGTCAAAGTTGCTGTGGATTTTGTCGCGGCTGGCGCTGAGGTTCAATGAGCCGCCCGGTTGTGGACCGAGAGTAACACTGACACCGGCACTGACGTTCTGCTGCTTCATATCGTAGCGGTTGCTGTCCTGCTCGCTGCTGAGTGTCAGGTGGCGTTTGACGTCGGCAGTAATCTGTTCGCCGCTGACCTGAGCGCCTTTGAGCGTGGCATCCCGGCCGGCGTTGAGGGTGACAGTTTGCCCCGCATCCAGCGTAGTTTCATTATGGCTGACGCCGTTACCGCTTTCACGGCCTTTGCCGTGGTTGGTGCTGGCGGAGAGATTGATTCCCGTGCCCCCCGGTCCGGCAGTGAAACCGACGCCCAGTGAGCCACCGCGACTGCTGTTTTTGCCGGTGGTCTGTTCGGTGTTCTGGCTGGATGAGAGCTGGATATCCCGGCTGGCATTGAGTTGCAGGTCTTTGCCCGCCTGCAACTGGCCGCCCTGAATGCGGATATCGCCGTGCTGGTTTGGTGTGCCGGAAGCGGTGAGGGTGAGATTATCCCCGGTCATCAGGCTGCTGCCCTGTTGAGTGGTCTGGTGCTGTTTCAGTTCTGACCGGGAGGACTGGCGGCCGTAGGAGAGGTTGACGCCCACCAGATTGTTGTTGGCTTTGTCGTCACCGCCTTTAGCGTCGGCCAGACGGGCAGCCTGGACTGCCTGTACCCCGCTAAGGGCGGCCTTGGTGCCCTGTAAGGCTTTGATACGGCTGTCACTTTCATTGTTAGCGGTTTGAACCGTTTGAACGGCGGAATTCAGGGCTCCGCCTGCGGTGCCGGATAGTGCCACGGTCAGGCCGCTTTGTTTCTGTTCGGTTTTGGTGATAGCGGTGTGACTGTTTTCCGCACTGGTGATGTGAATGTTTTGGCCGGAAAGTTGCGTATCGCGGCCCGCCACGACATCACTGCCGTGAATGTTGAGCTGTTTTCCGGCGCTGAATGTCACACTGCCCTGGCTGCTGCCGACCGTGCTGCCTTTGTTGAGGTTACTGTCGATATCGGTAGTGGATTTTTGGCTGGCTTTGCCGACGGAGAAGCCGATACCGCCGGTCCCCATCAGACCGGATTTTTTCTCTTGTTTGAAGTGTGTTTCATGACGGGCTTCATCCGCGGTGGTGATAGTGAGCTGATTGCCTGCGGCCAGATTAACATCCTGAGTGCCAGCCACGTTACTGCCGATGATGTTGAGGTCATTCCCGGTTTGTAGGGTTACGCGGTCGCCGCTGAGCGTGGTGCTTTGTGCCCGGCGTTCATGCACCTCATCGTGGGTTTCGACGGAGGATTTGGAGAGTAAGCCTTTACGGGTCTGTTTGCTGTGTTCTGTCAGGTCTGATGAAGCAGTACCCACTTAAATGTGAACGAATGTTTCCTGTAATTCTTCATACAGAATTTCCCCCTACTTGTTGGGTGTCCAACTTTCGGGGAGGCAGTTCACATGGCTGGGATATCTTGCAGATTAGTCATTATATTTGAAGTCTATATTGAGCTTCATTTTTTCTACATCAATTACAACAATACAACCGGTCCAATGTGGTTTTTGCTTTGAATGAATGTTCTCTACAAAAAACTGTCTCAATGAGACTAGTAGTTCTCTCAATTTTTCATTTGTTAATCCACCATTATCTTTAGGTGAAAACCAACGGATTTCGTCATTAGCATCCATGTAATCATATTTAAATTGACAATAGTCACCTTCAGGAGATAACTCCGTATCCATAATAATTTTTTTCGCATGATCCGGAGCTGCGTTATATAACAACTGTCCTATCTCGGCATATATTTTATCGTCCAAACTCACTTCTTACCTCCTGGAACATTTTTAATGTTTATTTCTATTGGCCTTCCGTTATCTACCGTATAGCTGACATCAAAACTGCTAGGACGGTTACTATTATCACTATATCTAGGCTGTATTTTCACATCAACCCTCTTACCTGCCTTTAGTTCTTTAGCCCAAGAATTCTCCATCTGCTTCCAGGCACCTTTATTTAAGTTTCCATCCATAGGAACAACATTTAATCGCTCGCCTGGGCCACCAAAAATACTGGCGATTAAATGCCCGCCTTCATCTCCCGGATTACCACATTTACCTGCTTTACATTGCTGATAAGTATTACGGTCATTCTTGGATAAATGTAGTGAAGTTTCGATATGGACTGGCCTGCTTAATCCATCTGTATGATAAATTTTCTCCCCGCTTGCATGTCTTACATGATAAATTTTATTGGGTTCAGGCTTATTCAGTACCTTACTCCAACCACCTTTCTTACCTTGTTCAATAAGTACAATGTCTTTCTCTGCGGTAGCTAAATTTGATTTATTAACTTGCTGATTATGAGCAGCATTAGTGCCTTTTGTACCCGTATTGCCTGTGTCTTTTGTCGCAGGCTTCTTCCCGGCTATCCCTAGTCCAATTATCCCGCTACTGCCGCCCACTTTCGGCATTACACCAAACTGCTCTGCGAACTCCTTGCCTTCAACAACCTTCTTTACCACATCTGGCAGCGACTGGTAAATCGCCTGGGCACTTTCCGCATTCTCCGCCTGCACAAAGCGGTTTAACTGTGCCATCTCCTCACTACTGAGACTGGAGAAGAAAGAAGTCCGGTTCAGGCCACTGGCGACGTCTGTTCCCGAGTTCATCATTTCCCAGACGGATACCACACAGCCCGGATTATGGGAGCAGTTATCCGCGACACCTTCCTGACGATTTTTCTCGCTACGCTCCTTAAACTTGTCGTAAATCGTCTGCTTGTTTGCGCCAGTCTTTTCTGCTTCCAGCAGTTCCTCTTTCAGTTCGTGGACATCTTTGGCCGTCAGGAAATTATTCTCCACCGCATTCTTCCCGGTCTGGGCCCCGGTGATGGCGCTTCCGGTGGAGTCACCGGCAATGCCGCCGGCCAGCCCGGCCGCCAAAGTAGAAAGAGTGCTGATGGTCTGTTTTTCCTCTTCACTTAAGT
>NZ_CAWPHH010000064.1:0-8349 GCF_963887965.1 Photorhabdus sp. RW14-46 | reverse complement strand
ACGAGAACAAACCGAGTGATCAAACCCAAGAAACGGTCATAGTGCGTCTAATACACGTTATGCTAAAGAATCGCCTGCGCTGCGATATTTTCGCATGCGATTTTTTAACATAACGTTGGCTACATTAGGCGCACCAGTGCGCAGGTAAGCAGGATCTGACGAAAACACCACTACGATGATGTTGAAGGCTTGACTTTGCCATAGAGCCTTTCAAGTGCCCGTTTTGCATCATCCAGCGCCTTAAGCTCAAATGCCAAATCATTCTCGTTAAAAACATCTTCCAGATACAACAGGATTTCTTCTTTGCTATCAAGATGATCAACAACATCCCATACTTTCAACTTCTCTCGCTTCATTTGTATCTCCGCTAAAAGCTGCCGCGCCCATTGGGCCGTTAATTTGTTTATTCAGAGACAGCCGAAATGCTCATCATCGGTAAACAATCCGGCGCGATCAACAAAGCTATTCAGCGCCTGTATCCCTTTATCAAATTCTTCACGCTGAGTGAACCACTGACCCAAAACCGCTTTGACACAGTGCTGGCATAAATCCAGCCGCAACCGGCTACCATCGCCAAAAACAGAGTCATAACCGGCCCGGTGGTCAATGGTCAGGAACTCCTGAAATTCAATATCATCCTTTTCAACTCTACGCTTACATCGATCACAGGTTTTAGCAGATAGAACTACTTTTTTTTCTTGCGAAAAATGTTGCATAAATACCTCCTCAGAATACTGCCGCGCCGAATCAACACTATATCTATAAAATGGAATTGTACGGCTTGCCCAACCCCGGTCAGCACCAAAACGAGTTTTGTCACTGACCGGGGTTAAGATAACCATAATATACGCCCTGCATATCTGATGACATAAAAAACCGGATATGTCGTCACGTTACCGCCTGTATGTGTCCGTCGCCACCATCACCGCGCTCGCTCCTCGTGGGAACTCGGGGCGTGCGCGGCGCTGGCGCGCCTGACTTTTTTCGCCTGTAACACGACAAGAATATCCGTCTTGTTCTTCTCGTCGGATGAACTGGTGAGCCAGCCTTTTGGCAGGAAGCTGAATCCGGTATCGGCGTTCGTGACCTTGGATTCAGCCAGGCCACCCAGCAAAATAATATCCCCGTCAGCCGCTGAAACTTCCGTGTTGACCTCGCGCTTAATCAGCGTGGGACTGTTATTCACGCCCGTATCCGTTTTGGCAAAGCTGGAAAGCTGCTGCTTAATAACAAGGTCAATGTTGTCAGTCCTGATTTGTGGCTTCACGTCCAGAATAACGCCGCTGGAACGGTATTCAATCGACTGTATCGGCCTGTTATCGGCGTAGCTCACCTGACCCAGCACGGGAACCTCGTTACCGACTGAAAACGTAGCTGACGCACCATCCTTCACCCTGAGGCGCGGCGAACTGACAACATGAAAACGACTGTCCGTCCTGAAAAGCTCATACAGCGCATCGAGAGAACCGGTATTCACCCGGATAAAGTTATCAAAACCGCCCGATGCGCCAATCTGAATATTCAGCTTGCCGGAAAGCAGCTTCGCCGCCAGTGCCAGCCCGGAGCCGTTACGCTCGCTGGTCTGCACCTCAAACACGTAAGCCGCAACGATCACTTCCTCAGAAGCGGTATCAATCAGCGGTAACAGCGTCTGCAACCGCTTAATCTCTGACTTCCGGCCATAATAAACCAGCACATCCCCGGTGCGGTTCATAAAGTCCGATGCCGTACCCGCTACGGCCGCTTCCGGCGATATCTGCCCGGACGGTAACGAATTACGCTGGCTGTTAAACTGCCCGGTAAACTGTCCGGCCAGAATGTCAGACAGATACGCCACAGAACGGAAGCGAGGCCGATAGACAAAGGTCTCCTGCGGCGGCACATACGCTTTAGGCGTGAACGGTGCCACGTAGTCAATGCCCTGCTTATTGTAAATCGCAATATTCATATTGCCGAGATAGCGCTTAATGAATGCCCGTTCATCGATATCCGGCGTGATACGGAACGTCACCACCTTGTCAGATTTGGCAAGCTCCGGGTCAAGCATAAAAGGCTTATCAAACACCTGAACGTAAATCATATTAAGCGCCTGCGGCAACGGAACGGCGTTAAGCTCCAGACTGACGCCCTTCGCCATAACCAGCCCCGGAACCAGTAAAAAAAGTAAACCTGTAATCAGCTTCATCGTATCGCCCCTGAATAAACCGTCACCGTTTCGCCGTCGATTTCACCCGTCATCATCATGCCGTCAAAGCTGAACTGAGAAGCCGGCTCTATACGCAGCCTCCCGTACGTGTCAGCCACGACAACCCACGCCTGACCATCGCGCTTAAGCCGTCCGGCAAGACGCCATTTGTCCGAAACAACGGGCTTAACTGGCGCGGCAGGAACTGAAACCACAGTGTTATTTCCGGAGGGTAAATCTTTTGTCTGCTGTTCAGGCTCTGAATTACCGTTAGACGTGAAAAACCAGAACAGATAAAAAATGGCAATCACCGCCAGAATCAGTAAACCAGCGGCTTTAAACCACAGCATTTTAGAACTGAAAATATTCTGGCGCTTATCCGTGACAAGCTCCCTTCCCTGCCCATTTTCATGGGATTTATATAAAGGGAATATCGCCTTGTCATATTTATTCTGATAACTGTTCGTCAGATTCGACTTAAACAGTTTAATGCCCGTAAATACGTCAACCCGGTAGCGGTTATGCAGCCCAAGCGCCACATGCTTACTCATGCGGTACGTTGTTTCCACCCGGTCTTTGATAAATCGAGGGAGGTTGGCAACGGACTGATTCATAACCACTAAATCACAGGTTACGCCCGTTTTTTCATCTGCAAAGTGTCGGTGTTCAGCAATGAAAGAACGATGATTTGCGGGGATGCCCTTATCGTTCTCCCATATACGCCATGCTTCATCAATACAGATTAAATCCCCTGGGCGGCAGAACGTATCATCCGCAATGCCGGAATCCGTTTTATAGGGAAAGAAATTATCGTTCTGAACGTCTTCATTCTGAACGAGTAAAATTTCTCCAAGTAATTCCCTGTCTGCCTTTTTAATATCAACGCAGTAATCATAAATACTTTGCGTGGCAAGGCCGTAAATATTACTGACAATGCGACGCCCCGCAATACAGGCGGGAATAATGACGCTTGCCACCACTTCGTAAGATTTACCGCTACCCGGAATGCCCACATACGCAGAAATAGCCATAAATTAACCAATCAGAGGAATACGACGAATAATAAAGCGCGTTAACAATGCGGAAAACATCAGTTTAATCCCTTCCGTGACCATAAACAGATTCACGAAATACCATACGCTGTCAGGCAGTGAAGAAAATAACCCGGCAATATCAACAGACTTAGGCAACAGTGACGCGAGAACAGGAACGAACGCCTGTACGACAAAGTACAGGCCAAAGAACAGAATGAATTTGACAACCACCGTTCGCAGCACAAAACCCAGCGCCACGTTAAAGGCTGAAACCAGAATACCGAACATAACGCCTCCGTCACGCCGTCAGAATGATACGCAGCGAAATGATGCCCCAGATAAGCAGGAATACCGCTTTTAGAAGTGACCTGATTTTTTCCAGAAGTTCACAGTGGGAATCAATGGAATATTTATTGTCCCAGAGTTCGAACGACCACACCGGGCACCGTACATCCTTCGATGAAATACTCATGTTTTTTACTTCAGGCATCAGGTTTTTTAACGGGTTTAATATTTCATCGCCGGAAGGTACATCATCAAGAGATGGTGCCGGAATACCCGGATTTTCACCCAGAGAAACAGAAGGCGTATCTGGAGAAGGTTTGTCCGGTTCTGGTTTAGGATTGGTTAAAGGATTTGTCTGTGTCAGCACTTCAGGCTTTAACTCAGGAGATATCTGAATACCATTAAGTAAATCCTGCAAAGAAACAGTATTCGAACCAAGGGCCGCATTAATTTCAGCCGCAGTTACCGGATTTGATGATGTAACTGGCACCCCTTCATAATCAGGGAGTAATGAAGCCTTAAGCATCATATTATTAAGAAATTTAGCCAAAAAATCAGGCGATACATTCACATCTTTAGCTTCGTCATAGAACTTGTCATAATCAACATCGCTCCTAATTTCCGGAAATGATGAATACTTATTAAGGTATTTGTAAAAGGCATTAATATCTGAAAGGTTAATGCCTATTTTGTAAGTCCGATTTTTAGTTTCTTTGTCGGGTTTATAGTAAACAGTATAATCCCCCTCACCTATGAAAGTAGAACTATCTTTCTTTGTAAAACGAATGTTACTAAGTGCTGAAATTTCACAGTAATCTTCAACAATACAGGTTAACTGATTTTCAAGATATTTATTGCGTTCAAAGGAGTATTTAATGTGCTCTGTAAGTCTGCTTTCATCGGCACTGTTCATAATAACAGAGTCATCATTCAGGCTAAAAGCATCAACAACGTTATAACCAAGCAGAATCCATGAAGCAGCACCTACCGCATCTTTAAAAAGACTTGAGCGCCCGGCATTTTTCACAATCTCTTTGGCGGCGACATTATTAACTGCTTTAACAGTTGATAAATAAACGGCATCATTTGCGGCACGTTTTGCCACGACAGAAGAAAACAACCGAGGCAATACACGAACAGCAGCGACTGCAAGCGGATTGGCATAAGCGTAAGCAGACAACAAAAGCAAAACAATCAGGAATCCAGCCCCTGTATAACGGCCCACGCGCATAACAGCCCCCATAAAAAACACATAAAATCAAAAAGATATTGAGCCATAAATATAAAGGGGCTGTTACACCCCTTACCTTTCTGAATTAAGCGCCGCGAACCATACGCAAAATCCAGCGAACACCCGCCGAACCTGCATACAGAACAATCAGAGAACCCGCTACCGCCATAATCCCGGTCAGAACTGAACCAAAATTAACGCTGTTAGTCAGCGGCGTCAGGTCAATACCTTTACCACCGCCAACAACATCACCTTCAGCAGCAAATACAGCAGGTGCAGCAACAGCCAGAGTAAAAGCACCAATACGGGTTAACGCCTGTTTAGTCTTACCAAACATAAAAACTCCTTTTATGCATTTCTTACGTGTTTAAGAATTTCACCTATTCCCTTCGCAAACAACCACAGGAAAAAGGTTGTCGTAAAAGCCAGCCCCCAAAATTGCGCCGCGACTAAATAATCAATATCGGGAACAAGCTTATCCTGAGAAACTACCGAAGCCTGTAATTTAACAACTTCTGACTTCGGTAATTTCAAAGTCACTTCATCGCATCCGTCAGGGCTACCAAAGCTAATGTTCGGATTGCAATATTTAGTCTTAATGACTATCTCATCTGACATAATAATTTATTCGACATAGCAAATACCTTATATTATCAAATTAATCATTAGCACAATCAGAACAAATACCATTCATAGAAGCAATCATCTCTCGACAACACCCATTACATCTTGTCACACTGTAATGAAGTGAAATATAACTTCCCTCTTTATCATCAAAGCGATAAGCACCCAAACCAATATATCCTGGCGTACCCGCAACATAATCAGGCGGGAAATCCAGATCAGAAATAACATATCGGTCACTTAAATCAACGTCTGAATCCCCTGATATGGAAAAGCCGGAAAACTCAGCAAGCAATTTAATATAATGCGCTTCTAATATCACCATTGAATCTGATACAATATCACCGAATAATGCCACTGCACCGAAATGTGGATTGTCAAAATTATAAGCAATATAACCATTATAAGCTGATATTTTATTATTATCTTCTTCTACTTTCAATTTACAAATCACATACGTTGTATCTAACTCTAAAGAATCAGAAGAACAAGTAAACCCAGCAAATTCAGCTAAAGATTGAATATGGTACGCATTTAGTGTAAAACTCATTTCAATAACTCCTTATTACAACCAGAAAAAACATGGCCACCCAGATCAATCATATTTTCAAAACAATAACGACAATGCGTTATTCTGTAATGAAACGAAATTTAATTGGTTATTAACAATAATGTTCTCGTTATTTAATTGGAATTAATTTGATGCTTTTAATTCTGAGTGAACCAAAATCACCCACACTAAACGAGCTTGAGTCTAAAGTATAAAAACCCGCTGGATACGGTGCAGCCTCTTTTTCCAAATTAATCGTGAACTTTTCAGGATAAATGCCACCGTTATAAATATAAGCTGTTTGTTCTCGAAACGTTAATACCTCACCCGTTTGCTTTGAAACCACTTGCTTATTATTCACTTTCCCATCAACTTCACTAACTTCAATTTTAATCATAATAAATTACCTTATTTTATGTTATTTCTTAAAAAGGGCATTGAGATGTTTGTAACTTTTCATTCAACAACGTCTGATATATCGGTGGAATATCAAAGCACAGATTCATATCCTGAATATGTTCTTCACGAACAATCATTGATAACACCGTTTCAATATCGCCATTAAAGAAATGAAATACTTTAGCTATGGTTGAAGAAGCCTGATTACGAAGCCATTTTACTTTCGCTTCAATGGCATCTACGGCTTTACGGCCAAATAGTTTAGGTATTGATACGGGCTGACTCACATTGATTTGAGCAGCGTAATCACAAAGCCCCACATAAATACCTGAAATATTGAGCAGGACATCAATCGATATTTCTTTTAATTCCACTTCTGAACGATACCAAATACCCGATACCTTTTGTTCTAACGCTTTATTATAAATACGCCAGTAAACACGGGACTGACGCGACCCCACATTAACCACTTCTTTAGTCGGGCAACCATCCGAATCCATTGCTTGCGAAATTTCAATTTTTGGCTTCGGTCCTTTACCGCCGTAAAAAGCCTCATCCTGATACGCTATTCTTGCTGCTTCACAGGTAAAAATACCGTCATAATCATCAGTGGCTAAATCCAAACGCTTTAAACGAGTAATATCTAAGTGTTTAAACCACTTATGAATTTTTTGGCATGTTGTCCCACTGAAAACATGCGCACAACCCTGCCCTGAGATCTGAACATAAAACGTATCTTTATTGCCGCCCCAGTATAGGAGTCCCATATGATCATTACCGCCCCCATCACTATAAAGCACGGCTGAATCCTGATAAGCAAAACCGCCCTTACCTCTGGGAACGCCGACAACTAGACCAAAAACAGCAGCAATCCACATTCTCAAACGCGCGTGATAACAAGAATATAAGTCTACTTCATACTGACTTTTTTGTTCTTCAGTCAGATTTGATGAACCAAATTCAGGCAATCCTTCATAGCCTTCTGAACAAGCATAAACATCAGAATTTTGGTAATGCTTATAAGCCGGTAAATACTGAAATTTGCGCCACTCAAACCCTTTTTCTTGGAAAGTATGAACGTCTTTCATTACGGACAGCGGCGCAGAAAACGCCAGATAATCAACGATAACTGGGCGTTCTTGTGAATCAGTCATGATAGAAATCCACATAGCTGATGAACTGCCCGGATTTCGCTGTGGTTGTCGCGAGTAAAAAATCCTCTCTGAAATGACATGAACACTCTTTGACCAGTTCATCGAAGGAACGATAAAAATCCCACTCAACGCCGACTTTAGCGTTGATGCCGTACCCTTCTATGTAGTCAAAGTAAATAATGTTCATATACAACTCCAGCACATCAATATTTACACCATGCACGCATAATACACACAAAATAAGCATGATGTAAATACGCATGCATGAATACCTTATTCAATATGAGGTAAGATTAAAAAAACACATGAATAAGGAAACAGCACAATGAGATCAGCAAGAGGTGACACAACGGTACGAATTAATGAAGAAAGAAAACTTGAATTAAAGAGGAAAATCATTGAGATAGGCAACAAAACAGGTGAAATAATCAAATCATCAGAACTAGTTAACCGACTGATTGATAATTATCTTGACGAAGTTGCCAAAGACATCATCGGAGATGTGCAAAAACAAAAAAACCGAGATTCAAAATAGAAAGCTTAATCACCAGAAAATTCCGTGAACTACCATAAAACCAAGTAGATATCACAACTCATACAATTGTGCACATTTGCAACTAAAAATTTATTTTTGCCCAAGTGCAAATGTGCAACTATGCAAAGATACAAAAGTGTATTGTTGTCGGAAAGCCCGTAGATATCCTGAGACTACCCCCGTAGTACAGCACGGGGGTTATCGATTGAGCATTCAACACTATGGACGAGAACAAACCGAGTGATCAAACCCAAGAAACGGTCATAGTGCGTCTAATACACGTTATGCTAAAGAATCGCCTGCGCTGCGATATTTTCGCATGCGATTTTTTAACATAACGTTGGCTACATTA
>NZ_CAWPHH010000063.1:0-8530 GCF_963887965.1 Photorhabdus sp. RW14-46 | reverse complement strand
GGGGGTCTGAACCTGTATGCGTACGTGCCGAATCCGGTGTCGTGGATTGATCCCTTAGGGTTAGCAGCTTGTCCAACACAAAAATATGAAGTTAGTACATTCGATGATTTACAGAGACGTTCTAAGGTGGGTGATAAATTAGATATCCACCATGCGGCTCAAAAACATCCTGCGGGGCAAGTAATTACTGGTTATGATCCTAAAATAGCTCCATCAATAGCTCTCCCTAGAGGAGAACATAAACTGATTCCTACAATGAAAGGACCGTATACGGGATCGGCTAGAGATTTATTGGCAAAAGATATTAGAGACTTGCGCAATTATACTAATGCTCCTCCTTCAGCAATAAAAGATTTGCACAATTTAAATAAAGAAATGTATCCAGAAGCCTTCACTAAAATAAGGTAATAAGATGAATTCTCAACTATTTGTAGATATATTAAAGCTTGTAGTAAGAGATGCTGCTATCGAAGACACTATCTCAATACTTGAATCTCCCCCAGGTAGAAAACCACAAAGGGAACTAATTGAACTATCTGATTTTTATAATGAAAAATCGAAGGAAGAGAAAGAGATAATCAATAAAATAATAAGAATAGTAGCTGATAATACATTGTTCGGTATTCTTTGTGTTATTGATGGTGTACGTGCAATAGAAAATGATGAAAATAAAGGTGAGCTAATATTGACCTATAAAAAGGAAAGTATAGTTAACTTAAATAAAAATAGTAATCTGCACGATATATATAATGCTAGTTAATTAATAAAGCCGGAAGATCCCCGAGATCTTCCGGCTTTATTATGATCTACCTTGGTGCATATCCACAGTAAGCCAACGCAGATTGGAGCTTAGAGATCGCATCTTTGATCTGATACGCTTCCTCGTCATTCACGGCACAGGCCCGTATCTCAGACCAGCACAGCCGCTTAACCAGTTGTGCTAAGGCCAGTGCTTCAATGTGGGTTAACTGAATATCCTGTAAATGTTCAATCACTATTGTCATCTCATCCTCTCCCCTTAACCCGCAAAACCGGTTATCAGCGCCTGCATCTGCTGCTTAATCTCCCGCAGTTGGGCCTGTTGCCGCTGGTACTGCTGATGCTGTTGTTGCGTGACTTCACTGTCAGGGATCAGCACCAGACAACCGTCCATCACCTTCACCGTAATCTGGCCGCCAGTATTAAATCCCGCCTGTCTCAGCCACTGCCCCTTAAGATGTATCGCCGGAGTGGCGTTGCTAACTCTGTTCCCGTTCGGCACATAGCCCACCGTGTAATAACGTTCTGTTTTCACAGCTTTATTTATCGCCGCTTCTGCTTTAGAATGCGCCTTAGCCATCATTCAACTCCTTCTTAGTTGCTTGTGGTGAGCGGCGTTGGTGTGGTCTCAACACATCAGCGCCGCGCTATTTTTATCCCTCCGGTTCATCAACAGACAGTAACGCAGACTCCATGCGCTGCTTGGCGATCATGGCATCAATGATCTTGATAACCGTTTCCTGATCTTCCTGTGCCAGTCGTTCCAGAACCTGAAAGCGTCGAAATAACCGAGAGTTAGCCAACGGTGAATCTTCAACAGGATTGCCTGTCAGCAGATAATCCACCGTGACCCCTAACACATCAGCCAGCTTAACCATCATCTCAGCGGGAGGTATGTTAAGTCCGCTTTCGTACTTGTTCAGTTGTTGAAAACGGATCTCAACTTTCCCAGCCAGTTCTTTCTGAGGCCATCCCTTCTGCTTACGTAGCGCCTTGAGACGTACCCCAAACTCTTTGCGGAGTTCAGCATTTTGCATAATCAAAAACTCTGTTTGCATAGTGACTCCGTTAGTGTAAGGGCTTGTCTGAATTAGGGGTTGCAAGTAACTCCTAAAAGGATTATAAATAAATCCAATTAAGAGTCAATTTAAATCTTGACAGGATTTAGGAGTCAACAACATGGCACGGATACCCGACGCAGAATTACAGCACCTGAAAGCCGCCGTCTCCTTAGTCGCCGTGGTGGAGCAACAGGGGCGACAGCTCTTTAAACGCGGCAAAGATTACGTACTGCTGTGCCCGTTCCATCAGGAGAAAACCCCGTCAATGGTTATCTCACCGGCAAAAAATCTCTATCACTGTTTTGGCTGTGACGCCGGCGGCTCCGTGCTGGACTGGGTGATGAAAACCAAAGGCTTAAGTCTGCGCCGGGCCGTGGAACAGTTGCGCGGGATACTGGGAGATAACCCCTCGGTGGTGCCGCTGGTGCAACCGGATGAACCCGCCGTGCTGGCCGAAGATGAAGCCGGACGGCAGGCGCTGCTCAACCGGGTGGTTGAGTTCTACCACCACACGTTGCTGAACGCCCCCGAAGCCCTGGATTATCTGGAAAAACGGCGGCTCAACCACCCGGAATTAGTCGCCCAGTTTAAACTGGGCTTTGCCAACCGCACGTTAGCCTATCGCCTGCCCATCAAGGCGGTGCAGGCCGGCGCACAGATCCGCGCCCGTCTTCGGGCCGTGGGGCTGATGCGCGACAGCGGGCACGAGCACTTTACCGGTTCGCTGGTGATACCGGTTATCGACCCGAACGGCCAGATCCGTGAGATATACGGGCGCAAAATCACCGACCGTTTACGTAAAGGAACGCCGCTGCATCTGTACCTTCCCGGCGCACATGGCGGGATATGGAATGAGCCGGCGCTGATCAGTTCAGGGACGGTCATTCTCTGTGAATCCCTGATCGACGCGATGTCGTTCTGGGTGGCCGGTCACCGCCATGTCACCGCCGCCTATGGGGTGAACGGCTTTACCGATGAGATGCGGCAGGCGTTTCGGCGGCATGGCGTTAAGCAGGTCTTGATCGCCTACGACAATGATCCGGCAGGCAATGAAGCGGCGGTAAAACTGGCCGCCGAACTGACTATCGCCGGCATCACCGTGTTCCGGGTGGTGTTCCCCGAGGGCATGGATGCCAACGGCTATCTGTGTCAGGTCGCCGAACCAGAACGGGCCTTCGCGTTGTTGCTGGACAGTGCCGTGTCGATGCAGGAGGCGGCAGAGGTACAGGCCACCACCGCAACAGAGCGGGCCGCACTGGCTGAACATCAGCCGGTTCCGGTGCCGGAAACAGTCAGCACATTAGCCGCCGGTATAGCGGCGTTGCCGTCGATGCCGAATGTGGTCTGGGAAACCGGCGCTAACGGCGAGATATCCCTGACGCTGGGCACACAACAGTGGGGTATCCGGGGCCTGTCACAGGTGAAAGCCGGGGCGGCGGTGATGAAAGTCAATGTTCAGGTCGTTGATACTGACAGCGGCGTGATGTTCGCCGACAGCGTGGACATGATGAGCGCCCGCAGCCGGGGCGGGTATGCGCGGCTGGCCGCCACCGAACTCGGGCTGGCCGAAGGTGACCTGCGCCGGGCGCTGGGGCAGGTGTTGCTGGTACTGGAACAGTGTCAACAGGCCGGTGTCAGTGAACAGACCGAAACCCCACCGGTTCCCGAACTGAGCGAGGACCAGCGGGCCGCAGCGCTGGCGCTGCTGCAAGACCCGAAACTGAGTGAGCGCATCACCGCTGATTTAGCCGCCTGTGGCGTGGTGGGGGAAAGCACCAACCTGCTGGCCGGTTACTTAGCCGCCGTCAGTCGCAAGCTGGACCGTCCGCTGGCCGTGCTGATACAGAGCAGCAGCGCTGCCGGGAAAAGCTCACTGATGGATGCGGTCCTCAATCTGATACCGGAAGAGGAACGCCTGCAATACAGCGCCATGACCGGCCAGAGTCTGTTCTATCTGGGGGAAACCAATCTCCAGCATAAAATCTTAGCCATTGCCGAAGAGGAAGGGGTACGGCAGGCCGCCTATGCGCTTAAGCTGTTGCAAAGCGACGGCGAACTGACCATTGCCAGCACCGGTAAAGATGACGCCAGCGGGAATCTGGTCACCAAACAGTACACAGTGAAAGGACCGGTGATGCTGATGCTCACCACCACGGCGATAGATGTCGATGAAGAGCTGTTAAACCGCTGTCTGGTGCTGACCGTGAACGAATCGCGGGAACAGACCGAAGCTATCCACGCCTTGCAGCGCCATAAGCAAACCCTTGAAGGTTTACTGGCCGAGAATGAAAAGGCGTATATCACCGAACTGCATCAAAACGCCCAGCGGCTGTTGCGCCCGCTGAATGTGGTTAACCCTTATGCCTCACAGTTAACGTTCATGAGCGATAAAACCCGCACCCGACGCGACCACATGAAATATCTCACGCTGATACAAAGTATCGCCCTGCTGCATCAGCACCAGCGCGAGGTGAAGACCGCGGAACACCGGAGCAAACGGCTTGAATATATCGAGGTGACCAAAGACGATATTAGCTTAGCAAACCGGCTGGCCCACGAGATATTAGGCCGCACGCTGGATGAGATGCCGCCTCAGACCCGAAAACTGTTGCTGCTGATACAGCAAATGGTGAAAGACACGGCGGCAGCGCAACAACGCCCGGTGAAAGATATCCGCTTTACCCGCCGGGATATCCGCAGTTATACCCACTGGAGTGACAGCCAGCTTAAACTCCACTGTCAGCGCCTGAGTGACATGGAATACCTGCTGACACACGGCGGCAGTCGCGGCCATCTGTTGCAATATGAACTGCTCTGGAATGGCGATAAAGCGGAGGAGGCTCACCTGTGTGGTCTGATTGAACCGGAAAATCAGGCTGCCAATAGTGTATATGACTCGTGCAAGTCTGGCCCGGATGAAGGCAAGTCGGAGTCAAGTCTGCCCCAAGTCAGGGCCAAGTCGGGTTCGCCAAAACCGGCGGCAAGCCGCAGTGACAAAGGGCTGAACGGTTCGCAAGTCGGGCCAGTCTGAAAAGGACTGTTCCGGCCCCCTAAAAATCAGGCCGTCGTACCGTACTGCCCCTTCATCAATGAACCCGAAAGCCAGAAAGGAAAGTGTGAATATGACGGGTGCAAGTCTGGCTCAAATGAAGGCAAGTCAGGGTCAAGTCTGCCCCAAGTCGGGGTCAAGTCTGGTTCGCCAAAACCGGCTGCAAGCCGCAGTGACAAAGGGCTGAACGGTTCGCAAGTCGGGCCAGCCTGAAAAGGACTGTTCCGGCCACCTAAGAATCACGCCATCGTACCGTAGTGATGTATCACACACTGATAACACTAACCGCTGTTCTCTACAGGAAACCCCATCATGTCATCACCCGCTAAACGTCAATCTGACCCTGCCCGGCTGACCCTGCGCCAGCATCTGGACGCGTATCTGGATAACCTGCTGTTGCAGGGGGCGAGTCAAAAGAGCCAGTCCGCCCGTCATGAACGGCTGTCACCGTTCGTCAACTGGTGTGAGGAACAGGGCGTAATATCTGCGGCTCAGGTCACCGAACCGTTACTGGAAAACTGGCAGCAGCATCTGACCCGGTACCGCAAAGCCAACGGTCAGCCCTACCCGCCGGACAGTCAGCGCCGACGCCTGCGCGCCTTACGCCTGTGGTTCGACTGGTTGCAGCAACAGCACGCTATCCCGACCAGCCCGGCGGCAACACTGGCCTCGCCAAGAAAAAAACGTCCCTCGGTGACGGAAACCCACGGTCAATCCGACGCCATACCGGCCCGCTTCGCCACTTTACGCCAGCATCTGGCGGCCTGGCTGGAAGCCGTGCAGGGACAGGGCTTAAGCGAACGGACTCAGGAGTCCTATGAAGAACGGCTGTTGCCGTTCGTCAACTGGTGCGAAGCGCGTGGCGTGATGACGGCACCGCAGGTCAGCCTGCCGTTACTGGAAAGTTACCAGCGCTGGCTGAGAAGCGCCCGTAAAGCGAACGGCCAGCCCTACAGCCCGGGCAGTCAGCGGGACCGCCTGAGTGTCTTACGTCAGTGGTTCCGCTGGCTGTTGCAACGTCACCATATCCTGTATAACCCGACGGATAACATGGTATTGCCAAGAGAAGAAAAACGGCTGCCGGCGCAGGTGATGAATGAAGACGAAACCCACACGGTCTTAGCCGCAACGGATATCAACACCCCAACCGGGCTGAGAAATCGCGCTATCCTTGAAGTACTGTGGAGTACCGGTATCCGGCGGATGGAAATAGCCAACCTGCTGTTAAGCGAAGTGGACTTCGGGCGCGGCGTGGTGCTGGTCAGACAGGGCAAAGGCCGTAAAGATAGGGTGGTGCCCATCGGCGGGCAGGCGCTGCACTGGTTAAGCCGCTGGCTCAGTGTCCGGCCCGAGTTAACGCGGCGGGATGACAGCGGTCACCTGTTTATCACCAGGAAAGGCCGGGGGCTGGCCAGAGGCACGTTAACCTGGATAGCCGCCGACAGCATCCGTAAACAGGCGCAACTGGCTAAGCCGGGGGCCTGTCATCTGTTCCGCCACTCAATGGCAACCCAGATGCTGGAGAACGGCGCGGACACCCGGCATATCCAGGCGATACTGGGGCATGAGAAGCTGGAAACCACCCAAATCTATACCCGGGTGGCTATCGGTCACTTAAAGGAAGTGCATGAGCAGACCCACCCGGCAGAACGGCAGTCAAAGCAGGCAACGTCAGACGATAAGCAGGCGGAGAGTGACAAGCCGGACAGCCCGAAGCCGGTCTGAACGCGCTGTGTTGCCGGACAATCTTAATGTTAGCCGGTTCCCTGTGAGCGCGTGGGGTGCAGTGAAAGGCAGACTGCGCGCATCCCTGCGCACAGACTGCCTGCCCACCTTCTGAGTGCCGGCGGTAAATGGTGGCCGCCCGGCACGAAACATCAGCGTTCTCTGCAACTCTCGTTGCCGGTCAACCACCATTCAACATAATGTGGCATTAAGCGCAATGGGCCTGAACGGCCCGCCGCGCTTAACAAACATTATGTCGGCGCCGCCCACCCACGGGCGCTGCGCGGTTACCTCAGCCCCGGTGCGCGGCTGGCCGCCGGGTTGAGCTTCTTAGCCCCCGTGGCGCGCAAGGCTGACGCCTTCCGCTGTCAGCTTCAATGCAAAATCCCACCGCCGCAGTCGCCGCCGTCCCTGGCGGCTCCGGTGATAACATCGGCCCTAAAACCCGCCCGCCAGCCTGTTAAGGTCAACAGCCACAGACCGGTAAGCCAGTCGGCCTGCGGCCTCCGCCGTTAATTACCCCCGCCCCGCCCCTGCTGCACTGGCTGCGCGCGGCTCGCACTGCGCTGCGCTCCGTTGCTCGTCCCCGTGCTCGCCATCTCCGCCCCGTGCAGCCCCCAAGGGGGCTTCCCTGTTAAAAAGCGTTACCTGCGGGCCTGGCCCGCCCGCACCCGGCCAACCCGCGTCAGCGGCGCAGACAAGCTGCACCGCCGCCACGGGTTCCTGATAAAACCCGGTTCTGGCAGGCAAAGCGGGCCGAAACCCGGCGCTGACGTCGGGGAAAAAATGCGCTAACATCGGGAAAGTGCCCGTCGGGGCGAGTTGATATGTTCTTTAACAGGGTGGGAAACAGTGGCGAAGAAAAAGGCTGCTAAATCAGGGGGAAAGGTCCGCTCAATCGTATGATGGCGTCGGGATAGTGCCTAAGATCCGCTCGGGCTGAATGGGGGTCTGAACCCGTATTCGTACGTCCATAATCCGGCGAACTGGATTGACCCGTTTGGGTTGGCAAGTTCACCTTCTCAATTATTAAATCGGAAACTTAGAGCCTTACAAAAAGCTCAAGGTTCTGCCGTGAATATCCGCGAATTACCTGATGGGCGGATCCGTTATTATGATAAGGAAGCGTTAGCTAGAACTAAAGGGCCAACGCGTGGACGTTCTCATGTCACAGAGTGGAATCCATCGACAGGAAGTGTGAGGTCTTGGGAAGAAACTTACGACCATTCCAGCAAGGTTAATCGTATACATCCTAAGATGAAAGATGGTCAGGTATTGGATTTACCTCATTATCCACCCACCAAAGCGGATATAGATTCAGGCATAGCAACAACCCCAGGAAAAGCTATTAAAAAATGTGGGGGATTGTCATGAACGATCTAATCCATCTTTTTATAAGCGGCCTGAATGAAAAACTTCAAGAAAATTACGATACTGCTAACGTTGCTAGATATGCATATGAATTTTACCTTGATCATGACATTGATGATGAGAGGCTAAGATATGTCGTTGATTATTTGAAAGGAATGGATGCAGATCCTGCATTTGAATTAAATAAAGACGAAGTTACTTCTTTTGTTCGAGAAAATCTTTTTTACATCTAAAAACACCGGAAGATCCGTGTGATCTTCCGGCCTTCTGATGATCTATCTTGGTGAATACCCACGGTAAGCCAGAGCGGATTGAAGCTTAGAAATCGCATCTTTGATCTGATACGCTTCTTCTTCATTCGTAAACGTCCGGTCATCTCACCTTGTTCTTCCTCTCCGGTAATGTTCCGGTGAACTCACCTTGCGTTGTCAGATAACCACAAAATGGGATGTTAACGGAAGGGATTCTCAGGCCAGGGCAACAGCTCATTCAACCGATTGTTCGGCCAGACAGGCAGCCGGCTGAGGACATCACGTAACCAGACCCAGGGCTCATGTCCGTTGGC
>NZ_CAWPHH010000062.1:0-9203 GCF_963887965.1 Photorhabdus sp. RW14-46 | reverse complement strand
TTAATAAGTTTTATTGGTTATAATTTCATTGCCAAAAAAGTAAGGTGTTATTATTTTATTTACTTGTACTGTTTTGATGGTTATAATCTGCATGGTTATTTACGGAGATGGAATAAATAATTGACGAAGTTTTATATCATAGGTGTTACTTTATTATCTTCTCTGTGTTTCCGATATTATCGCAGAAAGAGATCTGCGATAATAATCTTTCTGAATTTGGCGTTTTCCTTGTTATACCCTATGGATTTCAAGATGCATCGCGGCGGCAAGGGAGAGAATCCCCAGGAGCATAGATAACTATGTGACCGGGGTGAGCGAGTGCAGCCAACAAAGAAGCAACTTGAAAGATGACGGGTATATATCCATTTTATTAATAAATTACTTTTTGGAAAAAGTATGTCTGATAAATTCATGCAAACAATATCTGATATTAATTTTAATGGTGGGTTTTTTCTTTATTTAATTTTTTGCTATTAAAAATCAGAAGATTTCACTATTTCATGAGAACTTAAATATTCTCAATAACGGGTACATCCGTTAGGTGCCGTGGTTTTCTGTTTAACCCAAATAATAAATTAAAGGACTATTTATGGGTAAATCATCAAATAGAAGTGCAGTGTACCTCTTTACAGGAAGATATTATGATGATAATGACGGTAATAGTATTACTGCTATTGGTATTGGTGGTGAGGTTTATGCTTATGGCGGAAATGATGATGTTACCGTTGGTTCATTTAAAGTCGATGTATACCATACAGATGGCGACCTTGCGGTAAAGGGGGCTTCAGGTTACACCGGTATTCATAAAACGGGAAATGGCGGGCTGTCATTTGCGGGGGCTGCCGGTGTGGCTGTTATTGATCACACGGGTGAAACGGGAAATTTAAATTATTCGGGTGCGGCCGGTTATAATAAACTGGTCCGTAAAGGGTTGTCTGGTGATACTCGTTTTAGAGGGGCCGGTGGATACAATCAGTTATGGCATGAAACTAATCGGGGAGATTTAGATTTTGCCGGCGCAGGGGCAGGCAATGATATTGACCGTACCTGGTTTAACCGTTATCAAGATTCACAGGGAAATGTGACGTTTAATGGCACCGGTGCTGCAAATAATATCAGCTCGCGGGTAGAACACGGTAACGTTACATTCAACGGGGCCGGTGCTGATAATCACATCGTACGTAAAGGTAAAGAGGGTAATATTATCTTACGTGGCGCGGGTGCATCGAATCGAATTGAGCGTGTATACCAAAATAAAGACGAGTATGAACAGACCCGCGGTGATATTACTTTTGAAGGTGTCGGCGGTTATAGCCAGCTCTATTCTGATGTCGCGTATGGCAATATTAATTTCTCCGGTGCGGGGGCTTACAATGTAATCACCAGAATAGACGCGAATAGCGATTTCGATGATGAGACACTGGAGTTTGCTAAAGCCAAAGAAGTTGTATTAACGACGGCAACGATGGAAGGAAGCTGGATACGAGAGTCTCAGCAAGTTACAGGGATGAAATCAACCGTCGAGCCGGATACCTATCTTTTTGCCTTTGCTGACAAAATGTACACTAAAATCAGTAAAGTTCGGCTGCGAAATAATCCCACCACGGGCAGACTCGGTTATTATGCCACTTCCTGGTATAAAGCGGGCAATCACCTTGAAAATCTTGCTGCGAAAGAAATTTCGTCAGGCAATGGATTTATCACGGTAAATGCTAATGGCGCTTATCATCTTTCCGGTTTAATCTTTGAGCGTCTGCAACCCGTCACGATCCATGCTATCGAGGAAAACCTGTTGTCAGATCAGTGGGTAACCTATACGGGTGGCATGATGGTTAAAGCGGAGGATATCTCGCTAGGCGATGCCAAAATGGGGGGGGATGCTGTCTTTTCTGATGGTAGCACAGTCGATGTTTCCGCAGTCAAATCGAATCGAAAACCCAATACTTATGTGTATGCCAAAGTATTGGGACCCTATACCAAAGTGGTTGAAGTTCAGTTGGCCAATGATCCCGAAACAAAGCAACTAAAATACATCGCAACCGCTTGGTATAAAACAGGCGATTATACGGGTGATTTAGCCAATGAAGAGTTTTCTTATGATAACGGGTATGCCTCTGCTGGCTCCGGTTACACATTAAGTCAGCTTCAATATGACATCAATACAGTGCGCCGTACCGCCCATCGATTAGTGCATAGCAAAGAATATCATCAGCAAGACCTTGTGAAATTATCTGCAAGCAGTGGTGACGTTAATTTTAACGGTGCAGGGGGCGGAAACGTTATTAAATCTGATGTCACGCGGGGAGATATTAATTTCACAGGAGCGGGGGCAGCGAACGTTATTTTGCATGACTCAAAGTTCGGTGATACGCATTTTAATGGTGCGGGTGCCGCCAACGTGATTGTAAAAAAAGGTGAAAATGGCGATCTGACATTCCGTGGTGCCGGTTTAGCCAATGTCTTGGTTCACCAAGGTAAGAGCGGAAAAATGGATGTTTACGCCGGTGGCGCGGTAAATGTTCTTGTGCGTATCGGGGATGGGCAATACCTGGCTCATCTTCTGGCTTATGGCAATATCTCAATCCACAAAGGCAACGGTAGCAGCCGGGTGCGGATGCTGGGCGGATATAACACGCATACTCAGATAGGTAATGGTAGCGCGGATTGGTCTGGGTCTGGCGGTTTTAACGTCATCACTCAGGCGGGAAAAGGGAGCATCTCCTCTGTACTGTTAGGCGGCGCTAACGTACTGACTAAGCTCGGTGCGGGTAGTCTGGTTGCCGGTATGCTTGGCGGTGCCAATATTATCACTCATCTCAGTGAGGGGACTGAAACTACCAACACCACCGCCATTGCGTTGGGCGGAGCCAACATCTTTACCAAGAAAGGGAAAGGCCATGCGCGGGTGGTCATGGGCGGCGGGGCAAATGTCCTTACGCATATCGGGGACGGCAATACCACGGGCGTTATGCTGGGTGGTGCGAATATCTTGACCAAAGTTGGAAAGGGTGACACGACCGGCATCATGTTTGGTGTTGGCAACGTGTTGACCCATGTCGGCGACGGTTTGACACTGGGCGTGATGGCCGCGGCAGGGAACATCTTCACCAAAGTCGGGGAGGGTACATCAATTGCGGCCATGATTGGCGCGGGTAACCTGTTTACTCATGTCGGCAAAGGGGATGCATGGGCATTAATGGGGGGAGTGGGTAATATTTTTACCAAAGTGGGTGACGGTGATGCGCTGGCATTGATGGTCGCCGCAGGTAATGTGTTTACGCATATTGGGGATGGCACCAGTGTTGCGCTGATGCTGGCAAAGGGCAATATCGCCACGAAAGTGGGTAATGGTATGACGTTGGCGGCGATGATCGGCAAAGCCAATATTTTTACCCATGTCGGGGAGGGCAATACCTTTGCGGCCCTGATTGGCGGGGCCAATGTGCTGACCAAAGTCGGTAACGACCAGACAGCCGCTTTAATGATAGGGAAAGCCAATATCTATTCGCATGTGGGCAATGGCACCAGTATTGGTTTGTTTGCCGGTGAACTGAACGTCATGACCAAAGTCGGTAATGGCATAACGCTGGCGGCCATGTTTGGTAAAGCCAATATGATGACCCATGTGGGGGATGGCTTAACGGGGGTCTTGGCACTGGGTGAGGCCAATATCGTTACCAAAGTGGGTGATGATTTTATGGGGGTTGTTGCGGCGGCGAAAGCGAACGTTATTACGC
This sequence comes from Photorhabdus sp. RW14-46, assembly GCF_963887965.1. Classification (NCBI taxonomy): domain Bacteria; kingdom Pseudomonadati; phylum Pseudomonadota; class Gammaproteobacteria; order Enterobacterales; family Morganellaceae; genus Photorhabdus; species Photorhabdus sp. RW14-46. Next base: position 5,466 of record NZ_CAWPHH010000062.1, on the reverse strand, counting down.
ATGTCGGTGATGCGACAACCGTCGGTATCCTGCTTGGTAAAGGCAATATTCTGACCAAAGTGGGCGACGGTACCACAGTTGGCCTGCTGATTTCCAAAGTGGGTAACGTGATGACCCATATTGGAGAAGGCTCAACGGTGGGGTTTGCCAAAGGTAAAGCCAATATCATCACGAAGGTTGGTCATGGTACCGGCGTAAACGCGGCTTGGGGGGAAGCGAATATCCTGACCCAAGTGGGGAATGGCGACCGTTATAATTTCGCGAAAGGTCAAGCCAACCTGATGACCAAAGTGGGGAAGGGACAGGAAGTCACGGTAGCTCAGGGGGATGCCAACATTATCACCCATGTGGGTAACGGTGACGATTATACCGGTGCCTGGGGCAAAGCCAATGTTGTCACTAAAGTTGGTGACGGGCGCAATGTGGTGCTGGCGAAAGGCAAGGCCAACATAATTACTCAGGTAGGTCAGGGAGACAGCTTTAATGCCTTATGGAGCGAAGGCAATATTGTCACCAAAGTGGGAGACGGTATGCAGGTGACGGCGGCGAAAGGGACAGCTAACGTGACCACGACAATAGGCAACGGTTTAAATGTTACCGCCGCGCATGGCGACGCGAATATTAACACCCATGTGGGTAAGGGTATTTCGGTTAATGTGGCGTGGGGTAAATATAACGTCAATACCAAAGTGGGCAATGGCCTGAATGTGGCGGTCATGAAAGGCCAGAGTAACGCCAATATTCAGGTGGGTCATGGTTTAGCGGTTAATGCCTCTTATGCGCGCAATAATGTGGCGATTAAGATAGGTGAGGGTGATTTTTACAGCCTGGCGGTTGCCGCGAGTAATACGGAAAGCAACAAACTGGCCGCTTTCTTCAACAATATCAAACAAACTGCACTCGGTGTGATGGGCAGTCAGGCGATCAACTATCTGGTGCAGGGGGAGGAAACTAACACGTCGGGCACTCATAGAGGCAGAGGGGCGATTCATTTAGCGAAAGTTTCTGCTATTGATGGTTTTGAACTGGATGAAATTGCGCCGGTAAATTCAGATTTAACCCATCATCTCAATGGTGTTGTCACAGCGGTGGAGACGCCTGACGTCAGTTCAATAGAAGGTGCTTTGAGTCAAAAAACGCAATCGGTGTCAGATCAGAGTAAAAATTTGATCGTCAATGGTGACTTTGAACAAGGTGAGCTGGGCTGGCAGTCAACTCATGGTATAGAGGCATATGGTTCAGCGAGTGTTTATGGTTTTGATATTGCCAGTCATGGAGAACGCGTCAGTGAACTTGATGCGGAGAGAAACACCACGATTTACCAGGATCTGCAAAACTTGTCTGAAGGCGAGGTGATTTCACTGAGTTTTGATTTTGCTCATCGTTCCAATGCCTATATTATCAACAATGGTATGGACGTTTTCTGGAATGGAAAACGAGTATTCTCAACGTCTGGAAATGCAATAGAGTGGCAAAGTAAAACGCTGGAATTAATTGCACGGGCAGGCAGTAACCGCATTGAGTTTAAAGGAACCGGTTTGAATGATGGTGTAGGCTATGTTCTGGATAACGTTGTTGCAAAATCTGAGAACCCACTACAAACCGATGTGGTTACCGAACATGTGAGACAGGGTAAAGCAGTACAAAATGCATTAAGCGATAAAGAAAAAGCGGAAAGAGATCGCCAACTGTTGGAACAGGAACAAGAGAAACAACTGGCAGGAATTGCGAAATCGCAATCCCAGTTGGAATTAACGGATCAGGCAGCAGTTAGCCAAAATGGGCTGACACAACGCAATGCGATAGAAGCAGAAGCGCAGGCCGTGACGGAAGAGCTGACTTTACTCGCGGACAAATTTAAAGCACTTAAAGATGAAACTGATGAGAGTCGTGAGTTAGAGAGCCATTATCTCGACTATGCGGGTGGAATCGCTGAGGACATCCAGAAACGATTGGATGATATTAAGCCGACATTAGAAAAACGGCTGGCGGATATACATCGGGATGCTATTGATATACAGCAAAAAGTAAAAGATACCGTGGTGCTATCAGCAGCCGGAACAGAAAAAGGTAAACAAAATCGTGATAAGGCTATTCTTGATGGTGTAGAGGCGCAATTAAAAGCAGAGCAGAGAGAAAAAGAAGCGCTTTTGCAACAGCAGCAGGCGGAAAAGGCGAAGGATAACGCCAATATCGCGTATCAGAATGCAGAAAATCGGGGTCAGCGTGATATTGCGGCGGCGGAAAATAAAGCGGCTCAGACTCAGGCGGATGCTAAAGGGGCGAAACTGAGCAATGACAAGCCTGTTCGCAGTGGTGCAAGTGGCAGCGGCTTGTCAGGAGAAAAAGCCTATGAGTCAACTGGCGCGGGAGAAACCGGCAGTCATATCGATCCGGAATCAATGCCGGAGGCGGGAAACCGATATTATCAGGGGCTGACCGAAGAAGAGTTGCGAGCGTTGGCGAGTGCGAAACAAGCTGTTAGCCGGTTGCAGATCAACGCGGGAATTCGCGCAAAAAATACCGGTGTTTCGCTAATTCCTCGGTCTGTTGAAACACAATCTGACAGCATTATGGGATCTCCTTTACATGAGACGCGTGAACTCATTAGAAAAGTGCCGATAATTTCTGGTGTTAATCTGGAGGAATTGGGGGAAAGTGAAAAAAAAGAGCTCAACGTTACCGTACTAAAAAAAATTGTCGACGTCGACCAATGGTTTGATAATGGTAACGATAATGCGCGGTTACCCGATGAGTTATATTTCATTGAAGACCAGATTGTATTTAATCATCAAAGAAATACTAAAATTCTTACGGAGAATGTGGATAGCGCTTGGAAACCCTTGCCAAAGTTGATGTCGGTAAGTGAGTTTCAGGAAGCGGCATCGGTGGTGGGCAAAATTCGTGGTGATAATTACAAAAAAGTCATTGATGCGCTAGAGAGTTATCACAATATCCGACAAGGCAGAAAAGACTATATATTGAATGTGGTTAGAAAATTATCCGATTTGCGCCAACAAGTTGAAGGATACCTCTTAGGTCATCCTGACTCAGGTCGTGTACCGGCGATGAGGGCCTTATTGTCTCAAATTGACACGTGCTTTAATGAGTCGATGGTCTTTGCTGGGTCCACCGTAAAAATCCCAGGGCAAGGCGATTTCAGTAGGCTGTATGATCAGCTTGGCAGTGCCAATCTTAAAGATTCAAAACACCTTTATATTGATGAAAACGGTGATTTTGTTACTCGGGGTAAGGAAAATATTCATATTAATCAGAAAGCGGAAAGTGCTGATAAGGCGGTTGAGCAAGTCAAAGCGGCGGTTATTCAAGAATATGGTCAAGATATTTCAGATGCCGTCTTCTCGAATCTGAAAGCCAGCGATTTATCGAATGACGGGAAAGGTATTGATGTCTCTGGTTTAAGAAAGATCCATCAGGCGATTGAGCAATATTTATCTCCAATAAGTGCCACACTGTTTGTTTGGAAACCAAGCGCTCATAGCCTATTAGGCCACGGCGCAATGCAAATTGGCCAGGGGCGTGCGCATGTTAATGCGGACATCGCAGGCTTTATCAATAAGAGAAATTATGCCAGTTGGTGGCCGTTGTTGAATCATAGAACCCTTGAAATAGATGTCGCCTACGAAGAGCGCGATAAGTTCGGTCTGAGATATGGTGACTATAAATTACAACGTTTCACTAGCAAGCTAGAATGGGCACAAGGGGTAGATGTCGCCTTCAAAGATGTTACTGAAGACTTTACTATGATGGCATTGGCAGATCCTAGATTGCTGCAATCATCCGGTATTCCTAAACAGATATACCAGCCATTTGTTGACATGTGGAATGGTTATGAACACGAGAGGGCAGATGTTGGCAGGTTTTTTGCGGAAGAACTGCGATATCAAGCCAATAAAAATGTTCAAGACCCTCAATTGATAGAAAAACGTACTGCCAATGTCATTCGTCAATTTAAAGAGCGAGAGTTGGCGGATATTCAGAACTTTAAAGACCGCGAAGCCGATCAAGGGCGCGTATTTCGTATTAATCTTGAAGGTCTGGATGTGGCGGCAATGCAGGCGAAATGGCGTAAAATCAGCAATGATCCTAATGAACATTACCAACTGCTGAGGAATAACTGTTCAAGCATTGTTGCCAGAATATTAAAAGCAGGGGGAGCAGATAAACTTGTCGGCCATAAGTGGCTGCCAAAGTTTGGTGTCTGGACGCCAACCGAGTTGTTTAACTATGCTCAGGCACTTCAGGAGGCTCAGCTTGAAATAATAGCGAAAAAGAAAAGCCACACGCCTGTGGAAGATTTAACCGCATTATCTGGCAAAAATAAGGTATTGGAAACGGCTGTGGCGAAAAATGGCGGCACTTCGTTACTGAATCAGCTTATTACCAAGGGGGGCTTGCGTAGATATAATGATGTTGCCAATGTGCCGCGTGTTCAATTGCTTAATAGTTTGCAAGTCGCACCAGCGGTAAAGTTAGCTCATAAGCCCGTTGAGCTCTGGCAAACCGCCGAGGTAACACCACAAACCGATGGCCGTGAAACGCATTTTGATAGTCAGATCATTATCCAGGTGGAGGATGACCTTGCTGTCGCCGAAGCAGCGGTCAATCTGGCGGGTAAACACCCGGATTCCAGTGTCGTGGTTCAGCTTGATTCTGAGGGTAAATACCGTGTTGTCTACGGCGATTTATCTCAACTTAAACCATCAGACAAGTTGCGTTGGCAACTTGTGGGGCATGGTCGTAGCAAATCAGAGCAGAATTACACTCGTCTGGGTAGTTACAGTGCAGATGAGCTGGCCGTGAAACTCAAACAATTCACTCGAAACTTTAGTCAGGCGGGTAAACCAGACCACATTAGCATCGTGGGTTGTTCGCTGATAAGTGATGACAAACGAAATGGTTTTGCCCGTCACTTTATTACGGCCTTAAAGGAGCAGGGTATTCAGACGACGGTTTCGGCTCGTCGTAGTGCAGTCGCCGTTGATGTGGACGGCCGTAAATTTACCTGGAATGAACGCCGTCAATGGATCCATAAGCTGGCTGATAACAAAGTCGTCCTGAGTTGGAATGAAAAAGGCGAACTTGAAACCCGTTCAGAGCGCGTGCGTCGTCATATTGCTGAAAGCGATATCCATCTTTCGCGTGTCGGCATGGCGGATGCGGAGATGCCGGCCAGAGGGGCGATTGTGGATAATACCGATATTTTCACAGTGCCGGAGAGACGCAAAAATAACATTGAGACCGATTCAAGTGATATCTCGAATAACCGGCTAAGTTACTCGGGTAATATTCAGGTGGGGGTGGGGAATGGCGAATTCACCGCGCTCAATTGGGGAACCTCAAACGTGGGCGTCAAAGTCGGTATGGGGGGCTTTAAGTCACTGGTTTTCGGGGATAATAATGTGATGGTGCACATCGGCAATGGCGACAGTAAACACAGCGTCG
>NZ_CAWPHH010000061.1:0-9654 GCF_963887965.1 Photorhabdus sp. RW14-46 | reverse complement strand
CAGTGCGTCGTGGTCAGCCCCGGCGCGATGGCTTCCACCTGTTCCACTTCGCCCACCACCAGTAAAATGCGGACTTTATACCACCAGAACCGCCCGTAACGGAGGCGCATGCGATCGCCCAAGTCACCATAATCATACGGTTCGCTGGCTGGCAAAAGTGGCCGGGTATCGGATTTCACATCGGTGACTTTGTTTTTGACAAACAACGTTACCGTGATAAAACCTAGCATACTCACCACCACAGTGAGCACCCAAGCTATTCCACAAACCCACAACAGATGGTTGAAAGTTTCGGCATCAGTGGTTCGGTGATCTCCCCAAACCCACCATCCCAGACCAGCCAACGAAACCAGCAGGGTAATGGTGCCTATCAGTAAGATAAGTGTCTTCACCACCGAAATAGGCGGTATTTTATTCTCTTGCAGTGCCATAAGATTTTACTATTCCAAACGCTAAAGTATGTTGAGGATCACGGGCTAACCACCCACAGGGCTGGCCGGTATTTTCCGCCGAGATCGCCGCCAGTGTTTGCACTACGATCGCCTCCATCCCGCCAATATTGCCCCAATTGAGATCCTGTTGATGCTGAGTGATATTCCAGCCGAGTTTTTCCAGTGAGGATGTATCCGGCTGAGAAAACAGAAAGCAGGTTACCGGTGGCTGAGACATATCCGCTTGAACCCATGTTCTGGCCGCGACGTCAACAACCTCTTCATCACTTTGAGAACAAAAAAATTCACCGCGGGTTAAACAGACGTTGCCCTGTTTTTTCAATAACCAGATAAATGCTGCTTCACCGGCGGGTAAGGCTGACTCAGCCTCGCTGTCTACGCACTGACAACCTGCACACAAAATAGTCGCGTGTTGGTCCTTTGTCGTGTTGAGCAAATCAATTATTTCATCCAGCGTATCGATACCACACCAAGGCTGTGGCTGTTCAGGCAACTCCACATCAGGAAACCACTCCGCCATCTGGCCGGCAAACCCTTGCCAGGCAGCAGCAGAGCCTAACCAATAACAACGTAATGGCGTACAACGCAACGGCGACTGCACCTTCCTCTGCTTATGCCACTGTTCCACTGCCATGCCCGCCAGTTGTATTTCCCGCTGTTCAATATCAGCGGCAAAAGAACGCAGCAGACGCACCGACTGACCACTCTCTTCCTCGATAGGTTCCACGTGGCAATGAGGCTGATTAACCACTTTATTCCATACATCGGGCGTGCACCCTAGCGGCCCAACTAATACATAATCCACCAACGCAATCTGTTGACGGTGTTTACGCCACCACTGTTGCTGAACCCGCTCGACCTGCTGCTGGTAAGTCCAGGCGTTATGCACGGCAAAGCGGTAAAACAGCACGCGAAATAACAGACATAACAGCCATAACGCCGCCAATCCGGGGATCAAGGCATATAAGGAGAAAGTGTCACCGATTTCCGGTCTGATCAGCGCGACGATGTTACTGATCAACAAAACCAATCCGACTCCGACTCCCAACCAACGTTTAAAACGAGGAGGCGAAGCCTGACAATAAGGCGGAAAAAGAGGGATCGCTTTCATGACGTCACCTGATAATCGGGAAAAGAACTGACTAACGTACAACCACATTCACAACGATGACCATGCAACGCCACTGGCTGGCCGTCTATCAGGCAGGCCGCACTCCCTTGGGCAATGGTGGTCATACCATGACGGTTACACTGAACAGGATCGCCCTTGCAAGCAATGGGTTGTCCGAAACAAAGATAGTGGCCCGACAATACCGTACCGCCATATTCGCGCAGGCTATCACCCTGACGGATTACGTTTTTCATTTCTCAGGCTCCTTGAACGGGGTCGGCTCCAGCGTTTTTCCCGCCCAATGCGCTTTGAGATTATCTTTGGCCGTTTGCAACCGCTGCTCTTCGATAAACTTTCTCTGCTGGCTGGTCATCTCGCCCACATTATGGGTGAACGCTTTTCTATACTCCGGTCCTGCTAACAGGGTGATCAGCTTGCCGGAAGTTAAATACTGCGCGGTCACTTCCCACTCAGCAGCGGTGCCCTTGGACACTTTGTCGATGGCATCCCCCATCGTGTTTGCGACTTTATTCTGTTTAAACAAAAGCAGTACACTCTCTGCGGCCGGCGACATGAACCCCGCCACAGTGCCAGCCACTGACAGAAGTGACAGCGGTCTGCTGCAAATTGTACCGAAGTAAATGACTCGGTAGCGGAAATAGCCTCCCCACGGTTCACGTGAACCGAGTGTCGAGTACATAAACCAGGCACGGGAATCGTGAACCTGATTGTCATACAAGGCGACCAGCAATGACTCGGGTGATTCCTGTTGACCGGGTTTTGCCGCCGGAACAGGCCGAAAAAGCTGTTTGACCAATGCCTCTCCCCCTGCTTTCATTTGCAGATACTCCAGGAGGTCATCATGATCATCCAACATGTAAATTGCCTGACGTGGCACGGTATCGAAAAGAAATTGCCACTTACTGTGTTGTTCCCGCCGGTCACCGTGGTAGTCATTGCGAAATTCCGCGGCCGCTTCTCGCAACTGGTTTTGAGCGGTTTCCGGGTCAAAATCCGGCACTCCCTGCATTAACAACGGCGGCGTTTTTCCTCCATCGCGAAAAAATTCATTCCACTGCACTTTCCGTTTAGCCTCGACCTGCTGTTGTGCCGCTTTTTGTGCCTGTTCACTCTGTTCATAATGCGCCTTTTTCGCATCACGATTAGGAGCCTCATGAAAAAATGGCTCACCGAGCAGCGTGCCGTTGGCGTAACGATTGATACGCCAGGCCGTCAGCCAGTTCATCTGGTTTTTCATCGCCTGTTCCAATGCCACAGAGGCCCGCACCGGTTCAAAGCGGGCCGCTTCTTCATCTGACAGGGGTTGTTGGGGCATCTCCAACCCCAGAGTCACTTGACGCCAGGCGTTGAAGCGGTTGACTAATTGTGTGTCAATATCAAATTCATCACCGACATCTGGTGGCATAGAACGCCAGCTATATTGAGATAACTCTTGTGGCAAAATATCTTTAGGAACTTTCAATGGAGCTCCAATCTCAAACGCTGCCGAATACATTTCATGTAATGAGATCTGTGAGAGTAATAGATTGTCACGTTTTCCTATTGCCTTACCCTGTTCTCCCGGTGGATAACCGCCCCCCAAATCAGAGTGCACACCGGGATAAATCACCTCGGTGCTGCCTGTCGGGTAAGTGCCATCGGAACGGCGAATGGAATCCATCGGAAAACACAACCGCTGTTCATGGGTCGAGACCAAGTGCACACAACGTTTCACCAGACCACCGTAAGTCGCCTCCGATGGCAATTCCTGCGTGCCGTCTGCCCAGGCCATATGACCTTCAACAACGGGGATCATATGGGGCACCCCGACCGATGCCACTGTGTCAAACAATCCGAGAAATTCTACGCTGATGGGTAAATTGCTATCCGGGTCTGTATCGTGTTTATGTTGCAGACACTGAGCCGGTTTCTGGCCTGCTTCTCTCGACGGCGGAAACAGTTCGGTCAGCCAGTTAACAAAAGTCCGCGCTTCCGCAGCCCCACGGGAAAAACCATACACATACAATTTCATGCCCAACAACTTACACTTACCTCGTCCCGGCTGACTGCGGGCTATCCTCAGTTCACGTTTTAAGCTCGCAAACTGCTTATAAAACTCCTCATAGCGGTTATTGCTGCCTCCCAACTCCAGCATATTCCATGTGGTTGCCATCGCTTTCAGGGATTTTTGACAAGCAACATCATCAATTGTGTCGTTTACCAATACGCGCTTTAATACATCAATCAACCGCAGTAATGCCCAATTGATCCGGTCTTCTCCCCCGCTAGCAACCGCCAGCCCCAATTTGCTGTAATCCAGCTCATTAATTTCCGGGAAAGGGGTTCCCACCCCGGGAATATAATACTTAAAGTACTTTCTTCCTGTGCTCTCAATATTATCCAGTAACGGCTTACCGGATGCCCCTCCGGCATAACCCGCCCCAATGGTTGCCTGGAAAAGACGGACAACATTGGTCGGATGGTTAGGAATGGCCTGATAAAGGTCGTTATATAAATTATTGCCGGTGCCATCAAAAAACAGGCTGACATGCAACGTGTTACAACAGGGACGGATCACCCGACGATTGGCGGCCAGACAAAGTTCCTGATAGTAAGCTTTTTCCTGACTGCTCTGTTGCTGACAGTTTTCCACCACCAAATAATTTTTGGCAGGTAACCGCCCCTGAGACGGAAAAGGGGCTGGCAACCAGACAAGATCATGATGCTTTATTTCGGACATATTTTTGGTTCCTTCATTTCCAACGGTTCTTTGATTGGGTAGTTCGGACTACCGTAGGTGTTACACGAGGTGGTAACTTTGACCTGATCACAAGGTAAGAAATGCACTGTAATACCGCAGGTGCGCTGCCCGGTATAATCGGGCAACGGTACTACCTGGCTATGCTGGCGCTTTTGGGCATTAATCTTGTCCCTCCACGCCAAATATTTTTTTCTATCTGCAAAACCGGGAAACCCCCCCATGTCCCCAACACCAGTCTCCCAATCCACCTTAACCGTCATCCCCGGCCGCCACTTATCTGGAGCCCGATAGCAGCAACCGCCACCACCGCCCTGATACGGGCCGATAATATCGATACCCGGTTGATCATCCACAGTGAACCGGTTAATCGCCCACTTAGTATGGTTAATGGCGATAATGATGCCTGCCTGTGCCGGAAATTGGCTACAGGCGACCAGCAGCAGAGATAAAACTGCCAGCCTCAATTGTTGTTTTTTCATCTTCTATTCCTTCACATTAGTGACAATCTGGACTTGAAATGCCGGTATGCATTACTTCGGACATACTTTTGGTTCCTTCATTTCCAAGGGTTCTTTAATTGGGTAGTTCGGGCTACCGTAGGTGTTACAGGAAGTGGTAATTTTGACCTGATCACAGGGTAAGAAGTGCACTGTAATACCGCAGGTACGCTGCCCGGTATAATCGGGTACAGGCACTACCTTGCTATGCTGACGATCATTAGCCCGCAACTTATTACGCCAAGATAAATACTTCTCTTCATCAGCAAAACCCGGAAAGCCTTTTGTGGATGCTTCACCTGTCTCCCAATCCACCTTAACCGTCATCCCCGGTCGCCACTTCTCCGGGGCCCGGTAGCAGCAACCACCACCACCGCCCTGATATGGCCCGATAATATCGATACCCGGTTCACCATCCACACTGAACCGATTAATTGCCCATTTGGTATGATTAATCGCTTCAATGATTCCCGCCTGTGCCGAAAACTGGCTACAGGCGACCAGCAGCAGGCATAAAACCGCCAGCCTCAATTGTTGTTTTTTCATCTTCTATACCTTCACATTAGTGACAATCTGGACTTGAGGTGCTTGCATGCTTTACTTCGGACATACTTTTGGTTCCTTCATTTCCAAGGGTTCTTTAATCGGGTAGTTCGGGCTACCGTAGGCATAACACGAGGTCGTAACTTTAATTTGATCACAGGGTAGGAAGTGCACCGTAATACCGCAGGTATCACCACCATTCTGATAATAAGGAACCGGCACTACTTGGCTATGCTGGCGTTTCTGGGCGTTAATCTTGTCCCTCCACGCCAAATACTTCTCATCATTTTCATAACCGGGAAAGTCGTCGGAAAAAGCGACACCGGTCTCCCAATCCACCTTAACCGTCATCCCCGGTCGCCACTTATCTGGAGCCCGATAGCAGCAACCGCCACCACCGCCCTGATACGGGCCGATACTGTCGATACCCGGTTGATCATCCACAGTGAACCGGTTAATCGCCCATTTAGTATGATTAATGGCGATAATGATGCCTGCCTGTGCCGGAAATTGGCTACAGCCGACCAGCAGCAGGAATAAAACCGCCAGCCTCAATTGTTGTTTTTTCATCTTCTACTCCTTCACATTAGTGACAATCTGGACTTGAGGTGCTTGCATGCATTACTTCGGACATACTTTTGGTTCCTTCATTTCCAAGGGTTCTTTAATTGGGTAGTTCGGGCTACCGTAGGCATAACACGAGGTCGTAACTTTAATTTGATCACAGGGTAGGAAGTGCACCGTAATACCGCAGGTATCACCACCATTCTGATAATAAGGAACCGGCACTACCTTGCTATGCTGGCGCTTCTGGGCATTGATTTTCCTATCCCATTCCAAATACTTCTCCCAATTTTCATAACCGGGAAAATCTTTAGAAAAAGCGACACCGGTCTCCCAATCCACCTTAACCGTCATCCCCGGTCGCCACTTATCTGGAGCCCGATAGCAGCAACCGCCACCACCGCCCTGATACGGGCCGATACTGTCGATACCCGGTTGATCATCCACAGTGAGCCGGTTAATCGCCCATTTAGTATGATTAATGGCGATAATGATGCCTGCCTGTGCCGGAAATTGGCTACAGCCGACCAGCAGCAGGAATAAAACCGCCAGCCTCAATTGTTGTTTTTTCATCTTCTACTCCTTCACATTAGTGACAATCTGGACTTGAGGTGCTTGCATGCATTACTTCGGACATACTTTTGGTTCCTTCATTTCCAAGGGTTCTTTAATTGGGTAGTTCGGGCTACCGTAGGCATAACACGAGGTCGTAACTTTAATTTGATCACAGGGTAGGAAGTGCACCGTAATACCGCAGGTATCACCACCATTCTGATAATAAGGAACCGGCACTACCTTGCTATGCTGGCGCTTCTGGGCATTGATTTTCCTATCCCATTCCAAATACTTCTCCCAATTTTCATAACCGGGAAAATCTTTAGAAAAAGCGACACCGGTCTCCCAATCCACCTTAACCGTCATCCCCGGTCGCCACTTATCTGGAGCCCGATAGCAGCAACCGCCACCACCGCCCTGATACGGGCCGATACTGTCGATACCCGGTTGATCATCCACAGTGAGCCGGTTAATCGCCCATTTAGTATGATTAATGGCGATAATGATGCCTGCCTGTGCCGGAAATTGGCTACAGGCGACCAGCAGCAGGAATAAAACCACCAGCCTCAATTGTTGTTTTTTCATCTTCTACCTCTATGACGATAATCTGGCTTTAAGGTGTTTAAGTACGAACGACTCTCTGTCGTCATCCAGTAAAATGTCTTCACCAGATGTCTCTATCATCAAGGCATAACAATTGTTGAACAGTTGTTCGCGGGAAAATTCTGAATATTCAACCTGACTACTCAGTTTCAACATCAGTATGTGAGCATCAGAAACGCACAAGAGATGTTCTAGCTGCTCATCTGTGAGATCAATTTTCTGAAAGGTTTCACCAACCGGCCCTGCATGGCCTTCACGCCAGATAACATGTGGAGCCCCATCACGATCAAGCCAACTCCAGAACAGCGCGGGCCTGAAAAATTGTTGTTGCTGTTCCTTGTCCAATACATGGGAAAACAACACAGGAAAAATACGCGGATCATAAAAACGTAAGATCCCGCCTTTCTCGGCGTAGGCTGCATCCACGCACTGAATCAAATATTGGGACAAGCGATCAAACGACCATGAAGAACATAAAATCAGCAACATAGGCTTGCCGCCTAAGCGCATCATGATTTCATTCATCCATTGCCGTTGAACCGGTTGTGTTAGATCAATCCGAATTAAGATCGGGGCTTTATCTGTCACAATCTCCTCCGGCAATCCCTGAAATAGCGAGCACCAATCCATCTCAGATGAAAAACTTTTTAATGCCGGAATTAGGGGGAACTTACCCCCTGATTGATCCACAATCATATCGATACAACTTATGCCGGTTTCCGTTACAGACGATGCAAGTGATGCAATCCAGTCAGCTATTTGATGGTCATTCATTGGTTAACTCCTCAAAACAAACCCCTGCGACAATTCCTGCGCTTTTTCCAAACACGTTTTACACACCGATTCAGGCAGGTCAGGCAAAGGAAAGTCCTGTTTCGCCGGTGACGCCATTTTGTGCTGCCCTTTCAGGCTTAACAGGCCCGGCCCGTGAATTTCAATTTCTCCTGCCGGAGAAAGACGGATGTACGCGCCTCCACACGCCAATGTCAGGCCATTTTTCGCCGTAATCTGGACGTGACCCTGTGTTGAATTGACGGTGACATCGTTTAATGAGGTGAGACCTAAACTATCGCCATGTGATTCAATGGCGAGCGGCCCTTTCCCTGACACCAGACGCATCCCTTCGTTTTGTGCTAACAGGGAGATAGCTTGTGTTGAATTCATCCCAATCCGGTTTGCACTGGCAATATGCACATCCCCCGCACTTTGGGCATAGAGCGCCTGACCACTTTGCACCATCACAGTCTGCGGGCTGACAATCCCCACCCCTTCCGGCGCACTGAGCAGCATGGCCGCCATTTTCAGTTGATCCACATGCTGTAAATAGGTTTTCAGGCTTTCAGCATCCGGCTGATGATTCAGGTGAGTTTTGGTCACTGTTCCCCACTCCAGCACCTGATTCACCGCGCCTTTTACCAGACTGATTGCCGGTGCCATCTCCAGCACTTCACCACCCGCCCGGGCCTGTTTATCCGCACTGATAAACAACCCCTTACCGGCCCGAATCGCGCCCCAGTCATCGGTTCGCAGCTCAAAGCCTTCTCCCCGTTTATCCGGGTGTGGGCGCTGGCTATCAACGAGATGACCGAGGTTCAACTGGCTTTTACCGCCGTATTCGGTACTCAGTTTGATATGTTCCCGACCGCGCTCGTCATCCATCCGCAGTTTGTTATTCGCCGGGGTGCGCAGAACGTTGCGTTTGTAGTTGTAGAGATTGACGTGATCCGGGTGCACTGAGTCGTGCAGAGCATGGGCAATATAGGGCCGGTCCGGATCGCCCCCTTCAAAGGCGATCGCCACTTCAGTGCCTTCCAGCAACGGCCAGTGAAAGCCATAGTTCTCTCCCGCATACGGGCGCGCCAGACGCACCCACAGGCTTTCGCCGCCTTGCGGCCATTTCTCCCGGTCAAAATTAAACGCCACCCGATATAAGCCGTCTTTGTCGATATCGCCGTAGGTATCATTCACTTTGGTACTGCTCACCCGCGCGGGTATCGTGCCGGCCATCACCGGTTTCGGCACCCGTTCCGGGCGAAAGCACACGGTCTCGGAATAGGGAATGGCAGTGAATGTCATCTCAAAACTGCTGTCCCGGCGGGCACTGTTGGTGATGTGGGTGATGATCGCCCCTTTGCGAAACGTTTCCGGGGCGTCACCTTTCACTTTCAACTCCTGTCCCGGCACCAGCGTGGCGGAGGTGGTCATTCCCCGCAGGCGAATGCGTTGATTCAGGTAACGTTCGTGATGCAAACGGGCATAAAACACCCCACTTTCCGCCTCCGGTTGATAGGCGTAACGATCACCGGGTATTCGGTAGTCGTCACGGTAATGGTACGCTTCGCCATAAGTCGTTCGATCGCCCCGTGTCACATCCGCCTCGGTGTTCAAGCCGGGATACGGCCGGGCATCGTGGTAGTCATAATTCCGAGTCGCAATTTTTCCCTCCACCACCTGATACGCGGTCTCCATGCCCCACACCACCGCGTCCTCCTCGCCGTGCATACCTGACGGATTGCGGGCAGGCAGGTAGACATTGAACTGGTAGTCACGCTGGTCGTCGTAAAACTC
>NZ_CAWPHH010000060.1:0-9661 GCF_963887965.1 Photorhabdus sp. RW14-46 | reverse complement strand
CTCATCGGCGTCGCGGACTTTTTCGTCGGCCATTTGCTCCGCCGGATGCGTACTGGCGTGTACCGCCTGCAAGGCCCGGATAGAGACCTGCGTATACACCTGGGTGGATTCCACGCTGGCATGGCCTAACATGGCCTGTATCCAGCGCAGGTCCGCGCCGTTCTCCAGCATCTGGGTCGCCATCGCATGCCGGAACAGGTGGCAGGCACCTTTTTTCTCAATGCCGGCGGCCCGGATATAACCGCTCACGGCATGGGTGATACCGTTCGGCTGCAACCCGTCGAGACCGTCCATTGCCACGAACAGCGACTGGATGTCCGGGGTGACCAGCAGTTGCGGGCGAACCTGTTGCTGATAGAACTGGAGCCAGTTTAAGGCCCGTTCGCCGAGGGGCAATACCCGGTCTTTATTCCCCTTGCCCTGCCGGATGGTCACCGTTTTGCGTGACCCGTCAATGCTGTAGATATCGAGCCGGGCCGCTTCACTGCGTCGTATCCCTGTTGACCAGAGCAGCTCCATCAGGGCCCGGTCTCGGGCACCCTGCAACGTATTCGGGTCAGGCAG
The DNA here is from genome assembly GCF_963887965.1 of Photorhabdus sp. RW14-46. Taxonomy (NCBI): domain Bacteria; kingdom Pseudomonadati; phylum Pseudomonadota; class Gammaproteobacteria; order Enterobacterales; family Morganellaceae; genus Photorhabdus; species Photorhabdus sp. RW14-46. Next base: position 9,097 of record NZ_CAWPHH010000060.1, on the reverse strand, counting down.
CGACAGGATATGCTCGATTTCATCAATGCTCAGGATATACCGCGGCAGGCGTTTTTCTTCCCGCGGCAACTCAATGTCCGCTGCCGGGTTCGCCAGTATCAGGTTCTGTTTCGTCAGCCATTTGAACCACACCTGTAACGGCTGCAACTGCGTGCGCTGGGTGCGGATGCTCAGCGGCTCTCCGTTGGTCTTGCGGTACTGGTACAGGTAGCGCTGGTAACGCTCCAGTATCGGCCGCGTGATGTCCGCGGCATAGTACAGGCCCCGGTCCGTGGCCCACAGGATAAAGTGATAGGTGTGATGGGTCTGCACTTTCAGCGTGGTTTCCGACCAGTTCCGTTCCTGCCGCCAGGCCACGAAGCGCAGCAGCAGCGCATACAGGCTTTTTGGGTCATGCGCCGGCCCTACCGGCTGACGATAGACGTCATCGACGGTCAGGAGACTTCCTTTGCGCGGTTTACGGTTTGCCATGATTGACCTCCGGTTGAGATTGAGGGGTGGACGCAGACAAGGGGCGCGTTTTCTTTTTTCCTTTTATCACGGTGTCTTCCGTTACCCCGACTTGCGGTACGCTGAACCCGTGTTCTGCCTGCCCGGATGGGGATTTTTTCACCCCAGACTTAGCCCGGACCTGGCCCAGACTTGAGACAGGCTTGCGTTCATTTAAGTCAGACTTGCTTTCATGACCTGTCGGGACGGCTGCCGGCGGTTTATTCCTGTCGGGTACAGGCAATGCGTCTCCGTGATTATTTTCCCTGATAACTGCGTTTTCATCTGCCCGGACTTGTGCCCCCGCTGGCTCTTGTGCTGTCCGGGCTGACGCGGGTTTTTCTTCCCCAGACTCAGGCCAGACTTGCCCCGGACTTGGGGAAGACTTATGACCTTCCGGGTCAGACTTGCGTTCACTGCCGGCGGTTTCTGAGTCCGCTTCTCCGACATCCAGCAGGCCGCACAGGTGGACTGCGCCGTTGTCTTCTCCGTCCCACAGCAGTTCATAATGCAGCAGGTGCCCCCGGCTGCCGCCATGCAACAGCAGGTATTCCATTTCCGTCAGTCGTTGACAGTGGTTTTTGAGCTGGCTGTCGCTCCAGTGGGTAAAGGCGCGGATATCCCGCCGGGTAAAGCGCACTTCATTTGGCTGGCAGTGCTGGATTTGCGCCTGTTCGTTCACCATCTCTTGTATCAGCAGTAACAGCTTGCGCGTCTGCGGCGGCATTTCATCCAGCGTGCGCCCCAGCACTTCATGCGCCAGCCGGTTGGCGAGGGCAATATCGTCCTGGGTGACTTCGATATATTCGATGACCTGTCCGCGGTGGGTCGTTTTCTTCACTTCACGTTGATACTGGTACAGCAGGGCAATGGCCTGTATCAGCGTCAGGTATTTCATGTGGTCGCGCCGCATCCGGGTTTTGTCTGACAGGAACGTCAGTTGGTGGGCGTAAGGATTGACCACTTTCAGCGGCCTTAACAGGCGCTGGGCGTTCTGGTGCAGTTGAGTCAGATAGCCTTTCTCCGAGTCAGCCAGCAATCCGGCCAGCGTCTGGCGGTGCCGCTGCATGGCGTGGATAGCCTGCGTCTGCTCGCGCGATTCGTTGACCGTCAGCACCAGACAGCGGTTCAGCAGCTCTTCATCCACATCAATGGCGGTGGTCGTTAACATCAGCATCACCGGACCCTGTACTTTGTACTCCCGCGTCACCAGTTCGCCGCTCTGTTCGTTCTTGCCGGTGCTGGCGATTTTCAACTCGCCGTCCGACTGCAACAGTTTCAGGGCATAGGCCGCCTGCCGTACGCCTTCTTCTTCGGCTATCGCCAGTATCTTGTGTTGCAGGCTGGTTTCTCCCAGATAGTAGAGGCTCTGCCCAGTCATTGCCGAGTACTGGATACGCTCCTCTTCCGGCATCAGGTTCAGCACCGCCTCCATCAATGACGATTTCCCGGCAGCGGAACTGCTTTGTATCAGCACGGCCAGCGGTTTATCGAGTTTGCGCGAGACTGCCGCCAGATACCCGGTCAGCAGATTGGTCGATTCGCCGACCACCCCGCAGGCGGCCATGTCGTTGATAATCTGTTCTGTTAAGTTCGGTGATGTCAGCAATGCCAGCGCGGCGGCTTCGTCTTCCGCGCTGACCGTCACCGCCGTTGTCCCTGACGCTTCGGCCTCCGCCTGCTGTTCAGCATCCTGTTGCTGCTCCAGCATCAGCAGCATCCGCCCGGCTTCACGTTTAATCACCGACAGCTCGCATTCCAGCTCTTGCGCCGCCGTGCTGATGTAGTTCTGACGATGCCGCGCGTGATACATGTCCAGCGTATCCACATGGAACAGGCCGGACGTTTCATCCCGCACCTGCACATTGACTTTCATCACATCCGGCACCGGGGATTTTTTCATTCCCCGTATCCGCCAGACCCGGGGGCCGCTTTTCATCAGCAGTTCACCGCAGGCCGTGCGCTCACAGAGCACGGGCGCAACAGTCAGCGCCGGCGGGGCGGCTAAGGCAGCCGGTTTAGCCACATCGGCATTGTGAGGCTTTTCCGTCACACCCGGCGAGACGGGCCGCTCATGGCTGAACACCGCGCCCGGTGCCGTTCCCTGTCCCAGCCAGACCGCCTGTTGCAACGCCAGCCCCAGTGCATGTTCGGCGTTGCCGCTTTTGACGGCATAGTCATTGGCATCCATGCCCGGCGGGAACTGCACCCGCCATGCCTCGATACCGGCTTCCAGTAAATCAGCCGCCACATTAGCCGCGCCACGGTCTCCGGCCTCGTCCCGGTCAAAGGCAATCAGCACCCGCTTCACGCCGTGATACTGCAAGGCTTCGAGATGCTCACGGTTAAACCCGTTCACCCCGAACGCGGCGATCACGTTGCGGAACCCGGCACACCAGAAGGTCATGGCATCGATCAGCGCTTCGCACAGGATAATTTCCGCAGCGGCTTTCATCGCTGCCTCATTCCAGACCCCGGCCAGTGGTGAGGACAGGTACAGATGCTTCGGGCTGTCTTTCAGCACTTTGTAATCCGGCTGGGTTCGGCGGCCATACAGTTGCAGCACCCGCCCGCGGCTGGCCACACTGGCCGATTCGGCCCAGCCGATTATCGGCACCACGACACAGCCCCGGAAGTGGTCCTGCCGGGTGGTGGTACGCAACACGCCCAGCCCCGACAGCTTGCCGCGCAACTGCTGACCTTCCTGACTGTCTTTGGACGGCAACAACCCCGCGGAACCGCTGATACCGTGATGACCCGCATACCCCAGTTTAAAGTGGCTGACCAGTTCAGGATGGTTCAGCCCGCGCCGCTCCAGCCAGGCTTTGGCTTCCGGTGACGCCAGTAAGTGCTGATGATAAAAATCAATCACCTGATGCAACAGCGCCTGCCCGTCATCGTCCAGGTCGGCCAGTTTCGGGCGCGGCAGAGGTGCCGCCTGTGATCCCGGCGGGGCGGCTAAAGAAGAAGCGGCCACAACTGCATTGTCCATATCCGGCAACCCGGCCAGCTCCCGCAGCCGGCGGATAGCGATTTTCAGCGTCACCCCTTCCGTTTGTATCACCCAGTCCAGCACCGATCCCGCTGCGCCACAGCCAAAGCAGTGATACAGGTTCTTGGCCGGTGAGATCACCAGTGAAGGGGTTTTCTCATTGTGGAACGGGCAGCGCAGCACATAATCCTCACCGCGTTTTTTCATCGGACGGCCTTGCTTACGCACCAGCCCCAGCAACGAGACGGTTTGCTTTAAGCGGGCTAAATCGGTATCGGGAACATGGGTCATAAGTCTTTCCTTTTGAACCTTGTCAATAGACATGTTTGCGATATATAATAATCGCATTAAAGAGACTTTACAACAGCCAGCTAAAAAGGAAGGGGTACAATGGCGGACATTTGTGTTTTGCAAACAGGTATTGATATGTCCGTATTTTCTGAACGGCTTAAGATGCTCAGAGAAGCTCGGGGATTAACCCAGTCGCGGCTTGCCGAGATGATTGAGGTACTGCCCAGAGTGTATAACCGTTGGGAACGGGGACACATCGTTCCTCAACTGGAATCCCTGATTAAGCTGGCTGATGTTTTACAGGTTTCTCTCGATGAACTGGTTGGCCGCCGCGAGACCAGCAAAGATGTGAAGATACGTAACCACATATTGCATGAACTTTGGGAACAGGCTGATTCGTTATCCGATGAGGAGCAAAAAGCGTTGATTATGGTGATTGACAGTTTTGTTACCAAGTCAATGATGGAAAAAGTTGTTATGAAGAGCGCCAAGCGCTGAGATGACGCGGCTACCATGAGTTCGCACCTCATGATAGCCGCTGACCACACAACCAACTATGTAGGAGTTGATTTATGGCTGAACGCGATTGTAATGTAAATTCAGGCGGTTCGAAAGCGCAACGCCGCTATAAAGTCGGCTATATCAGCCGATGTCACGCCGACCGACACACTGGCATGACCCGTTATTACAGCCAGCATCCCAGCCTGCACCTTAAAGGCAACTGGCTGCAAGAAGCGGGCTTTGCCACCGGGCAGCCGGTGAACATCACCGTTGAACGGGGGCAGCTGATTATCCGGCTGGTTGAGAATGATTGACCGCTAAAAGGAGATCCCAGCGCTTAGCTGGGATCAGTATTTATTGATTACCACCACTTAGGATAATCATTAAATGCCTCGTACAATGCACATTTCGACTCATCGGTTAGCTTTTCTCTTCCTTTTGCTGATGTGATATAGCCATCTAGATTTTCTTTGGCACATGACCATTCAAGTAAGTCCTGAACAGGGTTTAATAGCAATTCAAAAGCCCCATTCATATCTTTAAGACGAGCTATATCATTTCTACGTAAGTTGTCGATAAATGAGTCAAAACATTGACATTCTATCCATAGCTGCATATTCACGTCTAAACTATATCCAAATTTATCTACTCGGATTGTAAGATTAAATTTCATTGACGGTACATGCTCATCAAGCTCTATTACATCTAATGTAATGTTTATAGGGTTTTTAATTTCTATATCCATTTAATGTGCTCCTACATAACGGGCATGGATGATCGTTGGCAACTCAGTTGCTGTTCGTGGTGGTTTAATTTCTAGTTGCCAGCCATCTACAGTAATTCTCTCACCATATGGCATTTTGTTTTTTGTGGCAGTATTTACAGCAGATTGGAAACTTCTTAGTTCTTGTTGACTAGCCAGTCTCACGGCTTCAGGCGTATGCGTAACAGCTTTTGATGCTGCGTACTCCACCATATGTTCGGTAGCATTTCCATGTACCCATACTTTCTTTCCGTTCGGTAATGACATTTCAAAAGATTTAGGAATTACGGATCCAGGATACATTGGCTGAGTGCCTTTAATGGAATCGAAAACAGTTCCTGTTGACAACTCACTATTCTTCGCAACATTTTCTGTTTTTCCATTCGACAATGACTTCCCATCAAACTTACCAACCGGATGCTCAACATTCGTCACCGTGCCCTTATCCTTCGGACTAAATTTCCCTTCTCCTACTTTCCATTGCGGTGATGAACCTTCTGCTTTGCTACCCGAAACAGGATTTTTAGCCAGTGCCAAGAATGCCTTAGCCGCCACATACTGCATCACCTTCGCTTCACTGGTCGGCACACCGCTGGCCACAATTTCAGCCGCTTTCTCCGGCGTCATTTTTTCATTGGACATCACCACATCTAACGGCACACCGAAGAAGTTCCCCCACGCCACAATCAGCCCTCTGGCCGGATCTTGCCCTTCCGGGTGCGTGCCTCTCGCTTGTTTCGCCAACGCTTCCGACAATTCATCCGGGGTTGCCCCTTCCCTGAGCATTTGCATGGCGAGTGAACTCTGTGCCCGACCGTAATCCGCCATCCCTTTGGGCAAGCTCAAAGCATTATTCTCAATTGCATTCTTCCCTGCCTGCGCCCCGGTAACGGCGCTGGCGGTGGAATCACCGGCAATACCGCCTGCCAGTCCTGCTGCCAGGGTGGAAAGGGTACTGATAGTTTGTTTTTGTTCCTCCGTTAACTCATTGACTTTGGCCCCATCACCGTAAAGTTGCTTAATCAAGACCTGAGCGGCCAGCTCACCCGAAGCCGCACCGGCTGCCCCTGATAGGGCATTATTACCGCTCACCTCGGCCGCCACCGCGCCTAAAATCGCATGGGCCAACGTATTGGTGGCAATATCCACCTGATGGGTTTGTGGGTCGGTGGTCAGCTCTTTTATCACGCCCGCCAGATACGGTGAAGCGCCCCCGGCCAGCGCCTGACCGAGATTGTTCCCAGCCAAGCCCTGAATCGCTGCCGTAGCAGCCTGTAAGGCTTTCTGATAGGTTCCGCCGGTCCCCAAGCCCGAGTCATTCAGTGCCTGCGTGTAAGCGGTGTCATAAACTTGCTTATTGATATCCGCCGAAGTCGGGTGTGGATTGCCACTGTCGACCAGTTTTTTTCTGGCTGCCTCTTTGTCCGGTTCACTGATATGATTCAGTTTCGCTTTCGCCGCTTTGGTGGCGATAATTTTCCCTTCCGTACGGGCTATCTCGGTCATCTGGGCGCTGAGTTCGCCAATCAGTTGCGCCTGTTTCAGCCGTTGCTGCTCTTTTTCCTTATCAAATATCGGACTCAGGACATTGGCGGCGTTATCGGTATCGCGACTTAAGTTCGCGACATCCTGCGTCTGGTGCGCTTTATCCCGGATAATCAGATTGCCGTCACTGACCGCAGCGTGCGTGGTGCTGCTGTCATGGCCCTGGTTATTGGAACCCATCAGCCCATTGACCGCCAGATTATTGAGAACCTGACCGGCGGTCGGTTGGCCGAGGCTGATGCCCGCACTTTGTTGCTCAACAGTAAAGTCCGCTTGATTTTTAATATCCTTGAAGCCCAGCGTCCCGGTGTTCAGGGTATTTTTGGCTTTGTCGGCGGTACTTGCTATCACCGCACCGTCCAGTTGGGTGTGGTCACCGACATTAACCTGATAGCCGCCTTTGCCAGCAAACAGCCCGGTCTGCTCCTGCACGCTGTCATAGTTGCTGTGCAGTTTATTGCGGCTGGCATTGAGGCTCGCGGTACCGTTAGTGAAGGGGCCCACGGTGGCACTGACGCCCGCGCTGGCATTCTGTTGTTTGCTGTCATAACGCTGGCTGTCCTGCTCGCTGCTTAATGTCAAATGACGTTTCACGTCGGCGGTAATCTGCTCGCCGCTGACCTGAGCCCCTTTCAGCGTGGTGTCCCGGCCACTGTTCAGCCCGACGGTCTGTCCTGCCTGTAATGTGGTGTTAGTATGACTGACGCCGTTGCCGTTTTCACGGCCGTTGCCCCGACTGACATTGGCCGAGACGCTCAGGCCGGTACCTCCCGGTCCCGCGGTCAGGCCCATGCCCAGAGAGCTGCCGTGGCTGCTGTTTTTGCCGGTCGTCTGTTCGGTGTTCTGGCTGGATGAAAGCTGAATATCCCGGCTGGCATTGAGTTGCAGGTCTTTACCCGCCTGTAACTGGCTGCCCTGAATACGGATATCGCCATTCTGGCCTGATGCGCCTTTGCTATCCCCTTTGGCGGTTATATTGAGGTTATCCCCGGCAGCGAGATGGCTGCCCTGTTGAGTGGTCTGGCGGTGCTGCTGTTCTGAACGAGAGGATTGCCGACCGTAGGACAGGCTCACCCCGGCCAGGTTGCTATTGCCTTTGTCGTCACTGCCCTGAGCTTCCGCCAGTCGGCCAGCCTGCACCGCTTGCACTCCGCTGAGGGCGGCTTGAGTGTTTTGCAGGGCTTTCACTCGCGGGTCACTTTCAGTGCGGGCGGTTCTGGCTGTTTGCACCGCGCTGTTGACGGCCCCGCCTGCTGTGCCACTCAGCGCCACGGTTAAGCCGCTCTGTTTTTGTTCGGTTTTTGTCGTGGTGTGATGGCGGTTTTCCGCACTGGTGATATCGACCTGTTGACCAGCGAGCGTCAGGTCTTTACCGGCAATCACCTCACTGCCGTGAACCCGGAGCTGTTCTCCGGCGTTGAGGGTGACATTGCCCTGACTGCTGCCGATTGTGCTGCCTTTGCTAAGCTGGCGGTCACTGTCGGTGGTGGTTTTCTGGCTGGCTTTGCCTAAGGTGAAACCCATGCCGCCGGTTCCCATCAGGCCGGATTTTTTCTCCTGTCGCAAATGGGTTTCATCGTGCGCTTCCGCGGCGGTGGTAACAGTCAGTTGATGACCGGCGTTCAGGCTGACATCCTGCGTACCGGCGACATTGCTGCCGCGGATATTGAGGTCTTTTCCGGCCTGTATGTTGACTTTATCGCCACTGAATGTGGTACTGAGCGCCTGTCGGTCATGCACTTCATCGTGGGTTTCCACTGACGATTTCGACAGCCAGCCTTTGCTGGTTTGCTTGCTGTGCTCCACTAAGTCGGATGAGGCGGTCCCGGTGGTCAGCGTCAAGTTATGCCCGGCTTGCGCCGTCAGGTGTTGACCGGCGTTGACATGGGCGGCGGTGGCGTTCACGTCATGCCCGGCTTGCAGGGTCACCTCACCGGCACCGGTTATCTGGCTGCCGATATCCTGTTGCTGGGTCAGATGGCGATAGTTATCTTTCCCCCAATTCCCTTGCTCTGTGCGGCGCGTGCTTAAGGCGTCCAGCGTCAGGTTATGGCCTGCCGTTATCTCGGTGTGACCGTCTTTACCGGCGTTTTTGACGTCACTGGCGGTTAATTGCACATTGTTAATGGCGCTCAGCGATAAGGTGCCGTTATCGTTCTGCACATAGATGCCTGCCGGACGGTCCAGCCAGCGGTTAGCTTCATCCCCGCGCACCGTTGATGCGCTGGTGATATCCCGGCCTTTCAGAGTCACCCGGTCATCCCCCTGAATCTGGCCGCCCCGGTTGGTGAGCGTCTGTTGGGCCGTCACATCCACTTTGCCGCCGCGAATAAAGCCGCTGTTGGTCAAATTGTTGGCGGTCAGTTGGGTGACGTCACGCCCGCTGATGGTGCCGCTGTTGGTGATATCGCCCTGACTGTTGAGCGCCACGGTATTCCCGGCGAGTAAACTGCCATCACTGCGCAGGTCGCCCTGACGGACGCGCGCATAAACCTGCGGCACGGTGACCACCTCGG
>NZ_CAWPHH010000059.1:0-10028 GCF_963887965.1 Photorhabdus sp. RW14-46 | reverse complement strand
TATTCCCACCGCCATTCATTACCCGATCCCGCTAAATAAACAACCCGCGGTGGCCAGCAATATTGCTCTGCCTATAGGAGACGAAATCGCACAAGAAGTCATTAGCTTGCCGATGCATCCTTATTTATCCATAGATATAATTAATAAAATTGCCAGTTCAATTTAAAATCCATGAATCATAAATTATTGAGGAATATATCTGGCTTATTACTCTCATCATTATTCAGCCAGATATTATTATTACTATCAACACCCGTATTAACAAGACTATTTTCACCGGAAGAATTAGGTATTTACGCTTCATTTTCATCGCTTTTAAGTGTTTTTGCCGTAGGCGCTTGTCTTCGATATGAATTTTCAATAAGTTCATCAGGGAAAAGTCGTGAAATTAACTCATTAGTCACATTATCTTGCATTATTCCAATAACCATTAGCCTAATCGTTATCACTGTTTTTGCAATATCTAACACACCAGAAAAAATAATTATAGGAAACTATATATACTATATCCCGCTAGGTATTATCACTTATGGATTTTATCGAGCAGTGAGTTTCAATAGTATAAGAGAAAAACAATACCATGCACTCTCTATCACTAAAATAACGCAAACCGTTGCCATGATTAGCACCCAAATCATTGGCGGCATTGCCCATTTAGGCGCAAGCAGTCTCATCTTAGGCCAAATATTAGGCCAATCATTAGGTGTTCTATTTTTAAGTAAAAGATCCAAATATCGTTTAATTATCAGCAAACATGAACTTAGAAAAATAAGACTACTGGCTAAGAAATATTATCGATTTCCCGTTTATGATTTTCCTGCGGCTTCAATTAACACATTGAGTAATGAACTGCCCCAATTATTTATCATGTCCACCTATGGGCTAAAATCGGCAGGATTTTATTTAATTGCATCCAGAATATCAGGAGCCCCAATTACACTATTATCCCAAACCGTTTCATCTATATTACAAGGATATTTAAAAGACACGCTTATATCACCTTTCTTAAAGATAAAAAAAACATTTTATTGCCTAACACTCATTGCTATTTTATTTGCTATAGTGACATACTTCACGGGCATACCCATCATAACCTTTATCTTCGGTGAAGAGTGGCGAGAATCAGGTAAATATCTATTATGCTTAATACCACACTTATGCGGGCAAATAATATACTCATCGTTATCGGTATATTTATCAATTTATGAACATCAGAAAAGCAATTTATTTATTCAGACAACATCGATTATATTAAGATTAATCGCCCTCCTTACTGGATATCTATTAGGCGATATTTACCTTACCCTATTATTATTTTCACTCACAAGTTTTGTTCTCTATATGACAAGTACGGCTTATATTTTAAAATTATCTTTCATGCGTCAATAAGGTTAACATGAAGAAAATCATAATAAAAATAATTCCCTATATCATTATCGTGATGATTGTCAGCTATACATTCAATAAATATGCTTATGAGCTAGATGAATTCAATGGCAATGTGAGAAACTTAGTCATGAAAGGGAAATTCACGCAACGCGAATTTAATAGCAATGGCTTTCCTTTATCTCACTCACCTCATATTCCAGAGCCATTCTTATCCCCATTTTATGTTGTTCACTATGGCCTGATATACTCTTCTTTAGGCTTAAATCAAGATAACGCCAATATATTATGGCGAACCGATTCATCCTTACCCGGATGGAATGTACCGCCACCTCAATTCAATCAAAACGAATTGATTGCTAATTTTAAATTTTCAGCCGATTGGTTATTAAATAATATAAAATCATTTCATGGTGAAAGTCATTACTTATATGATTTTGATTGGTCATATAAAGGCTACAAAAATAATAAACTCTCTGCCCCCTGGTGGTCTGGACTAACCGATGCCTATGCCATTATTCTCTTATTAAGAGCTTATGACCATTTTGACGATGATAAATATCTACTCACGTCGAAACGACTATACCAATCATCACTCGCACCTATCCATAAAGGCGGCAGTTTAACAACATTAGATAATATGCCCTGGATTGAAGAGTACGTTGATCCTCAAGCCAATTCAGACCAATTGGCTTTTGTATTAAACGGCATGATCTATTCTACTTATGGTATTGAGTCATTTGAAAATTATTTAAATACAGATGAAAACACCAGAATATCCGATAAATTATATCAATCAATCAGCCATAATATATTTAAGTTCGACATAAAAAATGAATGGTCCAGCTATGATTTAATTGGCAACCCAAGCAATATTAAATATCACAAAATACATACTCTTCTTTTAAAAGATCTGATAGCTAGAAATCAAAATTTTAAAAATAAAGAAATAATAGATTTATATAATAATTGGAATAAATCCGCCGCTAATAGCGGATATTATTACATAAAACATGGCCCTACGAGTTGGGCATACTATCAATTTATCACTATGTATTTCCTGTCTATCTTAGTATTATCATTCATTTACTTCTTTATCAGCAAAAATGCAAAATAATATTAAAATAATCCTGAAAATATTTATCTATCAGGTTATTATCTACCTGAATTCAGTACTTATATTAGATACATTCCATGAGGTAAGAGGCTATAATATTACCCCACAAGGTTACTTAAGTATTATTTTCTGTTGGATATCATTTTTACCACTCATTTTACTCAACAACCAAAAAAATCCCGTGATGGTTTTTTTATGGTTAATCTATATCACTTACATTATACCGGTATCAATTATATTCCCACTGATTAATTCAGCTTCTGTCTATTCAATCATTTTCGTCTGCACAATAAACATATTATTTTTCTCATCTATATTATTCTTTCGGATAATAGATAGAATAACAATACCGAAACTAAAAATCCCGTGGGATTTATATAAAATACTGATAATAGGATGTGGTATTATTGTCCTCTTATTCGTCATTAGCAATCCTGGATTAAGTTTAATACCCCCTAATATATTTAAAGTTTATTCCGTGAGACAGCACTTTAAAGACAACACACCGCTACTCACGATGTACATCATCACCAATGGGGGATATGTTATCTCGCCATTGCTATTACTAGCTTCACTCTATATTAGAGGTCCGATAAAATATCTGCTCATTACAATAAGTATTTTGATTTCCTATTTAATCTACAGCTCCTCAGGATTAAAAAGCATCGCATTCATGAATCTCGCGGTTATCATTCTATACTTCTATATAAAAGGAACAAAATCGATAAGTAACTCGGTGATAAATATCATCCTCTATTTATTCCTGACCGCCGGGATATTATATTTAATTTTCGATTTTTATGACCCACTGATCCATTGGCTACGCAGAGTATTCTTCACACCGACATTAAATACCTATTATTTTTATGATTATATCTACAACAACAATAGTGAATTTACGACAGAAGCGCCGCAAATAGTTTCTCAAATCTATTATGGCACCTCAGGTTCGGCTAATACTGGCTTTATTGGAGACGGTATCGCCAGATACGGTACACTGGGTTTAATAATAAACTTTTTTATATTTAATATATTAATCTTTGCAATGAACCTGAGCTCAAAAAAGGTTCCATTTGAACTTTCAACGACACTCTATTTACCCTTCGTATACACAATATCAAACTCAGCGATTACAGCACTACTACTGACCTATGGGCTGCTGGCATTAAGCATATTATTATTTTTATTCCCAACGAAAACTAACAAAATACCCTTATGAAAATCACACATATGACCTCGGTACATCCACGTTTCGACACCCGTATTTTCCTAAAAGAATGTTCTGCCTTACAAAAAGAACATGAGGTCTCACTTATTGTTGCAGATGGTAAAGGTAATGAAGTCAAGAATAACATTGCTATCATTGATGTCGGTATATTGCCCGGTCGATTAAATAGAATTTTTAAAACAACCGATAAAGTTTATAAAAAAGCATTAGAATTAGACGCCGACTTATATCATTTTCATGATCCAGAACTCATCCCTATCGGGCTAAAACTGAAAAAGAAAGGTAAAATAGTCATTTTTGATTCCCATGAAGATGTCCCTAAACAAATTTTTAGCAAACCTTACTTAAATAAATTTACCCGGGTTATTATCTCTAAACTATTCGCCCTCTACGAGAAGTATTCTACACCTAAATTTGATGGCATTATTACAGCCACACCCTCAATAAGAGACAAATTCTTAAAACTCAATAACAACACCATAGATATTAATAACTATCCTATATTAGGTGAGTTGCATAATAAACATGCCAACTGGCATGAAAAAGAAAAACAAGTCTGCTATGTCGGCGGTATTTCCGACATTAGAGGTATAGCCGAGATGGTTGAATCCCTCTCTCACCTCACAACAAATACAACAATGAAACTCGCGGGCAATTTTTCAGATACAGAACTAGAGAACAAAATAAAAAATATGAAAAATTGGCACAAAATAGATGCACTGGGATTTTTAAATCGCATAGAAACCAAAGAGCTTTTATCTAAATCTATTGCAGGTATTGTTCTATATCACCCACTTCCCAATCATATCGATGCCCAACCCAATAAAATATTCGAATATATGAGTGCGGGTATCCCGGTCATCGCTTCAAATTTCACATTATGGAAAGATATAGTTGTAAAAAACCATTGTGGCATTTGTGTTGACCCATTAAACCCTAAGCAAATAGCTGATGCAATAGATTACCTATCAAATAACCCTGATATAGCAGAAGAAATGGGTAACAATGGGCTTCTGGCAGTCAATGAAAAATACAATTGGGATATTGAACAAAATAAACTAACCAAATTTTATCAACACATTGGACGTTAATCGATATGAAAAAAATCATCACCGTATTAGGTGCCAGACCACAATTCATTAAAGCAAGTCCAGTTTCTCGCGCTTTAAAAAATAATAACAAATTTAAAGAAATTATCATTCATACCGGTCAACATTTTGATACTAATATGTCTGATGTCTTCTTCAATGATTTAGCCATTCCCAAACCAGATTACACGCTCAATATTCACGGTGGTTCACACGGTGACATGACAGGTAGAATGCTCATCGAAATTGAAAAAGTACTCATCACAGAAAAACCGGATGCCGTCATGGTATATGGCGACACAAACTCGACTTTAGCTGGTGCATTAGCCGCATCTAAATTACATATTCCGATTATCCATGTTGAAGCCGGTTTACGTAGCTTTAATATGCAGATGCCAGAAGAGATAAACAGAATATTAACCGATAATGTGAGTTCAATTCTTTTCTGTCCAACAGACACTGCCATCAATAACCTACAAAAAGAAGGCTTCGGTTCAAAGCCCGTTAATATCAAACAAGTCGGTGATGTGATGGAAGACGCCGCTTTATATTTTAGCCAAATGGCGAAAAAACCTGATGGGCTGGATGCGATACCAAACTTCATATTAACCACGCTCCATCGTGCTGAAAATACCGATAATCAGGAACGTCTAACTGAAATAGTAAACGCCTTAAATAATATACATAAAAGAATTGCTACTGTTGTTATGCCAATTCACCCAAGAACTAAAAAAATGTTAGCACAATACGACTTACATTTAGATGTTCATTTAATTGAGCCAGTAGGATATTTAGAGATGATCTGGCTACTTAAAAACACCGCCCTGATTATTACCGATAGTGGCGGACTGCAAAAAGAGGCTTTTTTCTTCAAGAAACCTTGTGTGACTGTGAGAGATCAAACTGAATGGGTAGAATTAATTGCCGCGGGCGTAAACAAACTCTCGGAGGCTGACAGTAACAAAATAACCCAAGCCGTTCATGACATGATTGGAATTGACATGGACTCGATTCAATCCATGTATGGTGGTGGTATCGCTGCGACAAGAATTGCTGACGAACTAGAAAAATTACTATGAATATCGTCTATATAAACCACTATGCCGGCTCACCGGATCTTGGGATGGAATTTCGTCCATATCATTTAGGACAAGAATGGATTAAATCGGGACATAATATTACCCTACTTGCAGCCTCTTATTCTCATGTACGGACCAAACAACCCAAACTGATAGAGAATAAAAAAACCACCGAAAATATTAACGGATTAGAATATATCTGGTATCCAACCCCGAGTTATAATGGAAATGGATTATCCAGAGTCAAAAATATTTTCTCTTTTTTACGGCAAATTTGGCTTGATAGCCATAACTTAGTCAAAAAATATCGACCTGATGTTGTTATTGCTTCAAGTACATATCCAATGGATATCTGGATTGCCAAACGTCTTGCCAAAAAAGCCAATGCCAAACTGGTTTTTGAACTGCATGATTTATGGCCGCTTTCACCCATAGAATTAGGTGGAATGTCACCTAAACATCCATTTATTCAATTATGCCAACTTGCTGAAAACACAGCTTATAAACATGCTGATGTGGTTATTTCCATGCTTCCTAAAGTACAAGAACATACGAAAGCACATGGATTAGATCTCAATAAACTACATATTATCCCTAATGGCGTGGTTATAAAGGATTGGATAAATCAACTTACTCCATTAAACCGTTCACTAGAAAAACTTATTGTAACTGAAAAAAATAAAGGGCATAAAATTGTATGCTATAGCGGTGCCCATGGCCGCCCAAATGCGCTAGAAAAACTACTCAAAACGGCTTCACTGCTTCATGATAAACCGATAACCTTCTTATTAGTCGGCACGGGCCTTGAAAAAGATAACTTAATAAAGGAGTCTCAATCACTGGGAACAAATAACGTTATATTCTTTGATCCGATCCCCAAAACTCAAATCCCAACACTACTTAATAAAATTGACATTGCCTATATAGGGTTACAAAAGCAATCATTATTCAGATTTGGCATCAGCCCCAATAAACTTATTGATTATATGATGGCAGGCAAACCCATTTTATGCGCGATTGATGCCGGTAATGATCCTGTTTCTGACGTGAATTGCGGTATCACCGTTAAATCAGGCAAGCCAGAAGAGATTGCTCGGGCCTTATTAAAACTCAGTGAATTATCAACTGACGAATTAAACCAAATGGGACAAAAAGGTAAAATTTACGCTTTAGAAAATCACGCTTATTCCGTATTAGCAGACAATTTCATCAAGGCCATCATCAATCATGAATAATAAATTCCTTCCTTTTGCATTACCTGAAATTGGACAATCCGAAATTGATGAAATCATTGACTTACTTAAAACAGTGATGGATAACCACCCGACCTAAAACCAGAAGATTTAAATAAAACATAGGAATTAATAACTATCATTACACTCTAAATAAAGTGACTATTCAACCATGATAAATATATCAGTTATTTGCCCTATATTAAATGAAGAAAAATATATAAAAGGGTGTATTGAATCACTGCTAAAACAAGATTACCCTACCGGGCAATTAGAGATTATTTTTATAGATGGTTGTAGTTCAGATAGTACTTTAAAAGTAATTCAGAGTTATACTGAAAAATATGAGTTCATAAAATTACTATATAACCCTGCAAAACATGTTCCTGCTGCTCTGAATATTGGTATAAAAAACTCATTAGGGGAATATATAGCCAGAATCGATGCTCACTCCAGCTATCCCAGTAGCTACTTATCCAAACTATATAACTTATCAAAAAAACTTGATGCTGATAATATAGGTGGGATTGTTAATACAAAACCATGTAATTCTACAACCATTTCCCATAATATTGCATATGCCTTAAGTAGTCGCTTTGGAATGGGTAATTCCTATTTTCGAATTGGCATTAATAATATAAAAAAAGTTGATACAGTACCTTTCGGCTTTTTCAAAAGAACACTATTCGATAAAATAGGGCTATTTGATGAAGATTTAATTAGAAACCAAGATGATGAGTTTAACAACAGAATTATAAAGCATGGAGGTAATATATACCTTTCCCCAGATATTATTATTGATTATTACCCCAGAGATTCAATTAAAAAAATCTGTTCTATGTTCTACCAATACGGTTTATTTAAACCATTAGTCAATGCCAAATTGAAAAAAATAACATCATTCCGGCAATTAATACCACCAATTTTTGTCTTAGGGTTAATCCTAGGATTAATCCTCTCATTCACTAGCTCAATATTTTTATATCTATATATAGGTTGTATTTTTATCTATTTCTTCTTAACTTTACTGGTATCAATAAGAGCCCATTTAAAAAATAAAAAAAACTATATTTTCTTACCATTAATATTTCTGTACATACATTTATCTTATGGATCAGGGTATCTCATTGGAATAATGAAAATTATATTCAATAAGAAATTCCACGTAAAAAACAAAAGATAAGGATTATATCATGAACTCTTCTTTTCTCCCTTTCGCACTCCCAGAAATCAGCCAAGAAGAAATTGATGAAGTCATTGACTCACTTAAAACAGGCTGGATAACCACCGGACCTAAAACCAGAAGATTTGAACAAGATTTTGCGCAATATTTAGGTTCCGATGTTGAAGCCATAGCGGTAAATTCAGCCACGGCGGGATTGCATTTAGCATTAGAAGCCATTGGTATTCAGCCGGGTGATGAAGTCATCGTTCCGACCTATACCTTTACGGCAACCGCAGAAGTTGTCCGTTATTTGGGAGCTCACCCTATTTTTGTTGATTCTTTACCTGACAGCCTGAATATTGACCCAATAGCAATAGAAAAAGCCATAACCGCCAAAACTAAAGCAATTATGCCGGTACACTTTGCAGGTTTATCCTGTGATATGGATGCCATTATTGCAATAGCTAAAAAATTCAATCTACGAATCATTGAAGATGCCGCCCATTCATTTCCGACTTTATATAAGGGAAAGAAAATTGGCACGCTAGATACCGATGTCACCGTATTCAGCTTTTACGCGAATAAAACCATGACGACAGCGGAAGGTGGCATGCTAGTCTCCAGACATCCAGATATCATAAAAAGAGCAAAAATAATGCGCCTCCACGGCATTAGCAAAGACGCCTTTGATAGATATCAATCTAAAATACCTGCCTGGTATTATGAAGTGATTGAACCAGGCTATAAATATAACATGCCCGATATTTGTGCATCTATCGGCATCCATCAATTACAGAAAATAGACACTTTCCACAAGAAAAGAGAGGCAATGGCTAAACTCTATGATGATGAATTAAAAGATCTACCGATTATCTTACCCACTAAACCTCAAGAACCTAATAGCCAACACGCCTGGCATCTATATACCATTAGATTAAATGATCAAGTCAAAATATCCAGAGATGACTTCATTATAAAAATGGCAGAAAAAAACATCGGCTGCTCTGTCCATTTTATTCCACTGCATAAACAACCCATCTGGAAAAATACCTATTCTCTTAACGAAAACAACTTCCCAGTTGCCGAAGAAAACTTTAAAAGAATTGTATCCATCCCTTTATATACAAAAATGACCAAAGAAGACCAAATCTACGTTATCAAAACAATTAAAGAGATCTTGGCATAAATGATGACATATTATTTAGCTATAAAAAGGCTTTTTGATTTTACTTCGTCTCTCATTGGACTCATCCTACTACTCCCTATTTTAATCACGATTGCTATCTGGATAAAAATCGATTCGAAAGGACCTATTTTTTTCCGACAACAACGAGTAGGCCAATATAATCAAAATTTTTATATTCATAAATTTAGGAGCATGACGACGGGATCAGAGCAAAAAGGACAACTCACTATTGGTCATGATCTCCGTATTACCCACTCTGGAAAATTCATCCGCAAATATAAAATTGATGAATTAGCCCAACTGATTGACGTTGTCCGAGGAAAAATGAGCTTAGTCGGGCCAAGACCGGAAGTACCACAATTTATGGACAAATACCCGGATGATGTCAGAAACAAAATATTATCGGTAAAACCCGGCATCACAGATTTGGCTTCTATAGAAATGATCGATGAAAACCAGATATTAAGCCAATATAAAGATCCTCATCAGGCTTATATCGATATTATTATGCCGATAAAAGCCAAGTACTACTTAGAATACATAGATA
>NZ_CAWPHH010000058.1:0-10302 GCF_963887965.1 Photorhabdus sp. RW14-46 | reverse complement strand
TATTCCCACCGCCATTCATTACCCGATCCCGCTAAATAAACAACCCGCGGTGGCCAGCAATATTGCTCTGCCTATAGGAGACGAAATCGCACAAGAAGTCATTAGCTTGCCGATGCATCCTTATTTACAAGAAAAAAATATAAAGGTAACAGCTTCTCTAATGTTGGATTGGCAAAAATAAATAGGATACATTTAAGATTAACATGTTAAAAAAAATTTCCTCCTCAATTATTTTACAATCTATAGGAACTTTATCTTCTTTTTTTGTGGTATGGATAATTAATCGCTATTATGGGTTATCTACACAAGGACAATTTGCATTAGTAAAATCATGGATTGACTTGATGGTTGTCATCGGTTGCTTTGGCTTCCCCCAGAGTTTTATTTATATCATTAACCAATTAAATTTTCCCCACAAACCTTTATGGAAATTTAGCATCACCTACATTGGCATTGTTACAATTTTATTTAGTACTATTGCGTATGTATGGTTCAGCCAGAACAAAATCATTAATAATTTTAATATTATCTCATATATTTTTTTAGGCATGTCGGTTAGCTTTTTAGTGGGACATGCTCTACTTCGAGGTCTTTTATTAACAAAGAATGATGGAGCTATTTTTGCTATTGTAAGTATATTACCTGCTCTATGCCTTTTACTAGGCATTATAATAAATCTAGTAGGATTTCAACATTTAATGTTAGTTGAAATATATTTATTAGCAGGGGGAATATCTTTTTTTTCATTATTAATTTTAACATATACTCCAGATAACACAAAAGAAAACAAAATCCCTTGGAAATTAGTTCTAAAGAATGGGAATAGTGTATTTCTACAAGGTTTAGCTATAACTTTATTACCAATGGGTACTCTTTGGCTGATGAAATTAAACAATTTTTCACATGATAACATCGGAGCTTTTAATATTGCTATCTATGGATATTTAATGTTTGCTCTACCATTAAACATGATATCTCCCATATTTTTCAATAAATGGTCAAAAATAAAAAATATCCATATATCTAAAAAAGAATTGTTTAAGTTTATAAAAATAGGGACTTTTTTAATCCCAGCCAGTCTAATATTCACGGCTATAATCCCAATTATCCTACCAATCATATTTGGATATAGTATTAAAGTTGCCGTATTAAGTATGCAAATTCTAGTATGTGCAGCATTTTTCTTATTTAGCAATAATATTCTATCTTGTTTTTCAGCTGCACATGGATACTTCAGATTAAATACAAAAATATATATATTTAAAGCATTGTTATGTTTAGTACTAATATCATCAATGATATCCTTATTTCCTATGAATTTAACAAGCATTGCCATTTGCTGGTTGGCTTGTGACATCATCACTACTATTATATTCTCGTATAATTTAATCAATTTATTATCTAGACGGAAAATATAATAATATTTAAAATCTAAAAACATCATTAAATCACTATTGTAAAATGGATTATTGAATATATGCTTTACTACTATGCTGTGCTATTCATGATGCTTTTTATGGGATTATTAGAACAATATTATTTTAAAAATAAACCTATTGTTTATTTATTATCTTTTATTATTATTACTATAGGTTTATCATGCTCTATTTCACGAGGAGATTATTATTCTTATTATTATTTTTTCCATGATATAGATATAAAAAACCCAACACTTATTTTAGAGCCTGGATTTTTTTGGTTAGCTTATTTAATAAAACTATGTACAGAAGATGAATTTTATCTTTTTTTACTAGCCGCATCTTTATCTATTATCATAAAATTCTTAGCAATAAAAAAGCTCAATAAATTTGTTCATATTAATTGTGGATACTATTTTTCCTTATATTTTTCCACATTTTTAGTATATCTAGATTTAGGCTCAATAAGATTTTCTATTGCAACATCATTTCTATTTTTAGCCACTATCTACTTATTAGAAAGAAAATATAAGATATTTTATATAGTTATAATATTAGGCATTCTTTTCCATAAATCTTTAATGCTGGCTTTAGTTCTACCTATCTTAACTCAAAGAAAATATCTAAGAACTTTCTTAATTATCAGTATTATATCAGGATTATTATTAATTTCACTCTCTAAAAATGAATATATAATTAATATATTAAACTCTAACTATTATTTATCTAAAATAATTAGTTATTCTCGATTTGGTAGTGTAAGAATTACATTCCAATTAATAAAAAAAATATTATTAATATTCTTTTTTTATTATGTATTTAAAAAAGAAATTAAGAACAAAGGTGGATATATCTATATATGCTGGGTAGTAACTATATTATCCTTCTGCCTATATGGCCTATTTTTATCTAATCAAATAATTGCATCAAGATATTTATTAATGTTTGGAATTTGTGAACCCATTATTCTAATAATGATATATAGAAAGCTTTCGTTTAAGTCAAAGCATTTATATAGTTTAATTCTATTCTTATATATTATAATAAACTACGGACATTCAATATATTCCAACTCAAACCATATTAATCTATATTTACCATATAAAAATTATTTATTAGGTGATAAGCAACCATATATCACCAAATCAAAACAGCAAGAGCTATTAAGACAGAGTGGGATTTAGATCAAAAATCAACTATTCATTACACACTAACCATATAAGACCTATATTAAATAAATTTTAGAGATGCATTAATCTCTAAATAGAATTCCTATCCTGATTATTAAGGTAATTTAAGAAAATTCTATGAAAATTATGATTATTTTTGGAACCAGGCCAGAAGCTATTAAGATGGCAGCACTAATAAAAACACTCAAGAATAATAACAAACTCCAAACGCTTATTTGTGTTACAGGCCAACATAGAGATATGTTAGATCAAGTCCTGAACTTATTCTCAATAGCTCCAGATATTGATTTAAATATAATGGAAAAAAAACAAGATCTGACATCGATTACAAAAAACATACTTCAAAAACTGCAACCTGAATTAGAAAAATATCAACCAGACTTGATGTTAGTTCATGGTGATACCACCACCACATTTGCTGCAAGTTTAGCTGCATATTATCAACAAATTAAAATTGCTCATGTAGAAGCAGGCTTGAGAACCTACAATATATATTCCCCTTGGCCTGAAGAGGGTAATAGAAAAATGGTTTCAAATTTAGCATCTATACACTTTGCTCCTACACAGACGGCAAAAAATAATTTATTAACTGAAGGAATTCCCGAAAATAGGATTTACGTCACAGGAAATACCGTCATTGATTCATTATTGTATATGAAAAACCTTATTAATGAATCCAATTTAAAAGATGAATTTGATTATGAATTCAGTTTCCTAAATCAATATACTAAATTCATTTTAATCACAGGGCATCGTCGAGAGAATTTTGGAATGGGATTTGAGAATATATGCAAAGCAATTTATGCTCTTTCAGTAAAATATCCTCATATCGGATTTGTTTATCCTGTTCACCTAAACCCTAACGTCATAAGCCCCGTATCTAAAATACTAGGACATCAAACTAATATTCACTTAATAGAACCTAAAAGCTATGATCGCTTTGTATATCTCATGGACAAGAGCTACTTAATTATGACTGATTCGGGAGGAATTCAAGAAGAAGCCCCTTCTTTAGGTAAGCCAGTTTTAGTGATGAGAAATACGACAGAAAGGCCAGAAGCAATCTCAGCAGGCACAGCAATATTAGTTGGCACAGAAATAGAAAAAATTATTAACATCACAACTAATTTGTTAGAAAATTACGAACTGTATCTAAAATTAAGAACTATATGTAACCCTTACGGTGATGGAACAGCTGCAAAACAAATTTGTGAAATAATTTCAAAAGGAGAAATAATCCTATGAAAAAAATCCTAGTCCTCGTAGAAAATTATCCATCGTCAATTAATATATATGCTATGTCCTTTGTACATAGCCGTAATATTGAATATTTAAAATTAGGGATTGATGTACATGTATTAAACTTTTCAGCTAGTGAGAATTATATCTTTGAAGGCATAACTGTATATAATAAAAAAAACTTCAAACAAAATAGTTTAGATGACTATGATTGTATTGTTTCACATGCTCCAAATATAAGACATCATTTAAGTTTTTTATTTTTAAAAATGCATAGGATAAAAAAACTGGTTTTCATATTTCACGGGCACGAAACATTAAAAATAAATAAGTATTATCCATCTCCTTATCTATGGGTATCAAAACAATCTACCATAAAAAAATACTCGCAAAACTTATATGACTATTTTAAGCTATTCTGTTTGCGTTTTTTTATAAAAAAACATATAAATAATCTGCAATTGATTTTTGTCAGTAAATGGATGAAGAAACATAGCCTATCATGTTTAAATCTAAATATTGAAAAAAATACACATATTATCAATAACTCTTCGAATATCATTTTTTTCGAGAAATCCTTCGATATAAAATCGAACAAAAAAGGCGATTTTATAACAATTAGGCCATTAGATGGTAGTAAATATAGTGTGGATTTGGTAGTAGCATTAGCGAAAAATAATCCGAACTACACTTTTACTATTTATGGAAAAGGTAGCTTCTTCAAATATAATAAAAAACCTGAAAATATCATTCATATAGAAACATTTATTCACCAGAAAGATATACCTGATATATTAAACCAATATAAAGCAGCAGTAATGCCAACTAGACTAGATGCCCAAGGTGTAATGATGTGTGAAATGGCAACTTATGGTATACCTATGATTACATCTGATTTGCCGATATGTAAAGAAATGTTGGGTGATTTCAATTCATGTCTATTTATAAATAATACTGAATTTTCCACCTATAAGATAGACTTAGACTTTATTAATCAGACCAATAAAGTCACTAAGAAAAATACCAAATTCTGTCCAACTCTTTTAGCAAAAGAAGAGCTATATATTTTCTTTAAATCATAATAAACAAATTGAAGTAGAAAAATTCATATTATAATAAATGACCATTCATAATTATTGAAGAATGCTATTGCATAATTAAAGGCCCATTAGAATATTACCGTAAAATAGAATAGTATTTTGACTATAAAATTTCTGATATACTTTTTAATGGACTAATCAAGTATTCCTAAACCGAATTACATATTCAATATCAAGATATATCCTGAATAATAATGGTTGAATATCACGATTCTTCTTATTATAATATAATGGAAAACATAGTTATTATTATGACACACCATGATCTTCTCGACAAATAATGAGATATGTTGGTTCCATCGATATACTTTCTCTGATAGCCCTGACGTTCTGTATCAATGGATGATTGACAGCATAGGTTTTATGTACCAGTTGCTATGGCTCATAGGAAAAACATGCCGCTTTTGACTATAGATAGACAGGGGATACCACTGAATCCTATCCTGGATACAGATCAACCCCATAAAAGCTGATTCGATATTTGATTACTGAATAAAATGTCGGTATAAAGCATTGGACACGTGCTGAAGATAAAAACAATGAAGAATATTCGCAAAGAAATAGCACAAACATTAATTATTCATAAAGCAATTTGTTCTCCTCCTTTCGCCCAATAATTAAAAAATATCAAAATAATACCTGCTTACCTCTAAAGGTTCATTTAGTCGAATCTTTTAAACATTTAGAATTTCTATGGATACTTTAAAATACAGACTTGGTTATTCTCAAATGAGTAAATATGCTTACTGGTTCTAATAAGAAAGAGCTCCCTACTCTCAAAGAATTATTAATAAAGATAACACAAATATAAAGGAGGGGGTTTTTAAAATATAATTAACATACCAAATTTTCTATTATATTCATAAGAAATAAAATCTACTTCTAATAAATGCAAAGGCATCTTACAATGGTAAATATTTTTCGTAATGCACTTATCCTTGCCCCTCATACTGATGACGGTGAATTAGGAGCCGGAGGAACTATAGCTAAATTAATTGAGAATGGAACAAATGTCACCTATGTTGCTTTTTCAACCGCTGAAGAATCTGTTCCCGAAGGAATGCCAAAAGATATTCTAAAAACAGAAGTTAAAGCAGCAACTCAAGCATTAGGCATAAAAAATGAGAATTTAATAATTTTTAATTACCAAGTAAGAAAATTGAATTATGCCAGGCAAGAAATCCTAGAAAATTTAATAAAAATCAGAAAAAAAAATAATTTTGATCTTATTCTTATGCCTTCACTGAAGGACATACATCAAGATCATACGACCATATCGCAAGAAGGACTTAGAGCATTCAAAAATACAACTATACTTGGATATGAGTTGATTTGGAATAATTTATCTTTTGATACCACCTGTTTTATAAAATTAGAAAAAAGACACATTAACCAGAAAGTATCCGCTCTACGAGAATATAAGTCACAAGGCAATAGAGATTATATGTCAGAAGATTTTATATTTTCTTTAGCAAGAACAAGAGGCGTTCAAATAGGAATAGAATATGCTGAAAGTTTCGAGGTGATAAGATGTGTTATCAATTAATAAAAAATATCTCAACAGAAGAAATTTGTAAAAAACTCAATTTATCTTATCATGGAAACAATACTAACATAACCAATATATCTCCTATTAACCAGATAAAAGAAGGTAGTCTTTCTTTTATAAAAGGTGATATTGAATTATTGAATCCCAATGTAACATTAGTCTGTCAAGAATCTGATATAGAGTTTTTTAGAAACGTAAATACAGGATTGATAATTAGCAAAAATCCAAGATTAGATTTCATCCGAATATTAGAATTTTTAAGAAATAATATTGGATTTAGTCATTTCTTATTTAAAACTAAAATATCTCCAACTGCATCTATAGGACACAATGTTGTAATTGAAGACGGTTGTACTATTCATGATAATGTTCAAATTGAGCATAATGTAATAATACATTCAGGCACGACCATAGGATCAAATTCAAGAATAAGAGCAAACTCATCCATCGGAGGTGATGGTTTTGGTTTTGAACGAACAGAAGAAGGTATACCTATCCGCTTTCCACATTTAGGAGGGGTTATCATTGGAGAAAATGTAGAGATTGGCTCTAACACATGTATATCAAGAGGCACTCTCTCAGATACTATCATAGAGGATTATGTCAAAACCGATAATTTAGTCCATATAGCCCACAACTGTCATATAGGAAAAGGAACCCTTATTACTGCATGTGCCGAAATTAGCGGGGGAGTTCGCACTGGAAATAATGTATGGATTGGCCCAAATGCATCAATCATTCAAAAAAAGAATATTGGTGATGATTCACTTATCGGCATAGGTGCTGTACTGACAAAAGATGTACCAGATTCAACTGTCTTTTCAGGTAATCCAGCTAAAAAGATCCGAGATATAAAATAATCTATGAATATATTATATATTAATCATTATGCTGGAAGTCCAGAGTATGGAATGGAGTTTCGCCCATACTATTTGGCACAAGAATGGCTAAAATATGGTCATAGGACAACCATATTGGCATCTTCATTTTCCCATGTAAGAGCTAGACAGCCTAATGTAGACAATAAGATTACAGAAGAAAATATTAATGGTATAAATTATATCTGGTATCCAACCAGAGTATATAATGGAAACGGAATCACTCGTGTAATAAATATTTTTTCTTTTTTATTTCAAATTTTTTTAAATTTAAGTAAGAAAAAAAATATCAATAAAATCAAACCTGATGTTGTCATTGCTTCCAGTACATATCCATTAGATATATGGGTTGCAAAACATATAGCAAAGAAATCTGGAGCAAAACTAATATATGAAATTCATGACTTATGGCCTCTATCACCAATAGAATTAGGGGGAATGTCTTCTAAGCACCCTTTTATAATGTTATGCCAACAAGCTGAAAACAGCGCATATAAAAATTCAGATGCTGTTATATCTATGTTACCTAATATTCATCAACATGTTGTAGAACATGGACTAAACATAGATAAATTGCATATAATTCCTAATGGAATTGTATACTCTGATTGGGAAGATAGTAACCATGAGCCTATACCAGATGATATTAAGCTCAAAATTAATGCATTAAAAAATAAAGGAAAAACTATTGTTGGTTATGCAGGATCCCATGGAATACCTAATGCATTAACCTATCTGATAGATGCAGCTAATATCTTAAGAGAAAAATCTTTTCATTTTGTTTTCGTTGGTTCAGGATTAGAGAAAGAAAATCTTATAAAATATTCAGAATCTCTAAAGCTAAAAAATATAACTTTTTTCGATCCAATAACAAAAAAACAAATGCCGGACTTACTAAAATTATTTGACTTCAGTTACATTGGTTCTCATAAAACACCAATTTATCGTTTTGGTGTTTCTCCAAATAAATTAATGGACTATATGATGGCTGAAAATATTATTGTAAGTTCTATTGAAGCCGGAAATGATCCCATTACTGATGTTAATTGTGGCCTAACTGTAAACCCAGAATCGCCTCAATCGATTGCCGATGGCCTGTTAAGACTGAGCCAATATTCCCCAGAAGAAAGAAGCCAAATGGGAAAAAACGGTAAAAATTATGTACTAAAAAACCATACTTATTCGATTTTGGCTGATAAATTCTTACAAGTGATGAAAAAATTATGAATAATAAATTCCTTCCTTTCGCATTACCTGAAATTGGACAATCTGAAATCGATGAAGTCATTGATTCACTCAAAACGGGTTGGATAACTACTGGCCCTAAAGCCAAAAAATTTGAACAAGATTTTGCCCAATATTTAGGTTCTGATGTTGAAGCAATCGCTGTAAATTCAGCAACAGCCGGATTACATTTAGCTTTGGAAGCAATTGGTATCCAACCTAGTGATGAAATCATCGTCCCTACTTATACCTTTACTGCAACAGCAGAAGTTGTACGTTATCTAGGCGCTCATCCTATTTTTGTTGATTCTCTACCTGACAGTCTGAATATTAATCCAGCAGCAATAAGAAAAGCAATTACAGCCAAAACTAAAGCGATTATGCCTGTACATTTCGCGGGCTTATCATGCGACATGGATGAAATCATTGCTATAGCTAAAGAATTTAATCTAAAAATAGTTGAAGATGCCGCGCATTCATTCCCGACTTTATATAAGGGAAAGAAAATTGGCACTCTAGACACGGATGTGACGGTATTCAGCTTCTACGCCAATAAGACCATGACTACAGCGGAAGGTGGTATGCTAGTCTCTAAAAATCCAGACATTATAAAAAGAGCCAAAATCATGCGTCTACACGGAATTAGTAAAGATACTTTTGACAGATACCAATCTAAAACACCAGCCTGGTATTATGAAGTCATTGAACCGGGATACAAATATAACATGCCAGATATTTGTGCCGCCATCGGTATTCATCAATTACAGAAAATAGATGCTTTTCAGAAGAAAAGAGAAGCAATGGCTAAATTTTACGATGATGAATTAAAAGAGCTGCCAATTACCTTACCCACTAAACCTGAAGAACCTAATAGTCAGCATGCCTGGCATCTATACACTATTAGACTAAATGATCAAGTCAAAATATCCAGAGATGACTTTATTATAAAAATGGCAGAGAAAAATATAGGCTGTTCTGTCCATTTTATTCCTTTACATAAACAACCCATCTGGAAAAATACCTATTCTCTTAATGAAAACAACTTCCCAGTCGCAGAAGAAAATTTTAAAAGAATTGTATCCATCCCTTTATATACAAAAATGACCAAAGAAGACCAAATCTACGTTATCAAAACAATTAAAGGGATCTTGGCATAAATGATGACATATTATTTAGCTATAAAAAGGCTTTTTGATTTTACTTCTTCCCTCATTGGACTCATCCTACTACTCCCTATTTTAATCACGATTGCTATCTGGATAAAAATCGATTCGAAAGGACCTATTTTTTTCCGACAACAACGAGTAGGCCAATATAATCAAGATTTCTATATTCACAAATTTAGGAGCATGACGACAGGATCAGAGCAAAAAGGACAACTCACTATTGGCAATGACCTCCGTATTACCCACTCTGGAAAATTCATCCGCAAATATAAAATTGATGAATTAGCTCAACTGATTGACGTTGTCCGAGGCAAAATGAGCTTAGTCGGGCCAAGACCGGAAGTACCACAATTTATGGACAAATACCCGGATGATGTCAGAAACAAAATATTATCGGTAAAACCCGGCATAACAGATTTGGCTTCTATAGAAATGATCGATGAAAACCAGATATTAAGCCAATATAAAGATCCTCATCAGGCTTATATCGATATTATTATGCCGATAAAAGCCAAGTACTACTTAGAATACATAGATA
>NZ_CAWPHH010000057.1:0-11298 GCF_963887965.1 Photorhabdus sp. RW14-46 | reverse complement strand
GCGAAGCGTTTGCTCGTCAACATTATGAGATGCCGCAGGGGGAAATTGAAACGCGGTTGGCGATGATTTGGCGTGAGTTACTGGGCGTTGAGCAGATCAGTCGGCACGATAATTTCTTTGCGCTGGGTGGGCATTCCTTGCTGGCTGTACGGATGATTGAACATCTGCGCCATCGGGGACTTAAACTGGCGGTGCGCGACCTGTTTCAGACCCCGGTGTTGTCCCGTCTGGCAGAAAAACTGGAATACCACCAAGCCATGTCGATACCGGCCAATATCATTACCCCTGATACAACAACGCTTACTCCGACGATGTTGCCACTGATAGACCTGACTCAGGCGGATATTGATCGTATCGTCGAACAAGTACCGGGCGGGGTAAGTAATATTCAGGATATTTATGCCCTGTCTCCCTTGCAGGACGGAATTCTCTTCCACCATCTACTGGCAAACAAGGGCGACCCATACCTGTTGACCATTCAGATGGTGTTTGCGGACCGGATTTTGCTGGACCGTTATTTGGCAGCCGTGCAGCAAGTGGTTAATCGTCACGACATCCTGCGGACTGCCTTTGTCTGGCAGGGGCTGTCTGTGCCGGCGCAGGTAGTCTGGCGTCAGGCTACACTATCGGTCACTGAGCTGACGTTAGATCCGGCAGAAGGGCCAATCAGTGAACAGTTAAGCCAGCGTTTTGACCCTCGCCATTTTCGTCTTAACTTAAGTGAAGCGCCATTACTGCAATTTGCTATTGCCCCGGAAGCCGATGGCCGCTGGTGTTTACTGGAATTGCACCACCACCTGATTGGCGATCACACGACACAAGAAGTGATGCACCATGAAGTCCAAAAATATCTGGCAGGGCAAGCGGATATGCTACCGGTATCGGTGCCGTTTCGTCAGTTGGTGACTCAGGTTCGGTTGGGCGTCAGCCCGGAAGCACACACCCGTTTCTTTACAGACATGCTGGCGGATGTGGAAGAACCCACCCTGCCATTTGGTGTGGCAGATGTGCATCGTGATGGCTCGCAGGTGAGCGAATATCATCGGATGTTGTCCTTTGAACTGAATCATCGCCTGCGTCGTCAGGCGCAGCAGTTGGGTGTTAGTTTGGCAGCGTTATGTCATCTAGCCTGGGCACAGGTTCTGTCGCGCACCAGCGGGCAGGAAAGTGTGGTGTTTGGCACTGTGCTGTTCGGGCGTATGGCGTCGGGAGAAGGTGGGGATAACGGTCTGGGGCTGTTTATTAATACTTTACCGTTGCGGCTGGATATCGATAACACGCCGGTGCGGGAGAGTGTGCAGCAGGCCCATACTCGGTTGGCTGGATTATTGGCGCATGAACACGCGTCACTGGCGTTGGTGCAACGATGCAGTGGCATTGGCAACGAAAGTCCCCTTTTTAGTGCCCTGCTGAACTATCGACATAATAATAATGTGTCAGCAATATCTGATGAAGAGATAAGCGGGATTGAGTTTATTGGCGGGCAGGAGCGAACCAGCTACCCGTTTGTGCTGTCGGTCGAGGATTCTGGTAATTCGCTGGGGCTAACGACACAGACGGTTCAGCCATTTTCGCCAGAGCGGGTATGTAATTATATGCAGCAAGCACTGGAAAGTTTGGCTGACGCGTTGGAGCTTACTCCGAATAGGCCGGTTAGGGCGTTGGATATTTTGCCGGAAGCGGAACGCACCTTATTGTTAACAACCCGGAATGCGACGAAAACGGCATATCCTGAAACGTTATGCATTCATCAGTTATTCGAACAACAGGCAGAAAAAAATCCGACTGCTACTGCTTTGGTGTATAAAAACCAGACTCTTAGTTATGCCGAACTCAATGCTCGCGCTAATCGGCTGGCGCATCAGTTAATTGCTTTGGGGGTAGAACCTGACCAGTTAGTGGCGATTTGCGTATCACGCTCACCGGCTATGGTCGTGGGAATATTAGGAATACTAAAAGCTGGCGGAGCGTATGTACCGTTGGACCCGGTTTATCCTAGTGAGCGTCTGGCACATGTTCTCACCGATGCCGCTCCGACTATTATACTGGCGGACGAGAATGGCCGGACAGTTTTGGGAGCGAAAGCACTGGTAGGCCGGACGGTGCTTGACCCGAACAGCCTGCCTGAACAATCGAATAATAATCCACAGATAGCTACATTGACTCCCCGTCATCTGGCTTATGTCATTTATACCTCCGGCTCGACCGGTGTGCCGAAAGGGGTAATGGTCGAACATCGTAATATCTTGCGTTTATTTGACGCGACTGAATCCTGGTATCACTTTAACCAACAAGACAGCTGGTGCTTGTTTCATTCCATCGCTTTTGACTTTTCGGTATGGGAATTATGGGGGGCGTTGCGTTACGGCGCTAAATTGGTTTTAGTTTCTCACGCGATTACGCGTTCCCCACGGGAATTCCATCAATTTGTGTGTCAGCATGGCATCACCGTACTAAATCAGACACCAAGTGCTTTCAAAGCATTTATTGCCAGCTATGCTGATAATGCCTTACCGGATCAGTTGCGTTATATCATTTTGGGTGGTGAGGCACTCGAACCAAGTACATTGAAACTGTGGTATAGCTTGCGAGAAGATACTTCGCCACAATTGGTGAATATGTATGGCATTACAGAAACCACTGTTCATGTGACTTACCGGGCACTGAATCACAATGATGCAGCGCAAACTGTTAGTCCTATTGGCTCACGTATTATGGATCTAACCCTGTATTTGCTGGACAAATATGGTCAGCCTGTGCCGGAAGGCGTCACCGGTGAGCTGTATATCGGCGGTGCTGGTGTGGCACGGGGTTATTTGAACCGGCCTGAATTGACGGCAGAACGTTTTCTGGTCGATCCGTTCGATACCAAACCGGATGCACGGATGTACCGCACCGGAGATTTAGCACGCTATCGGCCGGACGGTAACTTGGAATTTTTGGGGCGCAATGACCAGCAGGTGAAAATCCGGGGATTCCGCATTGAAACAGGGGAGATTGAAACGCGACTGGCAGAACACCCAGAAGTTCGTGAGGCGACGGTACTCGCATTAGATGATAAAACAGAGAAACGGTTGGTTGCGTATGTGGTGGCAGACGCAGGGGAAGGATTGGTAAACCACCTACGGATGCACCTGAGTGCGGTTCTGCCGGATTATATGGTACCCGCGGCGTTTGTGCGCTTGGACAGCTTCCCCTTGACCCCGAATGGTAAGTTGGATCGAAAAGCGCTGCCGGCACCGGATAGCGAAGCGTTTGCGCATCAGATTTACCAAGCACCTCTAGGAGAAACAGAAACTACCTTAGCGGCAATTTGGCATGAGTTGTTGGGTATTGAGCAAATTAGCCGTCATGACAATTTCTTTGCACTGGGTGGGCATTCTCTCATTGCGGTGCGGGTGATGAACCAGATCATGGCAGTATTGGGCGTGGAATTACCACTGACTGTGCTGTTTAATTCGCCTTCTCTGGCAGCTTTAGCACAAACGATCCAGACTCAGCTTGATCAAAAAGTGCAAGGTCATCAAAGTCATGTCTTGCCTGCCATCATGCCGGCCTCTCGAGAAGGGCGGTTACCGTTATCATTTGCTCAACAACGTTTGTGGTTCTTGACCGAGTTCGAGGGGAGCAGTGAGGCGTACCATATCTTTCTGGCGCTGCGTTTACATGGCCGGCTGAATATAGCGGCCTGGCAGCAGGCATTGAATACCATCTTGGCACGCCATGAAGCGTTGCGCACGGTGTTTATCTCTGTTGATGGTCAGCCACAGATTCGGTTATTGGCGGCAGATCACGGTTTGCCGTTGGTGCATCACGACTTGCGTGAGCACACAGATGCTGAAACAGCGTTGGAATGCTTGTGCGCCGAAGAAATGTCGGCGCCATTTGAACTCAGCGGTGGTTCGCTTATCCGGGCAGTACTTATCCGGCTGGCGGAGGAGGACTATCAGTTCTTGTTGACCCACCATCATATTATATCTGATGGCTGGTCGGTTAATATATTAATACGTGAGCTGAATGTACTCTACACGGCCTTTTTGACCGGACAGCCAGATCCCTTGCCGCCCTTGGCAATCCAATACCCGGATTATGCTGTCTGGCAACATCAATGGCTTTCTGCTGAACACATACGGGCACAATCTGACTATTGGCGTACCGTGTTAGCAGATGCGCCGATGTTGCTAGATTTACCCACGGATCGGCCACGTCCTCCAGAGCAGTCATTTACCGGTCAGACTGTACCTGTTTACTTAGACCCGGAACTGACGGTTGCCCTCAAACAGTTAAGCCAACAGCACGGCATTACGCTGTTTATGACCCTGCTGTCGGCCTGGGCTATTGTCTTATCGCGTCTGTCCGGGCAGGAAGATATCATTATCGGAACCCCCAGTGCCGGACGCAGCCGACAGGAAATGGAACCGTTGATAGGCTTTTTTGTCAATACGCTGGCATTGCGGATAGCAGTTCCGGGTGAATTGACGGTGGCAGAATGCCTGACCCGAATTAGGGAAACTGCATTAGCAGCGCAGGCACATCAGGATCTACCGTTTGAGCAGGTAGTGGAAATCGTCCAGCCACCCCGCAGTCTGGCGCATACCCCGCTGTTTCAGGTCATGTTTACCTGGCAGAACAATGAGCATACGGATCTGACACTGCCGGGACTGACTATCACACCAGTTAATCAGGCTGTTGACACCGTTAAGTTTGATCTCGAACTGGAACTGTATGAGGAAGCGGGTGGAATCAACGGGATATTAAATTACAGTACCGCTTTGTTTGAACACGCTACGATCGAACGACACAGCAGTTATTTGCTGACTGTACTGCAAGCGATGGTGGCAAATTTCCAACAGAAAATAGGGGAAATATCGATTTTGGCTCCAGCAGAGCGTCAGTTATTGCTAGAAACCTGGAACGCGACGGAAATGCCGTATCCTGACGCATTGTGTGTTCATCAGTTATTTGAGCAACAGGCCGAGAAAACGCCGGATGCTATTGCGCTGGTATATGAAGACAGAACCTTCAGTTATATCGAATTAAACGCCCTAGCCAACCAGTTGGCTCATCAGTTGATTGAATTGGGTGTTGAACCGGAACAACGGGTAGCGATATGTGTGTCAAGATCACCCGCAATGGTGATAGGGGTATTAGCCATACTGAAAGCAGGTGGAGCCTATGTCCCTCTCGATCCCATTTACCCGTCCAAGCGGCTGGCGTATATGCTGGAAGACACTGCACCAGTTGCAGTACTGATCCAAACCGAGTGGGTTGGCCGGTTGGTCAGCACTGTGCCCACGGTGGTGCTTGATGCTCAGGCAGAATGCTTGATGACATATTCCACCGATAACCCAGATGATCAGGTATTGGGACTGACATCACATCATCTGGCCTATGTGATTTACACCTCCGGCTCTACAGGGCTACCAAAAGGCGTGATGAACAGTCATCGGGCTTTGTGTAACCGCTTGTTATGGTTCGTCCGTGATATAGCAACAGCGCCACTGATAGGGGCACTGAAAACTAACATTAGCTTTGTTGATTCTATAACCGAGATGCTGGGCGTGCTGTTGTTCGGTGGCAAACTGGTTATTTTTAATGAGCATGAAGTAAAAGATCTCGACCGTTTTAGTGATGGTTTACGCCGCTTTGAAGTCAACCATCTGGTGGTGGTGCCTTCATTGTTAAAACAATTAATTCAAAGTGATAGCGATAATTTGAAATCCATCAGGACGTTAGTTTGCAGCGGAGAACGGTTGGCGCCTGAACTGGCTCGACAAATTGTGACAGATTGCCCATGGCTCCGTCTGTTCAATTTCTATGGTTCATCCGAAGTTAACGGTGATGCTACTTGGTATGAATATAAAGCCCAATCTGGAATACCGGAAACATCAGTGATTGGCCAACCCATCGCTAATACCCAGATCTATCTTCTTGATCCTGTTGGACAACCTGTCCCTCTTGGCGCCGCCGGAGAAATTTACATTGCTGGTGCCAGCGTGGCTCGCGGTTATTTAAATCGCCCCAAATTAACGGTGGAACGTTTCCTTCATGATCCATTTAGTGATAAACCGGATGTATACATGTACCGCACCGGTGATTTAGCACGCTATCGGCCGGACGGTAACTTGGAATTTTTGGGGCGCAATGACCAGCAGGTGAAAATTCGGGGATTCCGCATTGAACCGGGGGAAATTGAAGTACGGCTGGTAGAATACCCAGCAGTGCATGGTTCGGTGGTGCTGGCACTGGGGGACGGAGCGGAGAAAAGGTTGGTGGCGTATGTGGTGGCGGACGCGGAAGAGGGACTGGTAAATAGCTTGCGTGCCCACCTAAGTTCGATCCTACCGAATTATATGGTGCCGGCGGCGTTTGTGCGTTTAGACAGTTTCCCGTTAACCGCTAACGGGAAACTGGACCGAAGGGCATTACCAACACCGGATAGTGAAGCATTTGCCCGTCAACGTTATGAGATGCCGCAAGGGAAAAGTGAAACGGTGCTGGCGGCGATTTGGTGTGAACTGTTGGGCATTGAGCAAATCAGCCGATACGACAATTTCTTTGCTATAGGTGGGCATTCTTTGTTAGCGGCGCGCATGATGAATATGGCTGCCGGGCAGGGCTTGAATTTCACATTAAATACCCTGTTCCAGTTCCCCGTATTGGCTGAACTAGCGGTAAAAATCACTCCAAATGCCTTGCTGCAAGCGCAAAATAGCGTTATATCAGTACGTTCTGGCGGAATAGGGTTGCCGCTATTTTTCGTTCCTAGTGGGTTGGGCGATTATTCGTATGTCTTCGGGTTGTCTCAGCATCTTTCAACGGATTATTCGATTTATGCGTTGCCCTGGCCTGCCCCCAATGAAGAACCGATGTCAACGATAGAAAAATTCGCTGCCAGAGTGGTTACCTTAATGAAAACCATTCAACCTACAGGGCCATACCGGATAGTAGGATATTCTTCCGGTGGAATATTAGCCTATGCGATGGCTCAGCAGCTTTTAAATATGGGTGAGCAGGTTAATTTTTTGGGATTGATTGATACACCTGCACCTGATTATTTTGGGAAAGAATCCCTACAACCTAAATATCACTTTTTTACCGAACTTGCTCGACAGTCAGGAGGAGAGCATCCTGAAGAAATATCGGCGTTGTACCAGCGTATTGAGGAGTTGAATTTGGTGCAGTTTATTGAAGCAGCACAAGACATCGCGTTATATTCGGCAAATCTACGTGCTGATGTGGTTGCAAAATGTTGGGATCAAATTGCACATTATGCGCAAATAGTGGCAGATTATGAACCGACTGCACTGACAATACCGTTGCATCAATTTTACGCGGTAGAACCTTCCCCCATTATTTCCTTTATGATGAATGAAACCCCCGAACCTGTCAGTCTAGAGCCGTCATTAGGTTGGGTAAAAATCATGCCTGATGTGTTACTGCAATTGATTGCTGTTTCGGGTAACCACTTTAGTTTGTTGGAGGACAATGGACATAAAATCACTTTAGCTGAAGCTCTAAATAGCATGCTGTTACCACAATGAAACGCCAGCGTAAAACCCCAAAAAGTCCAATCCAGTCAGCGTGAAGGGAAATATCTGGAAGGGGCGGACGGAAACGTCTACGTGATGCGTCAGACTTTTAAAACAGAGCAGATGAGCAGATGGCACGTAGGGCAGCAGTGGCGAAATGGTCAAGGCTGCAATGCGGTGCGGCGGAGTTCAGTATTACGCTGGCCGGGGTAGGGCGGAACTTTATCCTGACCTGACTGCCAGGGGTTACGCATGAAAATATTTAGTGGATAATTCCTTCATTTTTAGAGGGGCGCTGATGAAAGAATTAGTGGAGGTCTTTTCTGCTTTTCCAGATCCACGTTGTCAGGGAAAGGTCAAACACCGTTTTATTGATATCTTAGTGATCGCGGTATGCGCTGTCATTGCCGGGGCTAACGCCTGGACCGATATTGAACAGTACGGCCAGCTAAAAAAGGATTGGCTGGGTTCATTTCTTCCGCTCAAAGGGGGTATTCCGTCACATGATACTTTCCGGCGCTGTTTCAGTTTATTAAATCCCGGCCTCTTTGAACGTCATTTTTATCAGTGGGTTTCCCATGATGTTTCTTCAGAAAAGCGGGCGATCATTGCGATTGATGGTAAAAGTTTACGTCATTCGTTTGATAAGAAAATTGAACAAAGCCCATTACATGTGGTGAGTGCATTCTCGGTTGAGAAAGGACTCAGCTTATGTCAGTGTACCGTAGACGGAAAATCAAACGAAATTAAGGCCATCCCCGCATTATTATCGATGCTTTCATTGAAAGGACACCTCGTGACGATTGATGCGATGGGCTGCCAACGCACGATGGCTCAGCAATTACGCGAGAGTGAAGCCGATTATATTTTGTCGCTTAAAGGCAATCAGGGGAAAAACTTTTCGGAAGCCGTTGACTATTTTCAACAACAACAGATAGCCCAAAAGCCTTACCTTAAACCTGGCCAGGATGAATTCGATGATAGCCACGGACGTACTGTCAGACGACGCGGATGGGTTCTGCCACTGACATCAGAAACAAAACACTTAGATTCCTGGCCAGATATTCAGGCCCTCCTGGTAACGGAAACGATACGACAGGAACATTATTCTGACACAGTGACCTCTGATTTTCGTTATTATCTAAGCAGTTGCCGGGATGATCCCGCCTTTCAGTTAGGTGCTCTACGAAAACATTGGGCTATCGAAAATAGTTTACACTGGGTACTGGATGTCACTTTTCGAGAAGATGATTCACGGATGAGAGAGCGGATCGCCACAAGAATATTCACCCAATTACGTAAAATGGCGCTCAATATCGTTAAACGAGACACCAACAGTAAACTGAGTTTGAGTGCCCGAAGGAAATCAGCCGGGTGGGATAATGGCTATATGGAAGCGCTGTTATTTAATCAATTTTAGCCTACCAAAATTTCATGCGTAACCCCTGGGGATAACCCTGATTCATGGGTGAAGTCACTTTAATCACAACATCATAATAAATCGCCGATCCGGGTTTATCCGTACTGACACTTTGCATGGCAATGGCTTCAATTTCCCCATCCAGAGCGTGCTCAGAAAATCCCTCCCCGCTGATTTTTACTCCCTGTCCTTCTTTGAGTTTGGCAAGATCGACTTCTTCAACCTGTGCCAGTACCTGATACCGTGTTGTGTCCATCACTTCCAGTAAGGGCATTCCTTCGGTAATCCGAACGCCGGTCTGAAGCGTTAATAACTTCCCCTTTTCTCCTTGTGCTGCCCTAAGCACGACACCCGAAAATGGCGCCTTGATTTCTTTATGTAAGTATTGTGTTTGTAGTGCCTGATAGTGGCTTGTTGCATTCTGAAGCTCCATTTCTGCAACACGTACATTATTAACACTTCCTTTTTGTCGAATAGATTCAAGATCGTCCTGTACGGAAGCAAGCTCTGTGCGTTGTCGGCGAAGTTGCTGCTCAAGAGTTTCCACTTCCATTCGTGGAACGATGCCCCGTGAAAAAAGCGCCTGTGTTTTTGCAAGATTATCTTTTAATTCCATCACCATGTGGTTTGCATTTTCGACGTTTCTTCTGGTTCGAATGACTTCCTGACTGTTTTCCCAATCGTGCAATTGGTCAACGACAGATGATGCCTTGATCATTTCAACTTGCGCTTGTCGAAGTTCAATATCAAGCTTTCGGGTATCCAGTGTGACTAATATCTGACCCGCATTTACCCGTTGCCCTTCTTTAACCAAAACGTGTTTGATAATGGCATCAAATGGCGCGGGTATGGTTTCAAGACGCCCAGATTGCAGTTTGCCTACCAGACATGTTTTTCTATCAGGCTGTGTTTTACTTCAACCCACTGCACTGATTCCTGATCTGGTGATTTTTTTGAGGATAAAAAGACAACAAAACAGGCCGCTACGATAAGTATGCCAATGATGACCCATCGATAACGTTGAGTCATTGAATGTTTATTCATTGATCGTTATCTCCCAGCTTTCCAGTGTCGTGCCAAGAATTTTATCCAGTTCAGCCTGAGCATTGAGATATTGAATAAGGGTATTTAAGCGTGCATTTTCAGCATTCCTCAGGTCATTTTCAAAACTCAGAACCTGAAAGTTGCTGGATCTTCCGGCCTGTAATTTTTCCTGTTCAATTTTGAGTTTCTGTTGAGAAAGCGAGCTGGCTTTTATCGCTAATTGGTACTCTTGCCAGCGTGATTCTGTATCACGGATGGCATTGATGACTTTTTGTTCCAGATTTATTTTTGCTTCTTCCAAGCGTACTGCCTGTTTCTGAACATCCACTTTGGCCTGCACTTCCATTTGTTTTTTTGTCATATCACCAATTGGAATCTCCAGCTGTACACCCACATAATTTTCCCAGTTTGGGGTTATCGGGTCGCGCAAGGGAACCTCCCCCCTGCGCTCCCACGGAACCGGACGTGACAGTCTCCCGTCATCCGGCTCTTGTCGTTGACCGTTCGCGCCGCGTACAAATTTCCCAGTGTGCAAACAGGCTGGGTTTAACGCTCCGTATTCTGCCTAACCATTCATACGCCTGAGCCAAACTACCGTGTACCCGCTTATATTTGAGGGTAATCCATTTAGCAAGGTGCAGATCTACATGACTGGCTATACGATCCATTGCTGACCGATAAAAGCGCCCATAGTACTTAATCCAACCTCGTAACATGGGATTGAGCCAACGCGCCATGACTTCCAGCGACAACGGGGTTTTGTGACTCAAATCCCAGCCCCGTACTGTCTGCCGGATTGCCTTCGCAGCTCTGGCACTCATTGCTGGCAGGAAATTCACTGATAGTTCTCCTTCTTTCGAGACTGACTTTCTTGGCCTGAACGTATAGCCCAGAAAGTCGAAGCTGATTTCAGGATATGTCTCCGTTCTTTCCCTGTCCTTGCAGTAGACGATTTTCGTCTTACCCGGACTCATCTCCAGCTTACACTCAGCCAGACGCTTTCTAAGCTTGCCATGTAACATCATTGCTTGCACATGACTCTTGCAGTGGATGACGAGTCGAGTCGCCCCGGGGAACCTCCCCCCAAGGCGCTCACGGAACCGGACGTGAACGTCTCCGCTCATCCGGCTCTTCCCATTGAAGCCTGCCCCCATAGTAGCGGCCAGTGGGCAAATAACCTCGTTTCACTCCGCGCAACACGCGCCAGCCAGTGACTGGCCCGTCTCCGGTGGCCCCGAAGTCGCTTATGTTTACGGGTCAGCCATAACACGAGTTTGCGATCGATTTGCCTCAGCGTTGGAT
>NZ_CAWPHH010000056.1:6904-13142 GCF_963887965.1 Photorhabdus sp. RW14-46 | reverse complement strand
GCACCAGACAGCGGTTCAGCAGTTCTTCATCCACATCAATGGCCGTCGTCGTTAACATCAGCATCACCGGTCCCTGTACCTTGTATTCCCGCGTCACCAGTTCGCCGCTCTGTTCGTTCTTGCCGGTACTGGCGATTTTCAGCTCGCCGTCGGATTGCAACAGTTTCAGGGCATAGGCCGCCTGCCGCACGCCTTCTTCTTCGGCTATCGCCAGTATTTTGTGTTGCAGGCTGGTTTCGCCGAGGTAATACAGGCTCTGTCCGGTCATTGCCGAGTACTGGATACGCTCCTCTTCCGGCATCAGGTTCAGCACGGCATCCATCAGGCTGCTCTTGCCTGCCGCGCTGCTGCTCTGGATTAACACGGCCAGCGGTTTATCGAGTTTGCGCGAGACTGCCGCCAGATACCCGGTCAGCAGATTGGTCGATTCGCCGACCACCCCGCAGGC
This sequence comes from Photorhabdus sp. RW14-46, assembly GCF_963887965.1. Lineage (NCBI taxonomy): Bacteria > Pseudomonadati > Pseudomonadota > Gammaproteobacteria > Enterobacterales > Morganellaceae > Photorhabdus > Photorhabdus sp. RW14-46. The sequence continues at coordinate 12,694 of NZ_CAWPHH010000056.1, read as the reverse complement.
GGCCATGTCGTTGATAATCTGTTCTGTTAAGTTCGGTGATGTCAGCAACGCCAGCGCGGCGGCTTCGTCTTCCGCGCTGACCGTGACCGCCGTTGTCCCTGAGGCTTCGGCGTCGGCTTGCTGTTGCGCGTCCTGTTGCTGCTCCAGCATCAGCAAGACCCGCCCGGCTTCGCGTTTGATGACCGACAGCTCGCATTCCAGCTCTTGCGCCGCCGTGCTGATGTAGTTCTGACGATGCCGCGCGTGATACATGTCCAGCGTATCCACATGGAACAGGCCGGACGTTTCATCCCGCACCTGCACATTGACTTTCATCACATCGGGCACCGGCGGTTTTTTCATCCCCCGTATCCGCCAGATACGTGGCCCGCTTTTCATCAGCAGTTCACCGCAGGCCGTGCGCTCACAGGGCACGGGGGCAACAGTCAGCGCCGGCGGGGCGGCTAAGGCAGCCGGTTTAGCCACCTCGGCATTGTGAGGCTTTTCCGTCACACTCGGCGAGACGGGCCGCTCATGGCTGAACACCGCGCCCGGCGCGGTTCCCTGTCCCAGCCAGACCGCCTGTTGCAAGGCCAGCCCCAGCGCATGTTCGGCGTTGCCGCTTTTCAGCGCATAGTCATTGGCATCCATGCCCGGTGGGAACTGCACCCGCCACGCCTCGATACCGGCTTCCAGTAAATCAGCCGCCACATTAGCCGCGCCACGGTCTCCGGCCTCGTCCCGGTCAAAGGCAATCAGCACCCGTTTCACGCCGTGATACTGCAAGGCTGCGAGGTGCTCACGGTTAAACCCGTTCACCCCGAACGCGGCGATCACGTTGCGGAACCCGGCACACCAGAAGGTCATAGCATCGATCAGCGCTTCGCACAGGATAATTTCCGCAGCGGCTTTCATCGCTGCCTCATTCCAGACCCCGGCCAGTGGTGAGGACAGGTACAGATGCTTTGGGCTGTCTTTCAGGACTTTGTAATCCGGCTGGGTTCGGCGACCATACAGTTGCAGCACCCGCCCGCGGCTGGCCACACTGGTCGATTCGGCCCAGCCGATTATCGGCACCACGACGCAGCCCCGGAAGTGGTCCTGCCGGGTGGTGGTACGCAACACGCCCAGCCCCGACAGCTTGCCGCGCAACTGCTGACCTTCCTGACTGTCTTTGGACGGCAACAACCCCGCGGAACCGCTGATACCGTGATGACCCGCATAACCGAGCCGGAAGTGGCTGACCAGTTCAGGATGATTCAGCCCGCGTCGTGCCAGCCAGGCTTTGGCTTCCGGTGACGCCAGTAAGTGCTGATGATAAAAATCAATCACCTGATGCAACAGCGCCTGCCCGTCATCGTCCAGGTCGGCCAGTTTCGGGCGCGGCAGGGGGGCCGCCTGTGATCCCGGCGGTGCGGCTAACGAAGAAGCGGCCACAACTGCATTGTCCATATCCGGCAACCCGGCCAGCTCCCGCAGTCGGCGGATAGCGATTTTCAGCGTCACCCCTTCCGTTTGTATCACCCAGTCCAGCACCGATCCCGCTGCGCCACAGCCAAAGCAGTGATACAGGTTCTTGGCCGGCGATATCACCATTGAGGGCGTTTTCTCGTTATGGAACGGACAGCGCAGCACATAATCCTCACCGCGTTTTTTCATCGGACGGCCTTGCTTACGCGCCAGCCCCAGTAACGAGACGGTTTGCTTTAAGCGGGCTAAATCGGTATCGGGAACGCGGGTCATCAATGACCTCCTGTAAAAACCTGTCAATAGGGTTTTGATAAAAATAACTCGACAAGCATATACTACAGTAGGTAGTATTTACAACAGTAAGATGTAAAACAGGGAGTAGATTATGGTCATTGAGTCACGAACAACATCGGTAAAAAAGACTATGGCCGCATCTATCAGCAGTGAAGAACAGATTTTTATGATGACATTAGGCAAGAGGATAACCACCTTACGCAAGGAGGCAGGGCTGACACAGGTTCAACTGGCGCAGAAGCTTAATGTTTCCCAGCAGGCTGTTCAGTCATGGGAGGCGGGAAGAAGGAGGATACAAATATCGATACTGCCAACTGTGGCAAGAATACTTTCAGTTTCACTGGAAAAGTTATTCGGCGAAGAGAGTGACCGGATACTGAGTAAGCGCGGCCCGGCTTCACGACTGGAAAAACAGATTCAGATTATTAGTCAGTTACCCAAAGGTAAACAGAAGCTGGTGTCTGAGATGCTGGATGCGGTGATTGCGCAGGCTCAGTAATAAAAAACAAGCGGCTAATTAAAGAAGGGATTTTAACGCGGGCTGATGGTGCAGCCACACCGCCAGCCCGCTCACCACAACCAACTATACGAGGTAGTTAATTATGGCTGGACGCGATGATAAAACAATTCGCCGTATTTCCCAAGCTGAGCGTTTTGGGAGAGCAGGAAAAAACAGCATTTCTTTAAAGGGAAAATGGTTACAAGAGGCGGGATTTACCTTCGGAATGCCGCTAAAGATACGGGTGATGCCGGATTGTATTGTGATTACGGCCCAGAATACGCTGGAACTCTGGCAGTGTCTGGAGGGGCTGAGTATTGCACCGTTCAACCCCAGTGCTGCCGTTAACTGGATTAAGTATTATCCCGGTGGGTTGATGATGACAGAATAGGACAAAACAACGGCCCCGGCACAAAGCCGGGGCGAGTTCTAATCATCATATTTAAAATCTATGTTGATTTTCATTTTATCCAGATCAACGGTGATTTCACACCCTGACCAAGCGGGTTTTCCATTAGTTAGATTATTGTCAACAAAAAAAGATCTCAGTTGCACTAATAATTCTGTAAGGTCTCCGGGGGCTTTACTATCAGGAGAAAACCAGCCTAGTTCACCATTTTCATCAATATAATCAAATTCATATTTACAACCGTCATTTTCGGGAAAAAGTTTTGCTCTGACTATCATCTTCTGAGCATCACTTGGCCCTGCATCAACCAAAAGTTGCCCAATTTTTTGATATATATCTAAATCATCAGTCATTTCCCGCCTCCTGGCGCATTTTTGAAGTCAACAATCACAGGTCTCTCACCATTAATAGAGTATTGAACGTTTAATCTATCTGGACGAATATTATTACCTGAATAAATCGGTTCTATCTTCACATCGACCTGCTTACCATCCTTCAATGCTTTTGCCCAAGTATTTTCCATTTGTTTCCAGGCACCTTTATTAAGATTTCCATCCATAGGCACAATATTTATTTTTTCACCGGGACCATTAAAAATACTGGCAATTAGATGCCCTCCTTCATCTCCTATATTCCCACACTTTCCAGCCTTACATTGCTGATACGTATTGCGATCATTTCTTGATGGAGACAAAGATGCTTCAATATTACTGGTCCTTCCTTGTCCATCTATGTGATAGGTCTTATTCCCATCTACATGATAGACCGTATTCGGTTCGGGTTTGTTCAGGGCCTTATTCCATCCGCCTTTCTTACCGGAATCTACCACAACAATGTTTTTCTCTGCTGCCGTATTGCCGGGCTTGCCTCCTTTGCCCATTCCACCGGTAACAGCCCCTAATGCCGCACCCGCTAAGATTTCTGCCTGCTGCTTGTCGATACCGTAGCGGCTTTGCAACTGATGCGCAAATTCCGTACTCGAAACGACGCCTTCGGCTTCAATCTGCTGGGCCAACAGAGAAGACATGTCATTCTTCATCCGTGAAGGCACATCGTCACCCAGTACGCGATCGATGGCTTGACGTACCAGCATACCATTAGCCGGGATATCACCGTATTTTTCCTTGCAGGCGGCGGGGTTGGAGGAACACACCGTGATCAGCTCTTTTTGCTGCTTGAGGCTCAGATCTTCCATTTCCTTCGTGATCTGTTTGCAGTCGCCGCGTCCCTCACACCCTTTGGCTCTGGCCGCAAAGTCATCTATCTGATCCGCGCTCAGAGAGTTATTCTCAATAACAACCTTTTGTTAGAGAAAAAATATTCTCATTCCTTCCTAGTGCAACAATCTCACAGCCAAGATCATCGAAAGCACCTAATATCATTAAAACGATGCCATTATGTTGCCAAATGAAATTTGCCCAATCTGAAATATGTCGAATTTGTGTTATATCTAACCTCTCATAAATATTTTCGTCGGGGATAAGTGCCAAATATGTTTTCTTTTCAGTTAATACTAACTTTGCCGCTGTTTTTAAATCGGAAAGATAAAAGTGACATAACCCTGATAAAGTCAAGCCCCGTGAAGACTGAACCATAACATTCTGTTTTTTTAACGCGAATTCTGTATCATTTCCTCTTGATTTTAATAATCCCCAAGCTTGTTTATACCGAGTAATAGATGTGTCCGGTTGAACGCCAGATAGTTCTATATATAAATAAATAGAACTTCTATCATCATAAATTTCTAGCGTCTCTACCATTTTCGTAAAAAGTGGTACAAAACCTCTTTCGCGATTTAGATCTAATAGTTCCCAGCTTACCGCTTCAATATTCATTTCTGTAATAAATAAAGAACTAAAATTAGTGATATCGTTATTTTTACAGATATCAGTAGCATACCTAACTATCATGTCAGTAGTCATAGTGATTCCCTTTTTCATCATTAAAATGAGGCCCTCTATTCTGGGGATCATTTATTCCAAAATCATGACCTTTGGCATCATCCCTAATTTGTATTGTTTGAGTTCCCCCTCCTGCTTTAGGAACATCAAATTCATAAATTTTTCCAGGCTGGAGCCTTCCTCGCTTATCAACATTTGGCAATACTCTATCAGGATGTTTTCCAATAGGAATTCCTGAGCGACGTTTTGCTTCATTAAATGCACCTGACCTACCTGCTCCTACAGGAGAATAGTTTTCTGGTTTTTCTCCTTTGGCCTGATAAATAAAATCATCTTTTTTCGGGCCATCAGGAATTGGGGTCACCGTCGTATTACCACCTACATCCGGCTTACCTTCCGTATTGCCGGTATGATTTGGTGCAATGTCAGACCGATTTTCCTCATTGCCTGCATGGTTCGGTATACTACCCGGCTTTAACTGTTGGTTTCCACCGGTATGATTAGGGTATTTCCTTATATCGTCAGACTGATTACCACCTGTATGTGTTGGCAGATTAGCTGGATCAACAACTTGAGTGTATTTATCCTGAAGTGTATTTAGGTAACTCTGTGTGATTTCATCATTTCCCATCATCTGAAGCATAATCAGATGGTCTAAGTCTTCTGAAGAAATCTTATCAGCGATTTCCTTTGCCACTATTCCGGTTATACTCGCCTTAACGCCTATCTCCAGGACTTTTTCTGCCACTTTGGCTCGACACGGAGCAGCTATTGCACACCCTTCTGTTACCAGTTTTCCCAGGAAATTATTATCGGTAACAACGCATTCCATTGCGAAGTTGACCGCCGGACACCAATTACTCCAATGTACTCAGTCGGTTACAAACGATTTTTCCCGGGGTAGTTCGATGTCCGGCCCATAATGCCCCGACGCGACTTTTACCACCGGTTAGTTGGTCTCGGTCATCGCGGATGGAGGAACCAATCATCTAGATGAGGCCCCCTCTAAACCGATAATTAAAAGTAAAATCCCAACTTAAAAATCGAGATTTTAATCATGTAATGAGATCTACTTTTGTATTCATCAACACATTTATAAACTCGTCTAACGGGAATTTCATTTCTATTGGTTTTTCCAAAATCCTACTATCTGAAAAAAATTCAATCTCAATAGAATCAATTCCCTTGTCTTTGTTAAGTTGACAAAGTATTTGCCCCCTATACGAAATTTCTGCTGT
>NZ_CAWPHH010000056.1:0-6894 GCF_963887965.1 Photorhabdus sp. RW14-46 | reverse complement strand
GGATAAGTGCCAAATATGTTTTCTTTTCAGTTAATACTAACTTTGCCGCTGTTTTTAAATCGGAAAGATAAAAGTGACATAACCCTGATAAAGTCAAGCCCCGTGAAGACTGAACCATAACATTCTGTTTTTTTAACGCGAATTCTGTATCATTTCCTCTTGATTTTAATAATCCCCAAGCTTGTTTATACCGAGTAATAGATGTGTCCGGTTGAACGCCAGATAGTTCTATATATAAATAAATAGAACTTCTATCATCATAAATTTCTAGCGTCTCTACCATTTTCGTAAAAAGTGGTACAAAACCTCTTTCGCGATTTAGATCTAATAGTTCCCAGCTTACCGCTTCAATATTCATTTCTGTAATAAATAAAGAACTAAAATTAGTGATATCGTTATTTTTACAGATATCAGTAGCATACCTAACTATCATGTCAGTAGTCATAGTGATTCCCTTTTTCATCATTAAAATGAGGCCCTCTATTCTGGGGATCATTTATTCCAAAATCATGACCTTTGGCATCATCCCTAATTTGTATTGTTTGAGTTCCCCCTCCTGCTTTAGGAACATCAAATTCATAAATTTTTCCAGGCTGGAGCCTTCCTCGCTTATCAACATTTGGCAATACTCTATCAGGATGTTTTCCAATAGGAATTCCTGAGCGACGTTTTGCTTCATTAAATGCACCTGACCTACCTGCTCCTACAGGAGAATAGTTTTCTGGTTTTTCTCCTTTGGCCTGATAAATAAAATCATCTTTTTTCGGGCCATCAGGAATTGGGGTCACCGTCGTATTACCACCTACATCCGGCTTACCTTCCGTATTGCCGGTATGATTTGGTGCAATGTCAGACCGATTTTCCTCATTGCCTGCATGGTTCGGTATACTACCCGGCTTTAACTGTTGGTTTCCACCGGTATGATTAGGGTATTTCCTTATATCGTCAGACTGATTACCACCTGTATGTGTTGGCAGATTAGCTGGATCAACAACTTGAGTGTATTTATCCTGAAGTGTATTTAGGTAACTCTGTGTGATTTCATCATTTCCCATCATCTGAAGCATAATCAGATGGTCTAAGTCTTCTGAAGAAATCTTATCAGCGATTTCCTTTGCCACTATTCCGGTTATACTCGCCTTAACGCCTATCTCCAGGACTTTTTCTGCCACTTTGGCTCGACACGGAGCAGCTATTGCACACCCTTCTGTTACCAGTTTTCCCAGGAAATTATTATCGGTAACAACGCATTCCATTGCGAAGTTGACCGCCGGACACCAATTACTCCAATGTACTCAGTCGGTTACAAACGATTTTTCCCGGGGTAGTTCGATGTCCGGCCCATAATGCCCCGACGCGACTTTTACCACCGGTTAGTTGGTCTCGGTCATCGCGGATGGAGGAACCAATCATCTAGATGAGGCCCCCTCTAAACCGATAATTAAAAGTAAAATCCCAACTTAAAAATCGAGATTTTAATCATGTAATGAGATCTACTTTTGTATTCATCAACACATTTATAAACTCGTCTAACGGGAATTTCATTTCTATTGGTTTTTCCAAAATCCTACTATCTGAAAAAAATTCAATCTCAATAGAATCAATTCCCTTGTCTTTGTTAAGTTGACAAAGTATTTGCCCCCTATACGAAATTTCTGCTGTCAGCTCTTCGTATCTGGAGTCACTAAAAAAATCCACTTCAAAATTATTAGCCATTTTTTTTACCTTTTAGGATCTAAAAAACCTGAGAAAGAACCATCTGAGTTGTAGCGGACACCTCTACCATCAGGTAGACGGTATTCTATACCACCCTTGGATAAATCGGTTCGGACAGTATTCTTATTATTCAACACTTCATTTACGAACCGGCTAGCTGCTTCATTTTTCTGAGTAACATTTCCTTTTAACGGCTCAAATATTCCTCCTGGTCTTCCTGCGTGTTTTTCCCAAGCACGAGCCCCAGCAGATAATCCTTGATTATTAATAGGCTTATTAGCAGAAGATACTAAATCACTCTTTTTAAACTTATCATCAAAATTTTTGGAATCAGATTGCTGAGTTCTCGCATTCTCCTCATCCTGTGGTTCCCAACCACTAGGTGATCCAGAACCAACTCCACCATACTGAGACTTTTCTTCATTTGTCAGATTCTTCCCTACATTTGGTTGGCTTTCATTATCGACATAATCTGACGAACATACCCGGCCAAAAGAGCATTGGGTAGCTTTATCTATAGACTCTCCCATTTCCTTCAATTTTTTGTCCAAAGCTGAAGCTATTGTCTGGTTTGCTTCATTCACGGCTTCACCCGTGTTTGAACCGGCTATCGGTGGTGGTGGCATTGGTATAGCTAGGGCATTATTATCCGTAGCAACTTTTTATGATTTCAGCTCAGTATTAATAAATGCTCCTGTTTTTTTCATTACTAAATCCTCTGCTAACGGTAGGTCTCTAATTAATTTTTCTATTGTTCCTCTAGGATATCGTTCTTCTTGGAATGTTTTTTCATAATTTGTTGTATAAATAAGACGATCTTCATCGCCATCAAAACCCAACCAAAAAATAAAGCCATAATCTGATAATTCAGAGGATAATGAGATAAAGTTCTCCGGTTCTCCTTCAGAAAAATCTAAATCAGACAATGGGATATTCCCAACATCTCGCAAGTTCTTGCGCATTCCGTCTTCAAGGCTCTCTTTTAGTTCAGATATCACCATGTATAGATCCATTGTTACTCCTTTCCCTGGAACTAATGTGTCATTAATTATAAAATTAAACATTCCACTCGGTGAACACAGGACATCAATTTGCTCAATATGGATAGCAATTTGATAAGGATCTCCAATAATCATTTTATTTTCCACCCTTCTTGTTTTTGTAACCTAGACTTCACCTTTCCAGTTAATTCCAATTTATTTTTTGAGTCTCCAGTACTACCAGACCAATGGTAGACACCTGTATTATTTGGTGAAAATCTATGGATATGTCCATTGGAGTCTTTAGCATATCTATGTTTATCAGAATCTATAGATACTGAACCTTCAAAAATGCTCAAAGAGTCTCGTGGTTCAATACCAGCATTCGGTCTGAACCCTTGAGCTCCAGGTGTATGCTTAGAGTTAGATTCAATTTTTAGTCCATTACCTGCAACTGTTGTTTCGGGAATAGGTAATCTGTTATCCCGTCCTTCGGCCAAATAAGCTAAATTATCTTTCGTTGTTCCATCAGGAATTGGGGTCACCGTCGTATTACCACCTACATCCGGCTTACCTTCCGTATTGCCGGTATGATTTGGTGCAATGTCAGACCGATTTTCCTCATTGCCTGTATGGTTCGGTATACTACCCGGCTTTAACTGTTGGTTTCCACCGGTATGATTAGGGTATTTCCTTATATCGTCAGACTGATTACCACCTGTATGTGTTGGCAGATTAGCTGGATCAACAACTTGAGTGTATTTATCCTGAAGTGTATTTAGGTAACTCTGTGTGATTTCATCATTTCCCATCATCTGAAGCATAATCAGATGATCTAAGTCTTCTGAAGAAATCTTATCAGCGATTTCCTTTGCCACTATTCCGGTTATACCCGCCTTAACGCCTATCTCCAGGACTTTTTCTGCCACTTTGGCTCGACACGGAGCAGCTATTGCACACCCTTCTGTTACCAGTTTTCCCAGGAAATTATTATCGGTCGCATTCTTCCCGGCCTGAGCACCAGTGAGGGCGCTGGCGGTGGAGTCACCGGCAATGCCGCCAGCCAGTCCCGCGACCAGGGTAGAAAGAGTACTGATAGTTTGCTTCTGCTCCTCCGTTAATTCACTGACTTTGGCCCCGTCGCCGTAAAGTTGCTTAATCAGGACCTGCGCGGCCAGTTCCCCCGACGCCGCACCCGCGGCACCCGACAGGGCATTGTTACCGCTCACTTCTGCCGCCACCGCGCCTAAAATCGCATGGGCCAGCGTATTGGTGGCAATATCCACCTGATGGGTTTGCGGGTCCGTCGTCAGCTCTTTTATCACGCCCGCCAGATAAGGCGAAGCGCCTCCGGCCAGCGCCTGACCGAGATTGTTGCCCGCTAAGCCCTGAATCGCTGCCGTGACCGCCTGTAACGCTTTCTGATAGGTGCCGCCGGTCCCAAAGCCGGAGTCATTCAGCGCCTGCGTGTAAGCGGTGTCATAAACTTGCTTATTGATATCCGCCGAAGTCGGGTGTGGATTGCCACCGTCAACCAGTTTTTTTCTGGCGGCCTCTTTGTCCGGTTCACTGATATGGTCCAGCTTCGCTTTCGCCGCTTTGGTGGCGATAATTTTCCCTTCCGTACGGGCTATCTCGGTCATCTGGGCGCTGATTTCACCAATCAGTTGCGCCTGTTTCAGCCGTTGCTGTTCTTTTTCCTTATCAAATATTGGACTCAGGACATTCGCGGCATTATCGGTATCGCGACTTAAGTTCGCGACATCCTGCGTCTGGTGCGCCTTATCCCGGATAATCAGGTTGCCGTCACTGACGGCGGCGTGCGTGGTGCTGCTGTCATGGCCCTGGCTATGGGAACCACTCAGCCCATTGACCGCCAGATTATTCAGGACCTGACCGGCTGTCGGTTGGCCTAGGCTGATGCCCGCACTCTGCTGCTCAACAGTAAAGTCCGCTTGATTTTGAATATCTTTAAAGCCCAGCGTCCCGGTGTTCAGGGTGTTTTTGGCTTTGTCTGCGTGACTGGCTATCACCGCACCGTCCAGTTGGGTATGGTTACCGACGTTAACCTGATAGCCGCCTTTGCCGGCAAACAGCCCGGTCTGCTCCTGCACGCTGTCATAGTTGCTGTGCAGTTTATTGCGGCTGGCATTAAGGCTCGCGGTACCGTTAGTGAGGGGACCCACGGTGGCACTGACGCCCGCACTGGCATTCTGTTGTTGGCTGTCATAGCGCTGGCTGTCCTGCTCGCTGCTGAGGGTCAGATGACGTTTCACCTCGGTGGTAATCTGCTCGCCGCTGACTTGTGCTCCTTTCAGCGTGGTATCCCGACCACTGTTCAGCCCGACGGTCTGTCCCGCCTGTAATGTGGTGTTAGTATGACTGACGCCGTTGCCGTTTTCACGGCCGTTGCCCCGACTGACATTGGCCGAGACGTTCAGGCCGGTGCCTCCCGGTCCCGCGGTCAGGCCCACGCCCAGCGAACTGCCGTGGCTGCTGTTTTTGCCGGTCGTCTGTTCGGTGTTCTGGCTGGAGGAGAGCTGAATATCCCGGTGAGCATTCAGTTGCAGGTCTTTACCCGCCTGTAACTGGCTGCCCTGAATGCGGATATCGCCGTTCGGTCCTGATAGCCCTTTATCGTTACCGTGAGCCGTTATCGTGAGGTTATCTCCCGCAGTGAGGTGGCTGCCCTGTTGGGTGGTCTGACGGTGCTGCTGTTCTGAACGGGAGGATTGCCGACCGTAAGACAGGCTCACCCCGGCCAGATTATTATTGCCTTTGTCGTCACTGCCCTGAGCCGCCGCCAGTCGGCCAGCCTGCGCCGCTTGCACTCCGCTGAGGGCGGCTTGAGTGTTTTGCAGGGCTTTTACTCGCGGGTCGCTTTCATTGCGGGCGGCTCTGGCTGTCTGCACCGCGCTGTTGACGGCACCCCCAGCGGCACCACTCAGCGCCACGGTTAAACCGCTCTGTTTTTGTTCGGTTTTTGTCGTGGTGTGATGGCGGTTTTCCGCGCTGGTGATATCGACCTGTTGACCGGTCAGCGTCAGGTCTTTACCGGCAATCACCTCACTGCCGTGAACCCGGAGCTGTTCTCCGGCGTTGAGGGTGACGTTGCCCTGACTGCTGCCGATTGTGCTGCCTTTGCTCAGCTGGCGGTCACTGTCGGTGGTGACTTTCTGGCTGGCTTTACCTAAGGTGAAACCCATGCCGCCGGTGCCCATCAGGCCCGATTTTTTCTCCTGCCGCAAATGGGTTTCATCGTGCGCTTCCGCAGCGGTGGTAACCGTGAGCTGATGACCGGCGTTCAGGCTGACGTCCTGCGTCCCCGCCACATTGCTGCCGCGGATATTGAGGTCTTTTCCGGCCTGTATGTTGACCTTATCACCACTGAACGTGGTGCTGAGCGCCTGTCGGTCATGCACTTCGTCGTGGGTTTCCACTGACGACTTCGACAGCCAGCCTTTGCTGGTTTGCTTGCTGTGCTCCACTAAGTCGGATGAGGCTGTACCGGTGGTCAGCGTCAGGTTATTTCCGGCCTGCGCCGTCAGGTGTTGACCGGCGTTGACATGGGCGGCGGTGGCGTTCACGTCATGCCCGGCTTGCAGGGTCACCTCACCGGTGCCGGTTATCTGGCTGCCGATATCCTGTTGTTGGGTTAGATGGCGAGTGTTATCTTTCCCCCAATTCCCCTGCTCTGTGCGGCGCGTGCTTAAGGTGTCCAGCGTCAGGTCATGGCCTGCGGTTATCTCGGTGTGGCTGTCTTTACCGGCGTTTTTGACGTCACTGGCGGTGAGCTGAACATTGTTGATGGCGCTCAGCGATAAGGTGCCGTTATCGTTCTGCACATAAATCCCCGCCGGACGGTCCAGCCAGCGGTTAGCCTCATCCCCGCGCACCGTCGATGCACTGATGATATCCCGGCCTTTCAAGGCTACCCGGTCATCCCCCTGAATCCGGCCGCCCCAGTTGGTGAGCGTCTGTTGGGCCGTTAAATCTACTTTGCCGCCGCGAATAAAGCCGCTGTTGGTCAGGTTGTTGGCCGTCAGTTGAGTCACATCCCGCCCGCTAATTGTGCCGCTGTTGGTGATATCGCCCTGACTGTTGAGCGCCACGGTATTCCCGGCGAGTAAACTGCCATCACTGCGCAGGTCGCCCTGACGGACGCGCGCATAAACCTGCGGCACGGTGACCACCTCGG
>NZ_CAWPHH010000055.1:0-13462 GCF_963887965.1 Photorhabdus sp. RW14-46 | reverse complement strand
TATCACGGCAGGTGTGATGGAGATGTTCAAGTTCGGCTTTTTGTTCATCGGTAATGAATATTTTCATAGCGAGGATAATGATCTCCATTTCGGATAAAATCAAGCATCTTCAATGATTACGGGTATATACCTTTATTTAATAAAATATAAAGTAAATTTTCATTATTTTTTCACAAAAAATTAAAATTAACACACAATTTTTTAAGATATAGATCACATAAACACACAATCAATAACCCCACTAAGATGATTGAACCAATAATCATCTCACAAGTTATTTAAAACTTTCCATTTAAAAATATTATTTATTCGAAGAACCTTTATTTTTCAATTCATTAAGTATTACTATAGAAAAATTAACAAGTTTTTGATACATGAACATTTTGAGAACGATGTAATTATAAGAAATTATTAACTATAATTGTACAGCCTGGTTGCTTTTTTATAATTTAAGCAACAATATACACGGCATGATATCAATACCTGAAAGAAAACAATTCTCATCATGAAATTAGTCAACCCATTAAACTACCATATGCAGATACCGGAAAATCCGCTCTCTTCTATCCCTGTGGTATTAATCCACGGGTTATTCGGTGATCTCAATAATCTTGGGGTTTTGGCTCGTGATTTGCAGCAATACTATCCCGTCATTCAAGTCGATGTACGCAATCACGGTTTATCTCCACGGGCAAATAACATGGATTACCACGATATGGCACAAGATGTTATTTCCCTGCTGGATCATCTGCAAATTCAGTCTGCCATTATTATTGGTCATTCCATGGGCGGTAAGATCGCGATGGCAATGACTGCACTAGCACCAGAGCGGATAGAAAAAATTGTTCTTATTGATATAGCCCCCGTTGCCTATCAGGTTCACCGTCATGACCAAATTTTTACCGCACTGAACAAAGTGACAGCAGCCGGAGTTAAATCCCGTCAAGACGCCGCTAAGATTATGCGAGAAAATATTCAGGAAGAAGGTGTCATTCAGTTTTTACTGAAATCATTCCATCAGGGGGAATGGAAATTCAATTTACCGGTATTAATTAACCAGTATGAAAAGATCATCGGCTGGCAAGAAATCCCTACATGGCCTCGCCCTGCCCTGTTTATTCGTGGCGGCCTTTCCTCTTATATCCAGGAAGAGTACCGGAATAATATCACCAGACAATTTCCACAAGCCAAAGCTTGGGTTATCGCCGGTTGCGATCACTGGGTTCACGCAGAAAAACCCGACGCAGTGTTAAAGGCAATTCATCGTTTCCTTAATACTAATACGGAATTAATGTAGAAAACCGGTTAATTAGCGATAAAAGTGGCTCACTTATCTTGAGCCACTTAATTATCATGAAATTAATTAGGCAAATTTCCCTTTGCCAATCGTGACATCGGTCCATGCCGTTGTAATAGCCACTTTCGCTTGACTCTCCAGCCCCTCAATAAAACCATTATCACCGACTGTCGGAGCAAAACTACTCATTGCCTGGATCAAAGAATCCACCACATTATCTGACAGTGCAGTAAATTCACGCTTCCCTAATGCGTTCTTATCACCTATCTGAGTCACCAATTTGGCACGATTGCCATTAAAGTAATTATCAAATGTCACCGAACCTACTGACTCAAACACCCCCTGAGCATCGTTGTCCCGAGTTTGGCACTTCACCGACAACACCAGATCATATCCGCTGCGCTGCAACCACAGGTTTCGCCAGTCAACGTTATTAAGCAATATCATGTCTTCTGCGCTGATATCATTGACCGATGTATCAATCACCTCTCCGCTAACCATAAAACTGTCTGCCCCCGAACCACCGTGGAAGCGGTTCTGATACCCACCCAGCACCAGCAGATCCTGACCATCACCGCCATTAAACTCACTGAACTTCGAAATCGCTGCGGCTATCAGATGATCATCACCTTCTCCACCGTTAATTACCGCATGGTAGCCCATCAGTTTTATCGCATCATTGCCGAAATAGCCGTCGATCCGGTTGTCATTACCAAATACTCTGGCAAAATCATTGCCTTCACCTAACTCAATCTGGTTATTATTGCCGATGGTGACAACATAATCCTGACCTTCACCGCTATCCACCCGGTTATAGTTGCCGGAGGCGACGACGTAATCCTGTCCGTTACCCGCCTCAATAAAACCACCTTCGCCAAAAACAAATGCCTGGTCATTGCCTTCACCCATAAATACATGGTTAATTCGCCCAGCCACCACTGCGGTATCATCGCCATGACCGCCAAACATCCAGTTTTCACGTCCCATCAGGACGCCCAGATCATCTCCTTCACCGCCTGTAAAGAGGTTGGAAGTACCAATTGAATAATAAACATCATCACCGCGACCACCCCAGAAGTTGTTGTTATCGCCCAGATAAGCACCAAGATCTTTACCGTCCCCCCCCCAGTTGAAGTTATAGTTCCCCAACGAGATATGGATATCGCCATCATCATGCAAATGGCCGCTGTTACGCAGGAAATCAAACGTTTTTTCCTCCATATTAAGCAAATCAGCCGTCAAGTTCTCTTTCAGATGCGTGACTAAGGAGTGCATTTCTGTCTGCTTATCTTTACTGAACATCGTTGCAAACAGATTAGGCAAATTCAGTGAGTTAAAGCCAAATGCAGGTTTTGCTTTATCATCGGCCTGAGCACGCTTTCCATCGACACTCACTGGAGATTCCGGTGTATGGTTTTCGTCAGGCGCTTTCCCTTGCAGGCCATGACTTTCTGCAAATGATCTGATGCCATCCGCCCCCATATCCATGCCCGCTTTCAAACCATCAAGCAACTTCTTCGGATTTGTAAACGCTTTCAGTTGATCCCCACTAAACTCTGCAATCACGGCCAGCATTTCTCGCAGAATCGCTTCGCCATCAACCGGTTCTCCTGTACGGGAAACCATTTGGCCCTCTGCGGTATAATTGACGCCAAAAATGTCCGCTAAAGTCGTCTCCTCGTTTACACTGGCTAACCGGCCAAGCAATTTGTTCTTAAGCTGACGCGGCAAATCTTGCGGATGATAGGTAAACGTAGTCTTCACCATACCCGTTGCCGAATATTGCTGCGTCATCAGGCCAAACAACGAACCCAGGTTGGTATCCAGAATCGACTGGATATGGTCACCGAACATAAAATTCCAGTTACCGGCTGTTACCTGAATATCTGCCCCCTGCCCCCCGACGGCAAAGTTAAAAGCCAACTTCTCATTAGCCTGACGGAATCTATTTGCGCGGCTCATTGTGCCCATATCAGTCACATTGCGGGTTAGCCATTGGTGATATTTTTTATTCAATGTGGTTTCAATATCTCGCTTCACACCGCGGCTACTACGTTCATGCTGTAAATCCAGCTCAACCAGCGTTTTGTAGTTCACACTGCTGGTTTGATCCAAACCGGACATATCCCGTACAAATTTGCTCGCACCGGTGAGTGTCCATTGCTGATCTTGCGCGATTAACCCATCCCGTTCTTCGCCAAAGTGAGCAATACTTTGTAGTACTCCGGTGACATGCATCACGCCATCAAATGGATTAACCAACGGCGGCGTTGGCATGGATTTATCCATCATCACAATCAGGTCATTACTGCTGCCCTGATTGAAGCTGACATTACGATTACCAATAAACATCTGCGCCCCTTCAAGCGCCTGATAACCCCTGATATCGAAGCTGTGTTTGCTATCTCCGTCACCGAGATGAACCATCACATTATTGTCACCGAAGGCCAGCGATTTAAAGCCTCCGTTACCCACTTTAATACCGACATTTGATGTTCCCCAATTGAGCGCAGTAAACTCCCCTTCACCCACATTAACCTGAATGTTGCCGGAGTAGCTAAGCTGATTATTCGATTTATTATTGGCGTCAATCTGAATGGTATTTTCACGTTTCTTTGGCGCAGTAAAAGGATAACGATAATCTGCAACTGCCCCTCTCGTCACCACATCAGCACCGGTATATCCCACTTTGGCAAGGGTGATGTCACTTTCAGTAATTCCGCGAATCACCCTTTCTGTACGGGGCGTCAATTCACCCTGTTTATTCCATTCGAATACAATTTTGTTATCAGGCAAGTTATTAACCCATTGGTTGTTTGCATCACGGGTCAATTTACGGCCTGTTGCATCAATCGCGACTTCGCTACGGCGGGCAGAAACATGACTGCGAATACCTTGCTTATCTAACGCTGTGATAAAGCGACGAGCAAAACCGTCCCGCTTATCATCACTGATCAAAGAACACCCCACGAGGCTGATATGGTCAAGTTTGCCCACCGGTTTAAGATCGTGACTGAACTGCTTTAGTCTCACAGCAAGTTCGTCGGCAGTGTAACCACTCAGGCGAATGTTATTTTGCGCCGACGTATCACGGCCATGACCGACAATTTGCCAACGTAACTTACCGGATAATCTGGCAGAGTCGCCATAAACGACACGATATTTACCGTCAGCATCGAGTTGTACAACCACACTGGAATCTGGGTGTTTACCGGCCAGATTGGCGACGGCTTTGGCAACGACCGGGTCATCCTCCATTTGAATAATGACCTGATGACTAAAACGAGTTGTACGATCATCGGTTTGTGGGGTGACGGTTACCTGCTCCCACGCCTCTGCATTTTTATTTTTGATCGCGTCACTTGATGACCATTTTTCCAGTAATGGGCTTGCCGCATCCCCCTCAACCGGCACTTTCAGTATCAGCCGGTTTGCTGCCGGATAAGAGAGGACTTTATTGATATTCGACTGCACAAAGCTGGCAGCTTGCTTAAAGTTATTGCTCTCAACGTCAACCAGAACCTTCTTCGTTTGTTTACCTTGCTTAGCCGTTACTTCCAAGGTGATATCACCTTTCCGGTAATCAATGACACGCCCAGTGACGTTTGAACCTAAGTTAAATACCGTGCCTTGCTCTTTCAATGCACGCAATACGTAGTTTTGTTCACCATCACGTGACGTTTTCCAAACGCCGTCATATCTCGCAATGGTTCCTTCTTCAAACTTATTAAAGTGAATATAAAAGCTTTGGCCAGACTCTTTACTTGCCTGGAATTTATAACTCGTTATAAACCCTTTATGAAACGTATCCATAAAACGGCGGAAATCGTTATAGTTAGCAAACGATTTACCACCATAATTAGGATCATAAAATGACCAAACTGTTTGATTAAGTTTTTTATGCACCACAACGGACATGGCATGTTCTTCAGACATGAATGATATGTAAGTCGACTTTCTCACATGACGCAACTTATCCATGACGGATTCATAGCCTTCAACAGAGTAATTCAGTGCATTATTAATATTCGGCCCGGCCAATCCATTAGCTTTCAATTTGCCGCCATAAGCAGCATTCGCTTTTCTATAAGCTTCAGGGGTAGAGCTATCCATAGACTGGCTGTACTGCATCGATAATAAATCTTCAATAACCAGCCCAATATTTTGACGGCGATATTGAATCAACAAAGCCGATTCAATGGCGTTAATATCGGCTTTCTTATTGACTGATTTGTCGTTATAGGCTTTTACCGTGTCTTTTAACCACAACATATAAGCTTTACCTCCCCCTGAACCCTGTACACGTTCTTCCATTAAGTAACGGGCAGATAAAGCAAAACACAATCCTTGCATGAACTTTTTAGACTCAGCGGTATCCCCTTTAGTCAGGAGCACACTGCCAATTTCCGGGATGATTTTGCTGATTTTTTCCAACACATTACCATCCTGGCTAAAATGGAATGAATAAGCCTCCAGCGCTTTCCCATTCGCGATAAGGTCGAAGATCTTATTATCAATTTTTTGTAGCACATCCCCTTTGATTGCCCCACGATGTTGAGAAGATGTTGTCAGCAGATTTTTATCCAACAGTGCTAGCTTATTGACCGGCAACTGATTAATCCTGTTTTTTGCCTCTTTCAGTACGGCCAGATCTTCTTCCATCAATCCTGCACTGAATCGTCCATCTGCCTGTACAACAAACTCGGGGTTAACATAACTGCTAGTTTCAACTATAGCCGTGGACTGGTAAGCCTCTCCAGACAAACCACTGCCAAGGGCACCCACTCGCTGCGGTTTAGCATTGTCTCTCTGTTTCGCTTCCTTTACATTAGTCTGTGCCTGAATCACTTTATCCTCAGCCACGGCAATATCCTGTTTGCCTCGATTCTCCGCCGCCTGACAGGCAACATTAGCCTCATTTTTGGCTTTTTCTGCTCGCTGTTGTTGTAACTGTACCGCTTTCAAATTTATTCTTTTATAAGCATCTATGACATCTTGTTGCACACCAATACGATGCTGCTCACTTTTCGCTACACCAGCCTCCGATTGCGCAATCGCTTTTTTTACTTGTTGTTGATTATCGGTAACATTTTGCTGAGCATTAAATAACTCTTCCTGTGTAGTAGATTTGGTGCGTTCCCATTGACTCTGAACATTGTTCAATAATCCAGCGGCAAATTGATTACGCCATTGGTTACCTGATTTACCGTGGTAATTATCAACGTCATTCAGTGCATCCAGACCTTGAGTCATGGAGAGCAGTTCATCTGTTACTGCGTGTGATTCTTCTTTTACCGCATCACGCTGCGCTTGCCCATTGGTGTTTAGCGCTGCCTGATCCGTTGATTCCAGTTGAGTCTGCATTCCTGCAATTGCTGCCAGTTGCTGCTCTTTTTCTTGTTCTAAGAGACGGCGATCTTCTTCAGCTCTATCTTTATCACTTAACGCATTTTGCGCCGCATTATCCTGTTTCGCCTGTTCGATAACAGACTTGGCGGGTAGTGAGCTCTCAGATTTCGCAACAATATTATCGAGAATATAACCTACGCCATCATTTAAACCTGTACCCTTAAATTCGATTCGGTTACTACCCGTTTTTGCTGTTAGCGCCAACGTTTTGTTTTGCCATCCAGCGACATCTCCAGAAGTTGAGAATACCCGTTCACCATTCCAGAAAACATCCATGCCATTGTTAGTAAGATAAGCATTATGACGATTGGCAAAATCAAAGCTCAGTGAAATAACTTCTCCTTCGAACAAGTTTTGTAAATCCTGATAAATCGTGGTGTTCACATCCGCATCAAGTTCACTGACGCGTTCTCCATGCCCCTTGTTATCAAGACCATAAGTACCGGCTGAGTGAGATGCTTCAATACCATTAGTTGTCAGCCAGCCATAATTAACTTGTTCAAAATTACCATTGATGATCAGATTGGCTTCCTGCCCCGGAGCATTGCTTTCGTTAATATTCAATGAATCATGGATACTTCCGAGCTCAGGCGTTTCGACCGCTGTTACAGAACCTCTCAAACGACCGCTTAAATCTGAACTTACCGGCGCAATTTCATCTATCTTAAAACCATCAATAGCAGAAACTTCGGCTAAATGAATCGCCCCTCTGCCTTTGTGCATCCCAGACGTATTAGCCTCACCGCCCTGAACCAGATAGTTGATCGCCTGACTACCCCCTACACCTAACGCTGTCTGCTTGATCTGTTCAAAGAAGGAAGAGAGTCTGTTGCTTTGCGTATTGCTTTCTGCAACAGAGAAACTATAGAAATCACCGTTGCCAATCTTAATCGCCACATTATTGTGTGCATAAGAGGCATTCATCCCCAGGCCATCACCAATATGAATATTGGTGTTATTTTTACCTTTCATCACCGCAACATTCAGGCCATTACCAACCTCAGTATTAACATTGAAATTACCCCACGCCACGTTAACGGAAACACCCTCACCCACTTTGGTATTCACATTCAGGTCGCCATGCGTCGCTGTTACATTTAAGCCATTTCCCACAGTGGTGGTGATATTCGCTTTGCCTTTTGCCACGGTGACTTGCATGCCATCACCCACTTTGGTGACAACATTGCCTTCACTCCATAAGGCATTAAAACTGTCACCGTTACCTACCTGAGTGACAATGTTAGCCTTACCTTTAGCCAACACCACATTACGCCCATCACCGACCTTGGTAATGACATTCGCTTTGCCCCAAGCGCCAGTGTAATCATTACCGTGACCAACATGAGTGATAATATTGGCGTCACCCTGAACGATCGTCACTTCTTGTCCATCACCCACTTTGGTTATGATGTTGGCTTGACCTTTCGCGAAGTTATAACGGTCACCACTTCCCACTTGGGTCAGGATATTCGCTTCACCCCAAACCGCATTTACGCCGGTACCATTACCAACCTTCGTGATGATATTGGCTTTACCTTTGGCAAACCCCACCGTTGTGCCATGACCAACATGGGTCATGACATTCCCCACATTCGACACCAGCAAGCCGACGGTTGTCCCCTCTCCCACTTTGGTCAGAATATTACCTTCGCCAAGCAGTACGCCAGCAGTCATCGAGTTGCCTACATGCGTAATAACGTTCGCTTTCGCCCCCGCAACAACCCCCATAAAATCATTACCAGTTTTGGTAACAACATTCGCTTCTCCTAATGCCAAAACACCGGTTAAGCCATTGCCAACATGGGTCATGATATTAGCCTGACCAAACATGGCCGCCAACGTTGTACCATCACCGACTTTCGTCATCACGTTCAGTTCACCGGCAAACAAACCGATACTGGTGCCATTGCCCACATGCGAATAGATATTGGCTTTCCCTACCATTAAGGCGGCGGTCAGGTCATTACCGACTTTGGTCAGCACATTGGCCCCACCGATCATAGCCACAAAAGTATTACCATTCCCGACATGGGTAAAGATATTGGCCCCACCAATCATTGCGGCCAGCGTCATACCATTACCCACTTTAGTCGCAACATTGCCTTTTGCCAGCATCAGGGCAACACTGGTGCCATCCCCAATATGCGTAAACACGTTACCTGCGGCTATCATCAGTGCCAACGCATTACCGTCACCCACTTTAGTAAAGATGTTTACTGCACCCCCCATCAATGCCCATATATCGCCTTTACCAACATGAGTAAATAGGTTGCCTGCACCAATCATGGCGGCAATCACAACTCCATCCCCGACTCTGGTCAAGAGATTGCCTGCGGCCCCCATCACCGCCAAAGTCTGGCCGCTACCGACATGGGTCAGTACATTACCTACCCCAAACAGAGTGCCAGTAGTATCGCCGTCTCCTATTTTGGTCAGGATATTGGCACCACCGAGCATCACACCTGTCGTATTCCCGTTACCAATATGAGTCAGAACGTTTGCGCCGCCGCCCATGACTGCTAGTACATCACCATGCCCTTTCCTGGTAAGAACATTAGCCCCACCCAATGCAATTGCCCGGGTATTCGACATTTCGGCATCATCAGCGATATGCGTGATAACGTTAGCGCCACCGAGCATACCGGAAACCAAATCACCGGCACCAAGCTTAGTCAGGACATTGGCACCACCCACCAATACCGAGGAAACACGGCCACTGCCTTTTTGGGTCATGACATTAAAACCACCGGCACCTAACCAGCTCGCTCTACCCTTGCCTATCTGCGTGTGCGTATTGTAACCACCTAGCATCACCACCCGGCTATTACCATTGCCTTTATGGATCGAGATATTACCCACTGCCAAAAGATGAGCCAGAAATCGTCCATCCCCAACCCGCACCACAACATTTGCCACCCCTCCGGCATTAACATCCATTTCTCCACGCTGACTCTGGTGAACAAGGACGTTAGCAGCACCAGCACCGTTAAAATTAACATTGCCTTGCGTGACGCTGGATATAATAATATTTCCACCGCCAGCGCCACTAAATTGAATATCACCGGAGCTCTCACCATTACGGGCAAATGAGTTCACAAGTTCTTGCTGACGATATTCTTCGGTATGCGCTAATCGATCAGAAGCACGACGTATTGTTGTATTAAGACTATATTGCAGTTGACTTAGTGTGCAGCCACCCGCATTTATAGCGCGATAACCGTTCGCCAGCGAAATATCTTCATTTGCCAAATTACCGGTATGATCACCCGCTTTGTACCACGCGCTGGCAAAATATTTAAGTTCCTGCGTAACAGGATCATTTTCCAATTTAACTACCACTACTTTAGTGCATGATTCCAGATACTTGGCATACACATACGTATTTGGTTGACGATTCGATCTCATCGCGGCAACATCAACTTTCTGACGATCAGAAAAGATCGCATACCCTCCCATCTTTGCCTCAAAGAGGGTAATATCTTCCGCCCTGACTATTACCCCGCCAGCACAAATAACCCACTCGTTTTCAGACAAACCCTCTCCAACCGCATGAATAGTGATCGGTTGGTGATGTTCAATCATTAAATTAAAAAGACGATAAGCATCGTTGGTATTGGTATTGACAAAGCCATTACCAGAAGAAATTTCCGTTGAAGCGAGACCATTAAGGTAATTACCTTCCTTATACCAAGAGGTGGCGTAATAATTGAGCTTACCGGTTTCGGGATCATTTTGGAGCTGAATTTTGCTGATTTTTGTATACATTTCGTCAACAAACGCAAAGAGATAAGTATCAGGCTCAGTCGTTGATTTAATGCCTGTCACTTGCTGGTTTTTTTGAATCCAACTTCCACCCATCGTTGCTGTAGTTAATATGATATCTTGAACTTGAGTATATTCCAGCGCCTCATCACGAAAATCGTCATTCATACCTATTCTAGATATTTCGTTGTAAGCACCGGCACCGGAGAAATGAATATTACCGTGTGCAACATCAGAATAAATTTTGTTATAACCCCCTAGACCTTCAAAGGAAATATCACCACGAGTCTGCGCATAAATATCTTCTTTTTGGCGAATACGCTTAATTCGGTTCAATGCCCCTGCACCATGCAAGATAATATTACCTTCTTTACCTCTACGTATAATGTGATTATCAGCACCGGCCCCATTGAAAACAATATCACCGCTCTCTATCCGCGAGCTAATACTGTTTGCAGCCCCTGCGCCATTAAATGTGACATCGCCACGGCTTCCATTGTAATTGTCATACCAAGTGCGGTCGATTTTGTTACCCGCGCCAGCACCATTAAAGTATAAATTGCCCTGATTGGTTTCGTGCCATAATTTGTTGTAACCGCCCGAACCTTCGAAGATCATATTACCCGTCAAACCGTCACGGTTCATTTCGTTATAAATAGCCGTGCCGGTAAAGTCCAAATCACCGTGATGGCCGGTATGATCCATAACAACGCCACCCGCAGCGCCAAAAAACGAAATATCACCATCACCATCTTTATCAATATCGACGTAACCCGCACCACCTTTTACGGTCAGATTACCGGTAGAATCCTCGACCGATAAATATGCTGCACCACCAACTACGGTATCATTACCTGTGCCGGTATAGACTTTGGCGGCAATCGACCCCAGCGTAATATGGTCATTTCCTCCGCAGGCATAAATGTAACCCCCAAATCCAATGGCCTCAATGTCATTATCATTGTCATCAGCGAAATAATTCCCGGTAAAGAAATATTCCGCGCTCCTGTTTGATGATTTCCCCATAAACAATCCTTTAGTTTAATAGAAGTTAAAACCGCCCTCGACGAATATCATGATTACATTGAACATCCCATTTCACAAACAATACAAATCCTCTGTCTTTCCTCAGCAAAAAAAGATAACAGAGCAAATTATTAGTAATGTTATAACCGTAACCAAAGAGCATGACCGTTCTGGCAGAAACAAACATTCCTGCTCAATGATTAAGCTTTATCTGAAATACTGAGTGCAGGAATTAACAGTCAAATAAATCTATCAAATAAAACAAAACCAACATTCAAAAACAATATTTAACGCAGAAAACTTTTTTCTTTCACATAAGATATAACGTTTCACTAATTATGATCAATTATTTATTTTTTCTTTATTAAAATACCAAAAATATATTCTCACGAATAATATTAATTTCACAAACATAATATATATTTACAATAATAATCATTTGAAATAATTAATATCGATTCTATTTAATGTAAACCTGCCATCTATCCTGACGTTAAAAAATGCCCAGTTCACATTTAACTGGGTATTAATCTAGACAAGAGAGGTTAAAGAAGGAGAATGATTTTTCGTAATTCTATAGAAAATCACGAGAACACCCCATGTTCCAGACGCCCAATGAGATCTAACACTTCAAGTGCACCACTTTCAGTCGCAATTAAGAGACATTGGAGTAACTGCACCAAGCCCCCTCACAGGATTTTTTAACCATGTCCATGCTTCATTCTTATTTCCGCCAAAAAGTTGTACTGCGGCATCAAACACACGAATTAATCGGGCAACGTTTCGCTCCTTAATCCCGGCGATACGCATAATGTCGGCTTTAGACATATCTGACCATTTGTGAATGCTGTCAAAGACTTCTATAGGCAAACCAGACTGTAGGACATTAGTCAGATCAAGTCCTCGATTACCTGGTAGACCTGCGAAACGCCAAAGCGTCTTATCAATAGGTTGAGCAAAGGGAGTATAAGCTCGCATAAAACCCCCTTAACCGTCATTTGTCATGTTCAACTATAGCCAAATGTCATTACTATAAAAAGATGTTTATGTTCATATTTGTACTTGTCACAATGTACATATTACATCCCGGTTAATCTGATAATAATGACCGCTATCGCTCAGCTACCACAAATTACAAACTTAGAAGTCTGCAAGATACAAAAAAAATCGTACAATATGCTATACGATGAATGGATATTTCGTTGTATTTTTCAGGTTATTTCTTGGCATAGGTAGGATAAATGAAAGTGTTAACTTACTCAGAAGCAAAACAAAATCTTTCTGAAACGATGACAAATGTCGTGAACGATTGTAGCCCAGTGATTATCACTCGTAAAAATGGCGAAAGTTGCATACTTATGTCATTAACTGATGTCGAATCTTTGCAAGAAACAGCTTATTTGATGAGATCACCAACCAACGCGAATCGTTTTCTGGAATCTACCTCTCAGTTAAGAACCAGAAAAGGGAAGCTCAAGGAATTGGATTTAGACTGATAGTACAGAGCAGGAAAAACTCCCTGCTCTGACTGCTAACGAGGTTTGAACTACTACAGTTTGACCGGTTTCAGCTTCGCCGGGCAAACGTAAAAGTGCCTTGTATAGCCATTACCTGGAATAAGAACAAAAATGCCGATCTTGAATATCGGCATTTTGCTGTAAAAGAGAAGATGAATTTAATGCTTTAACATTTCAATTTTATCCCGGCTCAGTCCGGTACTGGTGACAATAATATCCAAACTCACGCCATGCCGTAATAAGGCACGAGCCGTTTCCACTTTACCTTTCTCTCGGCCTAGTTCAATACCTTCCTCTCGGCCTTCTTCTCGGCCTTCTTCTCGACCTTCTTCTCGACCTTCCTCTCGACCTAGCTCAATACCTTGCTTGATACCTCGCTCAAGCCCTTTTTGTTCAAGCTGTTCTGCAATAGTCATCAACATCGTTTCATGCTCCGGAGATTGTTCAATCA
>NZ_CAWPHH010000054.1:0-14171 GCF_963887965.1 Photorhabdus sp. RW14-46 | reverse complement strand
AATCTGGTATCTTTCTGTTTCGGTCAGTTGTGTATAGGCCATAGTGCATTTTCCTTTGGCGAGAAAGATGCCTACTATAGCAACTGACCGCCCTTCTGAAAAATTGCACTTATTAGTCGAATCCGCCTTGGATATTATATTCAAAATATATAACCACAATCAGGAATAGAATCTTCACGCGAAACATTGGGTATGAGTTGTGCTAGTAAGTTGTAAGCAAATCATTAGCCTAACTAAAATTGATTGTGACTAATGGGATTGTACTTTTAAAGTTCCGTACTGGATTTGCGCTATACGTATAGTCAAACGATTTTTATTATCAAAGTTAGCAAGAACACGACCTAAAGAGACATTTTATAACACTCTAGAGCTATTACGTTTTGCTAAACAGTTCGATAATCGTTTAGATAACTTCTTTGACATTCATCCAGAGTTTGTATCTAAGATCGTTATTGTGAGCGATAGTCGTTCATGTATTGATAAAATTAAAAAACATCTAATGTAACGTGAATAAAACTAGTTTTATAACTCTCTCTCAGCAAGATGCTCCCTGAGTAGTTGAAAAGCATCAGTATTGTTATTCTGTTGGTTGAAAAGGGAGAGCATAAAAAAGTCTGGGGCACTTGAGTTATTTACGCTCTCCATCTCCTGCAGGGAGATCCGCTGTCACCATGTCACGGCGTTTGCTGCGCCGCGTGTTTCACTCGCAAAATTTCGACGGTGCGCGCATCGTCCAGCACGCGATAAAAAATAATGTAGTTCCGATGTGCGACCAGCTCGCGCACATAATCCGGCAGGCCGGGCCGCCCGGTGCGGCCAAGCTCCGGGTGCTGCGCAAGCGGCAAGGTCTTGTCGCGTAGCTCCTGACCGAAGCTGCCCGCCCTGGTCGGGTTGTCTTTGCCTATGTATCGAACAATGGCGCGCAAATCCTCGCGGGCCTTCGGTCGCCACTCGATGCGGTAAGGGGTCTTTGCCTTCGCCATAAATCAGCCAGCCGCGCTCAAGCGCGCTTCCTTTTGGCGGGCTTGTGTTCGGCGGCCAAGGCGGCAATATCGGCGTCCATCTCGGCCATAACCTCATCGTGTGAAAGATTCGGGCGCGGGTCGTCGATAGCATCCTGAATCTCGGCGGCCAGCCACTCCGAGTAGGCGGCGGCTTGGTGGGCCTTGCGCATTGCCTCGGCCCGGCCACGATTGCCGGCGGTTTCTTCTTTCTCGTCCGGGTTCCACTCACTGGCGTCGAACTGGCCGATGGTGATGCCTACGCCGCGCAACACGTTCAGGGCGGCAATGGGGTTGCCGAAACGGCGCGGCTCTTGGCTGCGGGCCTTCGCCAGCACAGCGGCGGCACCGCTGCGGGTTGCGATCTGCACAAGGAAGGTTCCGCCTTGCCCTTTCAGGGTCACACCTTCCACGCCGCCGGCATCGCTTGCGGCGCGTAGCTGCTCAATGGTCATGCTTTGCATGATTAACTCCTTATAGGGTGATGAAAGTAACAGGGTTGATTGTGTATGTTTTCTAGGAAACGCGCAAGCACCTAGACAAATCGGTGGTACTGACCTTCGTCTTTCTCGGCCGTTCTTTAAGAGCTGGCTTCAGGCTTTTTTTCCGACTGCTGCCCGGTCTTCATTGACGGCTTTATGCAGTCGTCAAAATAGGCGCCGGGGGGCACAGCACGTTGTTCACTCTTTGATTTGTGCGGATTGCAAGGTTGTCCCATGCCATTATTCTTTTCTTACAAACTGTTTTGATTCTATTTTTGATGTATATTATCATCAATATGTGAATCAAGGAGGTTATATTATGCGAACTACTGTCACGATTGATGATGCGTTGTATGCACAGGCACTAGAAATGGCCGATCCTGGCATGGATAAGGCTGATATTTTCCGTGAAGCGGTGAAAACGTTTGTTCGGGTGCAGGCAGCAAAAAGACTGGCTTCGCTCGGCAGCACATCACCTGATATGCAGATAGTTCCCCGTCGCCGGGAGGAGCCATCCGCATAATGACTATTTTAGTAGATACGTCCGTCTGGATTGACCATTTCAAAAACAGGAATGACGGATTGATCCAGTTGTTAAGCCGGGATCTGGTTCTGATTCATCCGATGATACTGGCTGAAATAGCCTGTGGTACTCCTCCGGCACCAAGACTGCGAACGCTTGGAGATCTGGGGCTGTTACCACAGAGTCATCAGGCCACTATCATCGAGGTAATGGCATTCATTGAAAACGAAAAGTTGTACGGCCTCGGATGTGGTCTGGTTGATATTACATTGCTGGCATCAACCTTGATAACACCAGGGGCAAGGCTTTGGACGCTGGATAGACGACTTGAGAAGTTGGCTAAACGTCTTAATGCGAGTTATCAGCCGATTCATTGACAGAATTTAAACCGCTCTGGAAACCACCAGAAAACCGGCCGGTTTTCTGGTGGTTTTCTCATTCTCAGGAAGGGTGGGCGGGCAAATCAGTAATGTGGTTTGATTCTCAGATAAAGTGATTTGGAACGGCTTTTCATTCTCACGCAATGTGGTTGAGAAAAGGGCATTTATTGCGCATCGGGGCGATCATCATTGCGCGTCACTACAGCTAGGAGCTGGGAAATACCACGCATTGCGCACTGTAGACGTCAGTTTGTACAAAAAATAGCCTTCGTGGGATATTTTGTGCGCCGGGCAAAGGCTCGGCCTTTGAGACCATAGATTTTTATGCTCTACAAAGGAAATCGCTGATAAGATTTCTTCAAAGACTTAGACCATCTGATTATGCTTCAAATGATGGGAAATGATGAAATCACACAGCTATGTTCGTCAGTCATGGCGCTGTTCTGGTGTTCCTGCTGTGTATTTTCCTAGTCTACTGGCGCGGGGTAGCACTGCTGCCAGCAGTGGGCCTGCTACGCTTCTGGGATAAAAAGTTATATATTTATTTAACTTTTTAGTGTTGCCGCCTGGTTTATTTCCCTGTTGGATGTTATATTTATATATAACTTTTATGGAGGTGAAATATGCATACTACTCGTCTGAAGAGAGTCGGCGGTTCCGTTATGCTGACCGTTCCGCCGGCGCTGCTGAACGCACTGTCTCTGGGATCAGATAATGAAGTCGGCATGGTCATTGATAATGGTCGGCTGATAGTGGAGCCGCACAAGCGCCCACAATATTCGCTTGCTGAACTGCTGGCACAGTGCGATCCGGATGTCGAAATCAGTGCAGAAGATCGTGAATGGCTGGACGCGCCAGCTGCAGGCCGGGAGGCAATCTGATATGGAGAGAGGGGAAATCTGGCTTGTCTCACTCGACCCTACCGCAGGCCATGAGCAGCAGGGAACGCGGCCGGTGCTGATTGTCACGCCAGCGGCCTTTAACCGCGTGACCCGCCTGCCTGTAGTGGTACCCGTTACCAGCGGTGGTAATTTTGTCCGTACCGCTGGCTTTGCAGTATCGCTGGACGGTGCCGGTACACGTACAACCGGCGTTGTGCGCTGCGATCAGCCGCGCACAATTGACATGGGCGCACGGGGCGGAAAGCGGCTTGAGCGTGTGCCTGCAAAAATCATGGATGACGTTCTGGCCCGACTGACCGTAATTCTTAGTTGAATCAATAACGTGAATATGTTGCCGGCATTGCCTGTTCCTGAATAGCTGCAATATACTGTATGTATAAACAATATTAGGAGGCTAATTTTATGGCGCTGGCGTTAGTTTATCCCCCGCCTTCTGATGAAGGCGACTCATTACCTTTCTTTGCCGGGTCCGTTGCGGCCGGTTTCCCAAGCCCGGCAGCCGGCTATGAAGCTAATGAACTCAACCAGCCTGCGGAAATCAGTAAATTGCCTCAAATAGACGCGTTAAGAGCAAAAGGTATACCTTTATGGATACCGATCATCCTATCGGCCACAGCCCGATCACAATAGGTTCCAGTTCCGGTGAATCAAGGTTGAGCCGACTTAATTGGCTATTAACCTTGGGCCGGTTGAATCTGACGGCATCAAGCGCCTCAACCAATGGACGGATCTCTCTGACCGTGGTCGTATCATCAGCATGAATAATCGCGTCAAGCAATGCCAGTGTCTTATCAGTTTCATCGGCTAACGTCGCGCCGGGCATTCTGTTTCCGGCCAGACAAAAAGGAGACTTCAGGTGAGAATTTTCGAGAATCGTTTCAATACGGATATCGTGAAGCCAGTGCTCGAAAAAGTTGTACTCGTAGGTAAAACGGTCACCGGCATCAAATTCAAAGTCACCCAGCGTAATTTTGTAGGGGTTATCAGGAAATCCGATCCCGCCGGAGTAGGAAATGCCGTAATTTTTGCCCTAAATACGGAATTGATGCAGATGAGCATCCTGCCATCCCTGCACGATCTGAATGATATAGTGCAAAGCCGCTAAAGAAGTCTCGCCTGACAATCTGAATCGGTACCAGACCATTGGGCTGATACCTCGGAGGGCTACTTTCACAATATAAGATTTCATGGGGAGGTGTCTGATAGAATGATGTTCCTTTGCTCATTCTATCGTTGATTTAACACCGTGCACCACAGATTTTTATGGTCTCGATAATCAGGAATGGGAGATTCCATTCCTGAGCTATTTATGTTTAACGATTTGCTGCTTTCATGCGTAATGACTGTTTTTCTGTATCACTGATAAAAGCAGTTTCCAGCCCATTTATCTGAGCCTGACGAATTTGAGCAATAGATAAACCCGCGGCAGGGGCGGCAATTTCATATTCATGGCGGATGTCGATGCCTTCAACGGCTGGATCATCGGTATTAATGGAAGCAAGAATATCTTTTTCCAGGAATTGTTTGAGTGGATGGTCCAATAAAGAATTGACGGTGCTGGTTTGAAGGTTTGAGGTTAAACAGGTTTCAATACCAATACGGTTTTCAACCAAATAATCCATCAATACGGGATCAGTAATGGCTTTTACCCCATGACCAATCCGCGTGGCTCCTAATTCCCTAATGGCTTGCCAAATACTTTCAGCGCCAGCGGCTTCGCCGGCATGGATAGTTATATGCCATCCAGCATCACGGGCTTTGGTAAAATGAGATTGGAAAAGATGGCCGGGAAAACCTAACTCGTCACCCGCGAGATCCAATGCAGTAATATGTTGCTGGTGAGCTAGCAGGCTAGTTAATTCCTGAGTACAGGCTTGTTCACCAAAAGTTCTGCTTAAAATTCCGATAAGACGGATGTCGATATCGTTATTTTGACGGGCAGAACGGATACCATCAATAATTGCCTCAACGACCCCTTCAACCGGCAATTTGTGGTTCATCGCCATGTAATAAGGGGAAAAACGTAATTCAGCATAGTCGAGCCCAGTATTGATGGCATCTTCAACATTTTCAATAGCAATACGACGACAAGCGTCCAAATCAGCTAGTACTGCCACTCCCCAATCAAGTTTTTGTAAAAAACTGACTAAGCTCGGTTCATTTTCAATAATTTGTACGTGGGGGAGTAGTGATTCCAGATCATTTGCTGGAAGCTGAATATTATGCTGGTTGGCAAGATCTAAGATAGTCTCCGGCCGGATATTTCCATCGAGATGGCGGTGTAAATCTGTCAGTGGGAGTTTTATGTCAATCACGTTCAGGTCCTTTTTTATATAAAAATGCCAGTCACATGCGTTGACTGGCAATTTAACAAAACGTTTATCGGCGCGTTTTATTGCGCAGGTTGCACAGTACCTTCTGCTTTCACTTTTCCACTGTCGTGGGTGTCGCCTTCTGGCACTATTTGTTCTGGTGCTTCATCATCAGAAGGGTCCGATAAATTGTATTCAGACATGAATTGATGTAAGGGTATTTTCTTACCATTCATTTCTACATTACCGTCTGCATAGTTAAACTTAATGCTGATAGCATCTTTATCAACCGTGGCAATTTTAAACAGTTGTCCTAGTTGTTCAAACTGTTTTATCTGTTGCTCAGCATTATGTTCAGCCTTTGCTTTATCCATGCCATTCATTATCATTGACTGAGTGGAAAACTCAATCATCATAGGTCTTGGTAATGTGACATTCAGAGACATGTTCTGAATTAAGGTGCGAATAGCTTCCTCTGTTTTCATTGAAGACAAGCTACTTTTATCTTTTGGTAAGTCCTTCAAACTCACTTGGTAATTAATGGTACTTTCACCTTTGGTATTCTTCCAGGTCAATGGATCAATACCAAATTGTGGATTGTTTTTCAGCAAAATAGGCAGGTTAGATAATACCGCATCAATAATAGCTGTATCTGCTGCATCGGAAGAGATATCATCAGAAGAGAGTGATTTGGCTGTGGCATCATTGTAAGCTTGAGTAAACTTACGCATGGCTTCACCATCCAGACGATCGGCAGTAATTGCAAACTGACCAGAACCAAAATCAATATTTTTCAGTTTAAGGCCATCCAAACTATAAGTGATTTTTCCTTTCAGATTAGTTTCATCTTCACCGATATTTGAATCTATTTTAACGCCGGAAAGCATCATATCTTCATTGCCGATGCCTTTTAGGCTGATTTGCTGAATTTTGATGCTTTGATCGCCAATATAGATATCAAATTTGCCTTTTTTATTGTCTAGGTTTAAATCAATACCTTTGACAAGGAAATTTTCGTCATTTTTATTGATGGTTAACTGGTCGCTCTTGATTGCCAGTGATATCTTTTTCAGATCACGGCTGAGATCGGAAGTCAGTTTGGCACCGGAAAAATTGAATTTAGCACCATTTTTTTCAAAATCGACAGGAATGATATCAACATCAGAAATAACAGAACCACTATAACTGACACGAGAATCAGAAGTGAACAGCGATTTTCCTTTAGTGATTTCAAACAGGGGTTTTAAAGATTCATTATTTTCCAGTTCGGAATGAACGGAAGCCATACTCGGAATTAAGGTTAATTTTTTCACTTGTGCAAGTGGGAAAGGGCCGTGATCAATCACAGATTTAATTGAAATTTCTTCACCGGGTTTGATTTCTGCGTTTTTAACGCCGTCTTTAACTGTCAGAACAAGACGGACATCAGAACTGAACACGCCACGGCGGAAATCTTTACTCTGTAGCATCAGACCTGTTTCAGGGAAGGCTTTTTTCATCTCAGCATTGGCGTGGGAAATAGATTGATCTATACGTTGTTCAATCTGTTTACCTGTATACCATGAAGCTCCAGTCCAGGCTGCTCCCAAGGCAACAATAATGCCTACTGCCACTAACGATTTTTTCATAATGCAAATCCGTCCTTTTAATGCATATTTCGCAGGTAATATGCATTCTCTCGATATAAAAATGGCCGTTAACACAGCTTGGAGTGTAAGTAGTGCTTAACAGCGCCTGTGAATAAGTTTTAGGCCCAGGTTGGTATTATTAATTAAAAACCCGGGCGGTAAAACCATCACCGTGAATTATCACAGCCTTTTCGGCAGCAGATATGAATACTGACTCACCTGGGAAAATTCTCAATTGGTGTTCGCCAGATTGTATAACTGTTTGACCTTCAACACAAAAAACAATCGATGCTGAATTGTTATCAAGCGTAATTGACTGTTCCGATAGAGAATAAATAGAAAATGCAAAATCATCCACTGGAATAGGGAAATTTTTAGCGATTTTTTCCTGTCTTGGTAGCATAAATAAGGTGTTTGTTGGTTTTGAAACAAAGTCAAGGTTTGCCATTAGCTCAGGAATATCAATATATTTGTTGGTTAAGCCCGCTCGTAGGACATTATCTGAATTTGCCATCACTTCAAGAGCAACGCCTTCCAGATAAGCATGAGGCGTACGGGCGCATAGAAACATGGCTTGACCGGGTTCAAGTTCGATGACATTAAGTAAAAGTGGAATAAATAGACCATTGTCGTCAGGGTAAAATGCCGTCATTTTTTTGATGGAATCCCAAGGTTCTCCGAGCCGACTATTCAATGCTGATTTCAATACGCCAAGAGCTAGCTGCTTTTGTTTACCACTCATATTCAGTAATTGGGAAAATAAGCAGGCAAGATTCTGTTCATTTGGTGTCTGAATAAAGAACGGAATTTTGGGATGGGCCGCAGTAATAAATTTCAGTAATTGTGCGATTTC
This sequence comes from Photorhabdus sp. RW14-46, assembly GCF_963887965.1. Taxonomy (NCBI): domain Bacteria; kingdom Pseudomonadati; phylum Pseudomonadota; class Gammaproteobacteria; order Enterobacterales; family Morganellaceae; genus Photorhabdus; species Photorhabdus sp. RW14-46. The sequence goes on along the minus strand of NZ_CAWPHH010000054.1, from coordinate 6,090 downwards.
GTTTAATGGACGGAACCCATTCATTGCCCGGAAAGGGGTAAGGGCATAAACCAATTCGGGCTTATGGTTATCATCTTTGTAATTTCTTTCCGGGGAATCCAACGGAATACCGGCGATATTCTCTTTGGTAAACCCCTCTTCTGCGGATTTTTTATCAGGATGAACCTGAATTGAGAGAGGTTGAGCCGCACACAATACCTTAAATAGGAAAGGCAAACGGTGAAAGCTATCTGAAACTTTTTTTCCCAGATATTTTTCCGGATCACTGGCTATTAATTCATTTAAGGCAATGGGTTTTCCCGTTTCTGGGTTGGCTACAAGTGAACTGCTTTTAGGATGGGCGCCCATCCATAATTCAGCCATTGGCAGATTATCTGGATTTTCAACACCATAAATATCCATCAGAGCGGTTTTGCTTCCCCATGAATAGTGCTGGATCTGATTTATCATCTTCAACATGGCCGTTACTCTCTTTTTAAAAAAATCAATCTATTTCCTTTCTACCACAATACGATAAATACGACTTGGTTGGCATAATCAGGAACTAATATGTGGCATGATAACAGAATGCTAATCAGTTTATCTGCAAAGACTGATTATACCCTATGGATTTTAAGATGCTTCGCGACGGCAAGGGAGCGAATCCCCGGGAGCATAGGTAACTATGTGACCGGGGTGAGCGAGTGCAACCAACAAAGAGGCAACTTGAAAGATGACGGGTATATGCATATTCGATTATTCTGTGTGTTAAGGAGAGATAGTAATGGCAGCCACTCGCATTGAAAAAGACTCAATGGGGCCCATCGAAGTACCTGCTGACCAATTGTGGGGAGCGCAAACTCAACGTTCACTTGAGCATTTTCGCATTTCGCAGGAGAAAATGCCGGTTGCATTAATTCATGCTCTGGCATTGACTAAACAGGCTGCGGCCAGTGTCAATATGGATTTGGGTCTTCTGCCGCAAGAACGTGGTGAAGCAATTATTGCTGCTGCGAAAGAGGTGCTGGAAGGTAAACATCCGACAGAATTTCCTCTTGCTATCTGGCAGACCGGTTCAGGAACACAAAGTAACATGAACATGAACGAAGTGTTGGCGAACCGTGGTAGCGAGATCCTTGGCGGGGTGAGGGGGAGTGAACGCCTTATCCATCCTAACGATGATGTCAATAAAAGTCAGAGTTCTAACGATGTTTTCCCAACAGCAATGCATGTTGCTGCGGTTATTGCGCTGAGTGAGCATCTTATTCCTGAGCTGAAAATATTACAAAAAACATTGGCTGATAAAGCTGAAGCTTATAAGGATATCGTTAAAATTGGCCGTACACACTTGCAAGATGCGACGCCATTGACCCTTGGTCAGGAAATTTCTGGCTGGGCGGCAATGTTAACGCATAACCTGAAACACATTGAAGACAGTATTCCCCATGTTTGTGAATTGGCACTAGGGGGAACTGCGGTTGGCACCGGTTTAAATACTCATCCTGAATATGCTGTTCGTGTTGCTAAGAAATTGGCTGAACTGACCAACCATTCGTTTGTTACTGCACCAAATAAATTTGAAGCCCTGGCGACTTGTGATGCTCTGGTTCATTCTCATGGGGCATTAAAAGGTCTGGCTGCATCCATAATGAAAATTGCAAACGATGTTCGTTGGTTGGCTTCCGGCCCTCGCTGTGGTATCGGTGAAATTTCAATTCCTGAAAATGAACCGGGTAGCTCAATCATGCCAGGTAAAGTTAACCCAACTCAGTGTGAAGCAGTGACGATGCTTTGTGCACAGGTGATGGGCAATGATGTTGCTATTAATATTGGTGGGGCATCAGGCAACTTTGAGCTAAATGTGTTTCGCCCAATGGTGATTAATAACTTCCTGCAATCTGTTCGCTTGTTGGCTGATGGTATGCGTAGCTTCAATGAACATTGTGCAGTCGGTATCGAACCCAACCGTGATCGCATTACTCAGTTGCTGAATGAATCTCTGATGTTAGTAACGGCGCTGAATACACATATTGGTTATGACAAAGCTGCAGAAATTGCTAAGAAAGCCCATAAAGAAGGGCTGACATTAAAACAATCGGCGATGAAACTGGGTTATCTGACAGAAGCTGAGTTTGATGAGTGGGTTCGTCCAGAAGATATGGTTGGCAGCTTGAAGTAGTTGTTGCTTAGCCATGAAAAATTGACCGGAGACGAGTGCTCCGGTTTTTTGTTTCACGATCTTTAAATTATTTTTTTGCCTTTACTAAACGGGAATCAATGCCAAAATCCAAGCGTTTAACCGTGTTTATATATTTATAAAAATCTTTCGCCATAGGATTCAAAATGACGTTATTTTCGTAGGGGACAATGGCAGAGGGAACTACCAGGCCAATAGAATGACTAACCTCGAACCATTCACTGCCTATTTCCATTGTGCAAGTAGAAGGTACGGGAGCATTCCAATCAGAAGGTAATGTATCAATGTCTAAAATATCAATTTGGTTTTCAGGGATGTCGATACTTAACAAAGCAAAATCAGTGAGAAGTTCATCATCTCCGACATGAACAAGTACTTCTAGCACAGCAAGAGAAACTGAAGTGGCTACATAAATTGCGGGTCTTCCTATATTGTGCCAACGGCCACCATATAACTTTGCTCCTGTACCACTCCATGCTGATTCGACATATTTTGAACGGGTAAGTCGGTATAAGATCACGATACAATTCCGTGTTCAATCCTGCCGATGAGATTCATGACATCTAGCGCTCCACTTTCTGTATCGAGCATTGATTCAGGCGTTACGTATCCTAAACCCCGGATAGGTCGCTTCATCCATTGAGCTGCTTTATCTTTGTCACCATTAAATAAATCTACAGCATGGTCCATGACACGTACAAACCGAGCAATGCGCTGACTTTCATCAGCAGTAAATTTACCTTTTCCTGAACAGCGTCTTGAATAACTGCGTATTTGGATACCTGCAATCCGCAAAATATCCCCTTTACCGAACGTTGACCAGTTTTGTATTTTATCAACTATAGTGACTGGTAACCCTTCATTTAATATTGCATTCAAATGTGGCCCACTGCTTGATGGGAAACCAACTGTTCGCCAAAGTGGGTTACTCTGGACTTTGTGGCTTGGTGTAAAAACTCGCATAAGCACCTCTTTTATCATTTGTCACTATTATAATAGACAGTTGACCAAACTTGGTCAAATAAGCAACATGCACTAAATCTCACGATATAAATGTAGCCTTGGAATAATCAATTCTAGTGGTTTAGCTTTGGGTTTATAGCGATGCACTATGGCATTGGCATCATAGTTAGCAAGTCTACCTACCTTTGGTTGGTTATCACCATAGTTAACATAAAATGCAATTATTGGTAGGGGACAAGCATATTGCACCTGTTTTTGTTGTTCCGCATACCAGACTCGTGCAATGGGCTGCACTTTCACTGGGCGTTTGATTTTTAACACCACATCGTCCGGTAATTTTTTTATATCGATAATTTCTTTTGCGACCAATGCTGCCCATTGTTCACGAGAATAGGGGGAAACTGCACGTCCAGAGTTATAGCTTTTCTCCAAACGTTGCAGAATTTGATCTTTTGTGACTTTATTGATGATATTTTTATTTGCCCAACCAAAACGAACTGAATCGGGATTGAGAAGGGGAGTGATGGTTCTGTAAGCGTTTAAAGTTATCAAACCATGTAACTGACTGTGAACAAACTCAAACCGCTGCTCTTTATCCACCCCTGATTGCACCGTTACGATATGTTCAAGCTCTGCTTTCAACTTATTAATTTCCTCAATCAAAAGTAAAGCAGAGCGATATTGTTGTTGGTTCACAGAAAAACATAATACACCGGGAAGACGAACGGCAGCTTTACTGCTGATATTTTGGTTATTGTGATATATAAATAGCTTCTGGTAATGACTTAATCCTATATTTCGTGCGTCATTACCCGTCATTTCATTCACAATGATTTCTGTTACTGGCTCATGTTCACTGCCTTTTTCTACATCAGGCAAAATAAACACATGAGCGGCCAACAAAGAATAGCTATTTAATTGTTCATACAGTTGCTTCAACTTACTCTCTTGTTGTTGAAAACAACTATTCAAATCGTCAATTGATAAATATTTACTCATTTGAATAACACAATTAGTTACAACATACTTTTTATTATAAAACAAAAAGTGAAAACATCAAACTCAAAAGTTGTATTCAAAAGCAAAGCAGGTACACATGGTAAGCCTGAACACGCCAAAGGGAAAATTAAAAGGTTTTTTGACTCCCTAATAGGCTCCGTTCGTTATCCTTGTGAAAAACTGTTAAAATTTTACTGGAAACATCGGGAAATAGAGATAGGTTTTAGTGAATTAAAAAGGCAACAGCTCAGAAACTATGGGAGATTTTGATTCACCTATAATCTGATAAGAAAAGAAATGTTAGCCATAGCGGGAATAGCTGAAGTATTACCAACAAGGATAAATCTCATTGCTGTATTAAACCGGATTGAATAATCCCAAATCCGTTATTGTGAATTAAATACCAGAAGACGGTTACCTCTCAAATTGAAAAAGATGAAGAAATAAATAACGTTTCATAATTCTGCTACACATGACCTTCTTCAACCCATTGTTATACATAGAATTATGAGTAGTATAAGATGTAGCGCTATTTGGGAATATTATTTATATAAATATGCTTATCCTACCCAAAAAGAAAAATCGTTGAAATTACCTTTTATGAAGACAGATTTTTACTGTCGCCTTTGTGCCATACGCCACACAAACTCCTTGAATATTAAAATAAACAATAAAAGTTATAATATCCTTGAGTCGAAATTCATGGTTGGATTGTAGATGTCATTTATTATTGTGCTTCATTAAAGGCACAATAATTAAAACGTCTACCTAAATGAATGTGAATACAATGAATACCACATAAACTAACGAAGAATGATTATGGGAATACTCACAGGCAGCGATACTCCGATCCCAGGAAAATCTTATATTATTCATCCGTATCCAGCAGGTGATTACGCGACTGCTGTAACGGTAGCTAGTATATTTCATGCAGCGCCGGGGAGCGTGTCATTGGCAATATGGGAAAGCACTGTACCATACCAAAAATTTGAGTGCGTCGGGGATGGAAAGGGGAGAGGCTACCTTGGCTTTATTTGCCGGGCATCCCCTGTAAGTGATCGCGGGGCTTACCTTGGCTACAACGCTCACGAAATACTTATCTGTAAAGCTCAGTACCAACAAAAATGGGAAGATATGGTTGTTGTTGAGCGTCCGGCTGGAGGATTCGAGTGGTGCATGAGAAAGGATGACCATCTTGCATTCGTTGGAATTCAGGGCCACATACAGCTAAAGATATTTAGAGACTTTACCACGACGTGGGGCTTCACCGAGTGGTTCTGATCTCTAAATCCAACACTTAAGGAGAGCATAAAAATCTATGGTTCCCCTCGTTTTTGCAACACTCATTTTTGATGAATTTTTGGCTTGCTTAAATCTATCCGGCGTCACTGTAGGCAAGGAGCCTGCGCCTCGATGAGTTCCGCGCCTGATGAACCTTAAAACCTTGTCGGCTTGAAAGAGCCATTTTTTATGTTAGGTTTCTCATCAGGCCGGTAGGCCGTTCATGTCATCCATAATCAGTCTTCGCAAAACCAGTGGGGTAACATTTAAATAGGTTCACAATGACGCCAGCTTTAGGCGACAAATACCGTGTGTTGTGTCGTAATGGCCCACGCTATCCGGGCGAGTTTATTAGCCAATGCACAGGCCACGATATTAGAGTGCTTTCGTTCAAGCTGCTGCTTAACCCAGTCAGCCAGTTTTCCCTGCCGGTGTTCAATCTGTTGCATGAATGACCGGGCGCAGAGTACCAACAGTTGCCGGAGCGTCTTATTACCCCGTTTACTGATACCCAATAAGGTCGTCCTTCCCCCGGTGCTATACTCTGTCTTTCCTACACAAATATTTTAACCCGCCCCCGCGTTATTGAACTTTTCCCTCATAGATTGATCTCAATAAAAAACACGACTTGAGGTAATCTTTATGTTTTCAACCTGCGCCGAACAATGGGC
>NZ_CAWPHH010000053.1:0-17281 GCF_963887965.1 Photorhabdus sp. RW14-46 | reverse complement strand
ACATGACGCCGGTCAGCTCGCCGTAAGGGCTGTATTCATATGTGGTGGTCCGGCCCAGCGGGTCGGTTTCGGCGGTTTTGTGACTGAAATCCCATTCAGTCCGGGTGTCATGGCCGAGCGGGTCGACCTGGCGGGTCACCAGGCCGTCGGCGTTATAGTGGTAGCGGGTGCAGCCGCCTTCGGCATCGAAATAGGTGGTGATGTTATGGTCGTCATCGTATTCAAAACGGTCCTGCCAGTACCCCTGTGGGGTGGCGGTGGCGGTTACCCGGCCTGCGTTATCGTAGTCAATCGTGACATCGGTTTTATCGGTGTCATGCCAGCGGGTCATATAGCCGCACGGCGTGTATTCATGCCACAGGTGGTGAAACTGAAAGGTGTCACATTCCGCCAGATACCCCGAATTATCATAGCGGCAGGTCACCAGCCGCTGGCGCTGTTCGGCGTGCAGCCAGTCAATGGCCGTGAGCTGCTGGTGTTCATAATGCAGCGCCAGGGTCGCCGTGTCGGCATGGACCAGGCGGGTCAGGCGGTGGTGTTTATCGTAATGAAAGACGGTCTGATTGCCGTTGCGGTCCTCTGTCATGGACAGGCGGCGTTTATCCCCCTGGACTTCGGCAAAACTCAGTATCTGCTGAGTACGGCGGTTAAACAGACGCAGTTCGCCGTCGCGCTGGCCGTACAGCAGATAGTGACCGGCATGGAGATTGACCGAGAAGACGGTTTCCGCCGGGGTGTGGAAGGTGTAAATCACCCCTTCGCCATCGGTGAAATGGGTTTCCTCGCCGTCGCGGCGCAGGTGCTGAGACCAGTCGTCGGCCCATTGGGGGCCGAACAGCCCGGCCAGGGCGGCGGTGGAGCGGTAAGTCCGGTTCAGGGTCAGCGGCAAGACCCCCGGCAGGGCCAGCACCGGCCAGACCTGTAGGAAGTCGCCGGTCGCCACGTCGACCGGCTCGCCGGCTTTGCTACAGAGTTGGCTGTCACAGCCGGTTTTTTTCACCGACGGGGTGGGGGGCGATTCATGGGGGCGGTTTTTGTTTCCTCTGGGCAGGGGGAGGAGGCCGGCCAGCACCACGGCCCAGCGTAAGGCCCGGTCGCTGCTGACCATGATGTCACAGACGCCTTCGGTCTCCTGGGTGAGGGCAATGGACGCCGCGCTGCTGTTGATATTAGCGTCACAGGTGGTGCGGTGGCCCAGCCGGGCAATGGGCTTGCCGTTGGCAAACACCGTTTTCGCGCCTTCGGCCATCACTGCCGGGCCGGGGTGGTCGCTGCAGGCAATTTTATCTCCGGCCCGGGCCACCGGTTTGCCTTCAAAAAAGACATTGGGCGAGCCTTCAATAATGGTGCCTTTATTCTGACCGTATTGCCCGATAGCGGCCCCGATACCGGCTACCGCGCCGCCGACAAAGCCGCCGGCTAATCCGGCCGCCGCGCCGGCAAGGATAGCGGCGCCGACGCCGGCCGTCGCCACCACAAACGCAGCGGCAGCCACCGCCACGACGGCCCCCAGCAGGACGCCGCCCAGCGCGCCCCATAACCCGGCGCTTTTATTCTGGTGAGCAATCGCGTCCCCGAGCCGGGCGGGTGCACTTCCTTCGGTGGAGACGGTCTGCATCCCCATCGCGCGGGCGACCTGGTGGCCGATTTTATCGCCGACATCACTGCCGGCCGATGCGCCGACGGCCCCGGCGGCCAGGCCGGCGGCAAAGGGGGCGGCTGCGCCGGCGGCCACGGCATAAGCCCCGGCCGCCCCCATGGAAGCCTGGCTGAACGCCTCGCTTTCCAGAAAGGCCAGCGCCTTATCGGAACCCGATGTTGTCCTGGGGGTCCGGGGCGGTGGCGTGGGTTGTGAGGGTTTAGCCGGGGCGGCGGCCTCGGGACCGGGAGGGGTTTGCCGTCGGGCAGCGCCGGCACCCACCCAGACATTTTGTAATAGGCTCATGACGACTCCCGGGGGTTAGGGTTCTTCACCCGGACGGGCTTGAAACGAGGTCATGATGGCCTGCATCTGTGCGCGCTGAGCCGGGGTCATGGCACCGTTGCAGGTGCCGGTCAGTATCAGCACCTGGTGTGGCAGGTTGAGCATCATCATCAGCTGATGCAGGGGGCCCTGCGGGGCGGCCCAGGTGAACTCGGCGGTCAGGGTGTCGCCGCCATTGAGCCGGCCGGGTTCCTGAGCGATAAGCTGCCAGTCTTTCAGCTGCTGACTGAGGGACGTGATTTCGCGTTCGGCAAACTGGGGGAAGTCGAGGCCCCAGGGCAGGGTGTCGCGGGACAGGGTAAAGCTGCTGCCGTTGTTGTCATCGGGGCTGGTGAGTACCAGCATACTGACATCCCGCCAGTCGCGGGGCACGTTGAGGGTGCCGGCGTTAAAGTGGAAAGGGATTAAGGTATTTTCCTGCGTCATCGGGTTCTCCGGGTGAGTGTTCAGGGCGCCCGGCGGGCAGCCGGGGCCGTTATTCAGGTCAGATTAGTTATTCAGGCCAATTTTGCTGCCGTTAACGGACACCCCGTCGGCGTTCAGGGTAATGACTGAGCCGCCAAAGGTGAGTCTGATATGCGTCTGGGTCATCTCAATGCTGCCGGCACCGACGGTCAGGGTGAGGTTGTCGCTGGCCGTATAGAGCTGGGTACCCTCGCCGGCGTTGCCCGCGGTGGCTTTGACCTGTATCTGGTTGGCTTCGGTGCTGCGCAGCCGGCAGATGGTTTCGGTGAGGCTGCCCTGCTCAATGCGGGTCTGTTCATCGCCGCTCTTCACCGCCACCTGGCGGTTGCCGGTTTCCACCACCAGGGTCTGGTCGTGTTTCACCACGGTGTGCATGTCCCGCTGGGCATGCAGCGCCAGCGCTTCACTGCCTTTGGCATCCTCGAAGCGCAGTTCGTTGTAGCCGTCCCCTTTATGGGTTTTGGAGCGGAAGGTCATCTGGGTTTTGCTGCCCGGCAGGGTTCCCGGCGGCAGATTGCTGGCATGGTAGGTGCGCCCGGTGACAATCGGCTGGTCCGGGTCGCCGTTAAGAAAGTCCACCACCACTTCCTGCCCAATCCGCGGTATTGCCAGCATGCCCCAGCCCTGACCGGCCCAGGGCTGGGTCACCCGTATCCAGCAGGAGCTGCTGTCGTTGCTCCGGCCGTAGCGGTCCCAGAGGAATTGCAGGCGGATGCGGCCGTAGGCGTCGCAGTAGATTTCTTCGCCGGCCGGGCCCACGACTTTGGCAATCTGCGGACCGTCCATCGCCGGTTTGGGTAGCGGGGCCGGGCGCCAGTGCTGATGGTCGGCAATGAAGGTAAAGTCGTTGCGCAGGGTGGTGCCGCTCTCCCCGGCGGCCTGTTCCAGCGCCTGCGGCTGGCTGCCATGATGGGTGACGCCGACCAGCTGCCAGCACCGGTTGAGGTCAGGCCGGGGATGGCCGGTCAGGGTGAACAGCACGCCGGGCTGCATGGTCGCGGCGTTACTGTCACCGTCGCCGGTCAGGGCATTGTTGCGCAGCGCTTCCAGCCGGTAGCGGGTGAAATCGGCACCGTGCTGCCCGTCTTTGAAGCGGCCGGGAAAATCGAAGTGTTCATAGCCGGTATGCTGGAGGTCCTGTTCCCGCATCTGATGACGGAACTCCGCCGCCCAGGCCGGGTTTTTGAAGGTGTAATCTTTGAGCTCGACCACCGCCGGCCGTACCTGCGCCTGGCGGGTCAGCCGGGTAATGCACAGTTGCCGGGCCTGTTCAGCGTCGTCGGGGTGATAGGGCAGCACCGGGCCTTTGACGACAGAGCCCGCATCGTCGGCAAACACCAGGGTGTTTTTATTGCCGGTGAAGTCAAAGCAGTAAAAAATCCCTTCTTCGGCGGTGAGGCGTTGCAGAAAGTCAAAATCGGTTTCGCGGTACTGGACGCAGAACTCCCGTTCCGGGTGCGGATTGCGCAGGCTGAACGCCACATCCCGGACGCCGTTCTCTTTAAGCAGGGTGGTGAGGATGGTTTTGATGTCCTGCTGCTGAAAAATCCGGGCATTCTGGCGCAGGGTGGTGCGCCACATATCGGGCCGGATGGTCATGTCATAGCGGGTCTGGTGTTTGCCGGTATTGCCCTGGACAAAGCTGGCGACCATGCCGGTGACGGTGCGCTCGACTTTGCCGGCGCGCAGGATGGTCAGGGTAGCGCTCTGGTCGAGGACGGCGGCGAAATCAATCGCCGGGTCGGCGCTGGCTAAACTGACGGTCAGCGTGAACGGGGTGGAGAGGGCTTCGTGCAGGGTAAAGCCGGCCACCACAAAGGTGTGCGGCGGCAGGCCGCCGGCGGTGAGGGTAAACTGTAACCCGCCGGCGCTTTGCGGACTCAGCCGGTCAGCGATTTGTTGTGCGAGGTTGCCGGCGTCGGCGGTTTTTTTCTGGAATGACATATAAGGGTTCCTTCTCTGAATTTACGGGCGGTTTTTCTCAGGGAGCGCGGTCAGGCCGGCGGCCTGCTGCAACGCGTAATACTGGCTGAGCAGGGCGTTAAACCGGTCGTCGGTCTTTTTTATCAGCGCCGGCGAGACGCTCTCACCCTGTTCGACGGCGGCGGAAAGCTGGCGCAGCAGCTCTTCCAGCGGGACGTCACGGTTGTGGCTGTGCTGGATTTGGTAAATCGCCGTTTTCAGGTAAGAGAGGGTGAAACTGCCCCGGTTGCGCTCCTGGGTCAGGATATTGTCCGCCAGTAACTGGAGCTGATGCCGGGTCTCCCACCAGTTGCCGGGCGTCGGCGCGTTTTCCCGCCGGATAGACTGTAACTGTTGCCAGCGCCGGGTTTCCCGCTGTTGCCGGCGGTCCTGCGGCCAGGTTTTTTGTGCCATATCGGTCAGCTGCTCAGCCTGTTGCAGCACCACCAGCGGGGAGGTGTCCGCTAACCGGGTTAACTGCGGTGCATAGGCTGGCAGGTCAGGATGAGATAACCAGGCCAGTCGGGCCCCGTCCGGGGTGTCAGTCAGGGCAGTGAATTGCTGTTGCAGAGGCCGGTAAAATCCCAGCCAGGTCCCGGTCAGGACGAATGCACCCAGTAACAGGCCCAGGCCGAACCCCTGTAAGGCACTCATCGGCCGCGGGGGCGGTTCAGGGAAACGGACCTGGACTTTAGGCTGACGGGGGTCATATCCCGCGTCGTCGTGGGTGTCCGGTTCAGACGGCACCGGTTCAGTGCCGGCGAGGTAAACCAGCGGCGGCATCTGCACGGGTCTGGCCGCGGGTTTGGGCAGGATACGGGCCTGTTCCAGTTTTTTGGCGGTGTTCTGGAAGAACCACAACAGGTTGTCGACTTTCGGCAGGCGTTTCAGGTCGGACTGCTGGAGCCGGTCGACTATCAGCTGTAAGGCCCGCTCGGCCCGGTAAATCATCCGCAGGTCGCGGGCGGTGTAATCGTGCTGGCGTAAGGCGTTGCCGCAGCGGGTGTTAAACCAGTCCAGCAGGTCGGTGCGGACCGCCGGCTGCGGCGGCCACAGGTCATCCCACTGGCTGACCATCACCCCGGCCAGCAGTTCACAGCCTTCGGTAAACCCCGCCAGGCCGCTGAGCTGCATCCGGGCCAGGGTGTAGTAAATCGCGCTCTGCAAATCGACGCCGTGGGAGCGAAACAGCGTCAGGGCCAGGGATTCAATGAGCGGCCAGTTCACCGCCGGCTGAGACGGGTGGTTGATTTTGTTAATTTCTTCGCGTATGGCTGTGAATGCCGGCAGCGTCATCGGGTTGCCGCCGGCGCGGATAATCAGGTTTTCAGGGGGTTCACGCATGGCCGTTCATCCTTTAACCTGCCTCCGCCGGCGCGGAGGACAGGGTGGGTTGCTATGTTGCAATGAATAAAATTTGCTATTAATACAGTTTGCCCTTAATACAGGGTGTCAGGCAGTCTGAACTGACTGAACAGGCCGCCGGCAAACGGGTTGTCGGATTCATCCACGTAGAGACGGTAGGTCATGTCGCCCCCGTCCACCGTGAACCGCACATCAAACGAATCCTGACGTACGTTAGTCAGTTTGCCGCTGTTAATCAGGCGCAGCTGGGCCCACGGGCCGGTGAAGCGGATGGCGCGCGGCGATTTGCCGCCGGCATCCGGTATCAGTGTGAGCTGGCTTTCCACCCCGGCCCGCATCGCGTTGGGCCAGATGAGGTGCACAATGCTGCTGCGGCCGTGGGCGTAATCGAGCAGCTGGCCGTCGAGATTGAGCAGGCTGCGGCGTTTATTGCCGGTCAGGCTGAGGGGCTCAATGGCATACTGGACCCCCAGACCGTTTTGCGGCGAGAAGAAGGTGTCGCGGATACGGTCGGCCCGTTTCAGCTGTTCCAGCACATCCGGGCGGATAAGTTGCTGGCCGTCCGCGCGGTGGGTCAGGTTGTTTTCCACAAACGGTTTCAGGTTCTGCTGATAGAAGGCATCCAGCGTGCCGCCGGGCCGGAAGAACCGCCCGAACTCACTGAGCGGCACCTCCTCCGTCGCGTCCGGGTTAAACGGATAGCGGCCGGCCAGGTAGGTCTGGTACTGTCTGACGACGGTGTCGTGCCATTCGATTTCCAGCGAACGGATGGCTTCCCGCATCACCACCCGCCAGGCCTGTTCCGCCAGTGCGCCGACCCAGCGGTTGAGCGGTGCCGGCAGGGTTTTCGCCCGCTGCTGTACGTCGAAAATCGGGTCGTCGTTATGCTGTTCAAGCCGCTGCTGAACGGCATTCAGGGCGGCTTTGCCCGGGACCGGCGCGTTCTGAATGCCCAGCAGGTAACGGTGCAGGGCCGCCAGTTGCTGATAAACCCCCTGCAGGGTGCTGTTTTTGTCCCCGGACTCCTCCAGCACCGCGGTTTCCGGCGCGAATTCCCGGTGAATACGCACCCGCAGGCGGTAATCCGGGGTATCACGTAACGGCTGCCGGGCTTTGGCCGGCAGCGTCTCGTTAATCTCCGGCAGACGGGTGTTGTCGCTCAGGATTTGCAGGGCCCGGCTGATGGGCTGTTCGCCGCTGATGACCTGTTCAAGGGCGCTGAGGGCCTGCGGGATATCGGTGAAATCACGAATATCCAGGTTGTTCATGGCCGCGCGCCAGGTGGCCGTGTAGTCTCCCAGGTACTGCTCAGTGATTTGTCGCTGGATTGCCTGCCGGTCCGTGTCGCTGTACTGCACGTTGTGTGACAGGTTCAGCACCCAGCTGTCCATGACGGTGAGGTCGATCAGCTGGTCGTCCTGTTTGACGAAATAGTTGTTGAGGCCGTTTATCGTCAGGAACTGCGGGATAATCAGTTGCTTGTCATTATTGGCCATAAAGAGGCGGTCAAAGCCCGGGCCAATCTGGTCGCGCAGGTTGAGGGGCGGCGGCAGTGAATCCCGGGCTTTAATGCGCAGGTTCTGGTAGACCCGCTGATAAATCGAGAGCTGACTCAGTTCTTTCTCGGCATTCATGAGCGGCAGTTGGTAAGGTGCAAAGCGGCTGATAGCGGCCTGATCGCCCGCCTCCCGTGCGGCCCGCCAGTCGGTGTGATCCAGCGCATAGTCCAGATGCGTCAGTAACTGCGCCTGCAACGGGCGCTGGCCGTTAAACGCCTGACTCCAGCGCGCCTGCAGATAGTGTTCGACCAGCGATTTATGGCGGCCGCTGCCATCTTCCAGCATCCGCATGATACGCAGGACGGCCAGTTTTTCTTCGCTGCCTTTCGGTGCCCGGTTCAGGTCATCCAGCAGGCCGTTCATTAAGGCCGGCAGGAAGCGCTGAGACAGCAGTTGCAGGTAGGTGTTTTCCACATACGGGCCGACCGCTGCGCCCTGATAGAGCCCCATATCCGCCAGCAGCCCTTTCTGATGGTAATCCCCGTAGGCCAGCGTGGCCTCACGCAGCGGATTGAGCAGGGGAAGCTGTAAATTGCCGAGACGGTCTTCGCCGGTGGGCGGCGGCACCGACAGGAAGATGTTGGCCTGCGCCAGGACCTCGTCGCCGGCCCGGTAGTTCTGCTGATAGTAATAGTGCCAGCCGCTCCACAGGGCCAGCACCACCCCGGCACCCGCCGTGGAGAAGGTCAGCAGTGTGTGGCGGTGGCGGCTTAACCACCGGCGGTTTTCAGCCGCCAGATTCGGTTCGGCCAGCAGGACCGCTTCAAACAGCGCGTGGGTGAAGTAGGGCACGGTGTCCGCCACCGGCCAGGTGGGAAAAGCCTGCGGCCCCAGATGATACTGCACGGCGGCAGACTGGGTAAACAGGTCATCCATCTGGCCGATTTGTTGAGACGAGGTGAGATAAACCCCCCGCAGGCCGGGTTGTGCCGGGCCGCCGTTGTCGAGGAGCCCCTCCAGCAGCGGCACCAGATAGCTGTGCAGCCCCTGTATCTGGCGGGTGAAGCTGAACAGCGGACTGCGCTGACTGATATCGACTTTGTTGAGCATCATGTCCGGCATGGCCGCGTTGAGCTGCTGCATCCACTGGTGCCAGAACTGGGCCAGCTCAGTGCGCCAGCTCTGCTCATCCTGCGCATTCAGGCTAAAGGTGACGCCCAGGATCTGGGCGCGCTGCGCGCTGTCCAGCGACTGGAAAGCGGCGCTGAAACCGTGCAGCCGGTCGAGTTTGGTCAGCACCAGATAGAAAGGCAGAGGATGATGCAGAGTTAATCGCAGATCCTGCAGGCGCAGGTGAAGCGCGGCAATAACCCGTTCCCGCTGCGCTTTGTTGTCGGTCAGTAAGCGGTGAATGTCCACCGTCAGGATGATGCCGTTGAGCGGCTGGCGCTGACGGTTTTCGGTGAGCCAGGCGAGCAGCGCCTGCCACAGGCGGGCGGGCAGCTGGGGTTTGCCGGTGTCCGGCGGCGATAGCGGGTCGATAAGGAAGCCGTCCGGGTCAATGATGACGGCTTTCTCCCCCAGCCAGCAGCGCAGATGCAGGGGCAGCGCCTCTTCCCCGCTCAGGGTGTCCGGGGCGGCAATGTCAGTCAGCCGGCAGCCGGCCTGAATCAGGGCGGTTTTGCCGCTGCCGGTGTTACCCATCACCAGGTACCAGGGGCGCTGGTAGAGATAATCCCGGGTCCCCAGATGGCGTTGCAGTTGCGCTTTCCAGTGATGGAGATAACGGTCCTGACGGGTGATATCGGCGCGCACCGGATCGACGGTGTTCAGTTCCCCCTCCAGCTTAAGTTTTTCAAGCTGGCGCAGGCGGCGCCAGATTTTTATCCCGACAACGCTCAGGGCCAGCAGGAGGATGATCACCGTCGCCAGCCAGCGGGCAGACAGGGTGTCCAGCGGATGCGTCTGCTTAAACTGCCAGCCGGGTCCCCACCACCAGAGCCAGATGAGGGCCAGACAGGGCAGGAGGGCCAGTATCAGCGAGGCGGTGGCTTTCAGGGGCGGCAGACGCGGCCTCGCCGGTTTTTTGATATTGCTGAGCAGCAGAGAAAGCCAGTTCATGGGTTAACGCTCCTGTTTGCGGTCGTCGTCTTGGCGGGGGCGGTCATCGGGGCTTTTTCTGCCAGTGCCGCCAGCAGGCCGGGTTCCCAGTCGGCGAGTGACAGGTGTTGTCCTGCCTGGCGCAGCTGGCGGTAATGTTGTTGTGCCAGCGCGTTCATGCCCGCCTGCTCCAGTAACTGGGCCGTCAGTAACTGACCGTAGAATTGATCCCGCGGTTCGGTCAGCTGTTGCTGATATTGCTCCGCGGCGTGGAGGGCGGCTTCCAGTCCGTGTTGCTGAAAACAGTGCCAGATGGCGTCCTGTTCCGGCGTGGAGCCGCTGCTGACGGTGGCGGTCGCCGGGGGATGCAGCCAGTTCAGCGTGGCGTCGGAGATAAACGGGCTCCGGTCGGAGAAAGACAGGTTTTGCAGGACCGGCAGACGGTCAAGAAAGGCCCGGAGTTCATCGCGGATAGCGTCAGCCACGGCGTGGTAACCCAGTTTGCCGGCGGCCTGTGCCGCGATAGCGTGCCCGTCCAGCCAGTAAGGGGCCAGGGTCAGACTCTGTTCTATCTGTTGCAGCAGGGAGTTATCCGCCGCCGGGAGTTTCGCCAGATAATCGGCGGTACGGTCTGCCGACGTCGGCGCCAGCGGTGTTTTGCCGGTGCCATTCGCCATCGGTGCTGTGGTTAGATGAGTCACTGTGTAAAGTAAATAACTGTATAAATATCCATAAATTTCTTTATTCTGGGTCAATCTAGTGATATAATATCACTAAATAAAACATTTTTCGGATAAATAAAATGAAAGAATTTTTTTCGTATGCCCAGGATCTCCATGAAAAATCGAAGTTATTGCAGCAGCAAAAGTTGGCATCAGTTAAAAAGCTGATGGGACAACTTTTTGAGTCTTATGATCAAAAAACTATTGCAGAACTTTTGCGCAGAGTAAATTATAACGACTGGACCCGTGAAACTTTAAATCGCTGGTTTCACGGAAAATCAGTCCAGAAGTTGTTAACAGAAGTTGAAGTTGCTATGCTCCAAAAAATGCTACCTGAACCACCCAAAAATCATCCTCAATACGGTTTCCGTTTCATTGATCTTTTTGCAGGGATTGGAGGAATTCGAAAAGGTTTTGAAGAAATTGGCGGTCAGTGTGTTTTTACCAGCGAATGGAACAAAGATGCTGTTCGTACCTACAAAGCAAACTGGTATTGTGATCCGGAATCCCATAAATTTAATTCTGATATTCGTGAAATAACATTAAGTGAAAACTCAAAAATAGATGAAAAAGAAGCTTATAAAAATATTGATAAAGAAATTCCAGATCATGATGTTCTTTTGGCAGGCTTTCCATGTCAGCCATTTTCATTAGCAGGTGTTTCGAAAAAGAACTCCCTTGGTCGTGCTCATGGGTTTGAGTGTGATACACAGGGAACTCTTTTTTTTGATGTGGCCAGAATTATTACAGCTAAAAAACCTGCTATTTTTCTTCTGGAAAACGTTAAGAACTTAAAAAGTCATGATAAAGGGAAAACATTCCGTATTATCATGAATACATTGAATGAGCTGGGATACGCTGTTGCTGATGCTGATATCATGGGGCCGAATGATCCTAAAATTATTGATGGAAAATATTTTTTGCCTCAGCATAGGGAACGAATTGTGTTAGTTGGTTTTCGGAAAGATCTGAATATTCATCAAGGATTTACACTTAGGGATATTAGTCGATATTTCCCGAAAGAACGGCCAACACTTGCGGATTTACTTGAACCAGAAGTTGACAGTAAATATATTCTTACCCCTAATCTCTGGAAATATTTATATAATTATGCCAGAAAACATCAGGCTAAAGGAAATGGCTTTGGATTTGGCCTTATAGATCCCAACAATAAGGATAGTGTTACTCGCACACTTTCTGCGCGTTACCATAAAGATGGCTCAGAAATCCTTATTGACCGGGGATGGAATAAAAAGCTTGGAGAACAGGATTTTGATAATCCAGATAACCAGGAAAATCGCCCGCGTCGTTTAACACCGAAAGAATGCGCACGGCTAATGGGGTTTGAGTCTCCTCAGGGAGAAGCATTTCATATTCCAGTTTCAGATACACAAGCTTATCGACAGTTTGGAAACTCAGTTGTTGTGCCTGTATTTACAGCTGTTGCTAAATTATTAGCTCCTTATATAGCGAAAGCAGTGAAACAACAGCAGATAAACAAAGATCAGGCGGCATAGATAATTTATGGCTGATGTTCACAATCCATCCACCCGCAGTAAAAATATGAGAGCAATTCGTAACTGTGATACAGCCATAGAAAAAAAGCTCGTTAAAATTCTTCATGACCTTGGGGTAACTTATAGAGTGCAGGTAAGGGAGCTTCCGGGTAAGCCTGATTTCGTTATTGATGAATATCAGGCTGTTTTGTTTGTTCATGGATGTTTCTGGCATGGGCATAATTGTCATCTCTTCAAAACTCCGGCAACCCGAACTGAATTCTGGTTAGATAAAATTGAGAAAAATATCAGAAGAGATCAATTTGTTATGAGTTCTCTTTCGGATAATAGCTGGAAGATATTAGTTATTTGGGAATGTACTTTGAGAGGACGTTTGAAACTGACAGATAATGAGTTGTCAGAAAGAATTGAAGAATGGTTATGTGCCAGTGAAACTCATGCGGAAATTGATACAGTGGGGATACATAAAATACTTTTATAGAAAAATGAGTAGTTATTTGAATTAAAAGTGTTTTTTGACTCTTTTTCTGTAAGAAACAGTTACATTACATACCAAATCGCTTCCACCTATAAGTTTTATTTTGTTTGAAAAATAATCTATCCTTCAGTGTGGCATTCTATTTTTACTTTAATAGAGTTAATCTATAGAGAGATTATAACTAATGGACGGGGCAGAAGATGACTAATAAACTGATAAATATAGATAAAATATCAGTTATCATGAAGGATTTGGGAGCTAAAAAAATTATAGTTAAGCCACTTGCAAACAATGACAATTCTAAACAACAGATATATTTGGGAGCGGATTTTTCTGTCATACAGGGTATTCCTGTTGATGAACTGAAAAGCGCTGGTATGTCAAAAAAAGGTGCGAGATTTAAGGCCACATTAAATTTATTTTGGATAAATACTGACAGTTGTAAAGAACAGGCACATGGTTCTCAAATTATTTTGTATCCTAACTATCCAGAAATTCGCCTGTCGGGAATTATAAATGGTTGTTCAATAGCACCATCTCATTTAATGCAACCGCCAACGAAAGAGGAAAGAATAAATAGATGTGATAAGAATCGTTATTTAATTCTTGGTATATGTAAAGACATGGTTTTTGCTTATATGAGTTCTTGGGAAGACGCTCTTTCCATTGAGCTCAGAGAATTAATAGATAAAAATTTAATGAATCCTGTTTTCTCTGTTTTTTATGAATATTACTCTAATATTAAAGACAGCCGTAGTGATCTTATAACTCGTTTGAAGGAAATTTATTCTTATGGTTTTATTAAATCGCAAAGACTGGATAAAAATGGTAATGTAATTGAATATAGAGCAAGAAATGGGGCAGGTTTTACCCTGGAAAGTTTATTTGGAATTATACCAAATGGCAGATCTGGACCTGATTTTTCTGGCTGGGAATTAAAAGCACATTCAGGAAGCGTTGTAACTTTAATGACACCAGAACCAAATAAAGGAGAATACATAGAAAATTTACATAAATTTATGAGTGATTATGCATCCAGTAAAAAAGAGGATAGAGTCGATTTTGCCAGTATACATAAAATCGGATTGTTAAACGAAAAAACGAAGCTGACTTTATATCTCGAAGGATATGATTTTGATAAGAAAAAAATTATAGATCCTGATGGCGGATTAGTACTTAGGAGTATAAATGGTAATATTGCTGCTGGCTGGAATTTCGGAAAATTATTAGACCACTGGAAACGGAAACATTCTAAAACATGTTTTGTCTCGTATGATGTGAAAAATGGTGATTTCCCATACTATAAGTTTGGTCCCCAAATTGTATTAGCTACAGGTGCTAATCTTAATAAATTTATAAATGCACTTGAATCAAGTAAAATATACTATGATCCAGGTGTTAATATAAAATACCAGGAAGGATTGTCTAAAGTGAAAAAAAGAAATCAGTTCAGGATAAAATGGAAAGATGTATTAAGTATTTATGATAAAGCTGAGAGCTTAGATTTAAATGAAAATTAATTGAAGTATGAGTTCACTGGAGCATTACGATCATAATAAGGCTGGAAGATTGCAGAGGATCTTTCAGCCTTACTTTTTTAATTAAAAATACCTTTATTCTCAGCTTTTTCTATGAATAAGTCTTGTAAACTTCCTTGTATTTCTTCGTCTCCATAAATTAACGTAAAATCACCATCTATATTGGGTGGAAAATGAGAACCATCAATGGTTCCAAATATAGTTGATGATGTATCAGATATTACTACCTTGAAGAAGTCAAAAATAGCTGTTTTGTCTTGATCATCTAATTTTGATAATGATTTTCTGGCGTTAGCATACACATCATCATTATTATCTATTGGACGGGTTAAACTATTCTGATAACGGGGTAAGTTGTCATCAAATAATTCACTAAAAATAGATTCTATTATTTTCTCATCATTTTTCATATGGTTATCTTTTCAATGCATTTAAATTTGACTTCCAGCTCAGAGAGATCAAGCTGCGGATGTGGGAATTTATTGGGAATTTATTGGGGATTTATAAGGCGGGATGAGACGTTTAATTTTAAAATGGGCAAGCCAGATTTCTCTGGCTTATCATTATTAATATAAAGTAGCTTTTATAAGTCTTCTATAGCTTGTTTTATTTCTTCTAAGAGAAACTCAGCATAACTATCTGCAATTATGTTTTTAGCTCCATCTCTTTTGAAGGATAATTCAGTCTCAACTACTACAGCTTCTCCTGTTTTTCCTTTAATATTGGTATCAATAGAATAGGAAGGACCATATCCCGATGATTTTATTTTAATCATCCCTTCATCTATATCACCGGAATCTCTGGCCTGCTTTGTTACATACAGAATACATGGGGCTTGATTTCCATTTATTCCCTTTTTAGTTATTCCATAGTAATCATCTCCGCCGAAAGAAAGTGTTCCATATTTTTGTAAGAAAAATTTATATGATTCAGGAAAAGTAACACCAAGCAATGATTCGAATTCACGGATAGTATCTATATCAACCCCGCCACTAGAAAGAATTTCTTCCCCGCTTGATATCATTTCCTTTTCAATTAAATCTATATAATTCATAGCTTCCTTCCTCTTAAGGAGTTAAAAAGTCCAATGCTCTTGTTTTCCAATATGTTTTCTTCCACTGGTTAAATGGGTGCCTATTCGTTGATGGTGGCGCATTATTATATGTGCGTCTTATGCCATCAGGACCGACCTATGTTTTATCCCATTGATTTGAATACATATGAAGCATATGGTTGTATTTACTATGGGTACTACTTAAAATTTCAGTCATTGGGCCAGGTTCATTTTGAATGACATGATGAAGGTTTATTTCTAAGCCATCTTTACCAATAGGTGTAATCCCTTTCTTCATTCGTTGAATATTCGTCCTTCCGAAGTCATCAATATGATTGAGATCAAATAAATCATTTCCTTGGTAAACTCTAAGCTTCAATCCGCACTGGCTTACTGTGGGTATGCGCCACGGTAGATCAATAAGAACATCGGAAGATTTGGTGATTGTGAACTGCCTCTCTAAATCTAAATAGCGTTTCATAATTTTGCTACACATGGCCTTATTCAACCTATTGTTATATATGGAATTATGAGTGGTGTAATATGTAGCACTATTTTAGAATCTTATTTAGTCATTAAATGTTGAATCTAGCTTTTGAGGGCCGTTCATCTATAATTTTATTAACTATTCTTCAAAAGAATAGGATTGAAAATAACTCATGTCTTTTTATCTTTTTTTATACCGCACGGCATAACTCCTTTTTTAAATATAGAAAATATTTCTTCTAATTTAGCGTCTTGATTAAAATAAATATCGATAAATGTTTGTCATATTTAACCTGTTATTACATTCGTCATTTACTTCATTTAGAAAGTTATCGTATTCTATGTTATCAACTAACCTTTTTTTCTTTCTTATAAGATATCATTTTCTTTTTCTCATATTTTCTTTGACTTGATCCTGGGTAGATATTTTTATTCTGTGAAGGATATCCTTTTCTGCTTTTTTATAATCCTCATGAAGATAAAACTCGGATGCCAAATTAGAGAAAAAATCACTCTAAACCATATAGTTACCTGGTATGTCTTGATCGAAAAGAAGCTTTAATGCCCTATCTTTATTATCCATAATTTCATATTCATTAAATTCTTCAATAGAACCGGATAAAAAATCCGAGCTTTTAAAGAATTCAACGGGTTCCATATAAAAATTTATTATCTCACCCAGATTAAATTATCCTAAAATTCTACTCCAGAGATCAAAGATGCTTTGTCTGACTTTTTAATTTACGTCTTCCCCCTGAATATTAGTGTTATACCTATCTTTGTGTTTAATAATATTGCCATTCTCCATATCTTTTTTAGTTATATTTTGAATGTTAGCTACTTGTTTCGATATAGTATTAATTGATTGATGTAGATTTATTTTATCCAGAGTATTGCATCAGTATATCCGTGATGATTACCTTGATGCCTTGCTATTACACTAACCCGTCGGCGTGGCATGGGTATTCTCCACGGTAAGAAAGAAGCCAGCCGGAAGCGATTCCGGCTTTTTACTGTTTCAGAGAGAAAACAGAATAAAATAGCTAAAATATAGCATATGTATATATTTACTATTAATATTATATTTTTATGTATTATTGTTTTTTTATATTATTATTTATTTTATATTTTTTTAATTTTAAATTATATATTTAATATATAAGTCCAACCGTGAAAAATATTTATTTTAAGCATGGAAATAACAAAGCCGGAAGATCACGGGGATCTTTCCGGCTTTTTACTATTAGCTTAGGGTAATTTTATTTTCCCTTTTTTGACATTAGCTTTAATGTCGTACTTAAAATCTACACAATAGTGATTCAAGACTTCATCTAATTTAATTAGCTTTATTCCTTTGATATTTTCTTTAATTAATCTGTTAGCTACTTTTTCTGAAATAAAGATAAATCCTGCTAATAAAGTAGTCCGTATTGAAAAAATATCATAATTTAATGATTCATTATGAAAAGATAATTTATGAGGAATTAAATTTCCATATTTATCTTTTTCTAATATTGAATATTTTTCATTTAGAAATAACTCTTTGTCAGTAAAAAAAGATAATTTAATGAGTTATTGATAGTTTTTCCATCTTTAATAGATGTCGCAATTAATTTTTTTAAAACATGATCACTTAATTTAAACTCATTGATAATATCGAAAAATCTATCAGATAGGATATGAGCCATATTGTGTTGATAATAATTAAACCACAATTTCCCAATATTTTTATTACATAACAAATATAAAGTATTAGGGCATTCCTTATCTAATAGATAATAAGGTATATCATGCCTGGAGCCTTCATAATCCCATTTTTCATTAATTTGATTCTCGGTATCTACTATAGCATGAAGATATCTTGGCATTAGTGAAGAATTATAATCGTTCATTAATACATAATAATTCATTAATTTACTCTCCCACATTTGGTTGTAGATACTTGACCAGACCATATTTTATTTTTCATATCCATCTGATTATTTTTTTTAAAATCATATTTTCTTCATGTGGATGAAAAGCATCATTAAGAATCATTCCAATCATATTGTCCTGCTCATGGATAAAGAAAATTTCATTTTCTAAGAAATATAACCTTGACAATAAACTGG
>NZ_CAWPHH010000052.1:0-20009 GCF_963887965.1 Photorhabdus sp. RW14-46 | reverse complement strand
ATGGTGTTGTTTTTGTTCCGGGGTATATCGGCTACGGCTCATGGTGTCAGTCTCCAGGTGAAGATAAGGAAGCAGTAGCGTGCATGGGCCGGAGAGGAAGAACAAGGTGAGATGACCGGACGTTTACGTATCTCCGCCCAGTTCAGCCGTTTAACCAGTTGGGCCAAGGCCAGTGCTTCAAGGTGAGTTAACTGAATGTCCTGCAAATGTTCAATCACCACTTTCATTTTATCCTCTCCCTTAGCCCGCGTTGTACTCAGCCCGCATCTGCTGCTTAATCTCCCGCAGTTGGGCTTGTTGCCGCTGGTACTGCTGATGCTGTTGTTGCGTGGCTTCACTCTCTGGAATCAGCACCAGACAACCATCCATCACCTTCACCGTAATCTGGCCGCCAGTATTAAATCCCACCTGTCTGAGCCACTGGCCCTTAAGATGTATTGCCGGTGTGGCGTTGTTGACCTTATTCCCATTCGGTACATAATCCACGGTGTAATAACATTCTGTTTTCACGGCTTTATTTATCACCGCTTCTGTCTTAGAATGCGGCTTTCAGAGCAGCGAAAAGAGATGCGGGAATACCGACGAATCAACAGCCTGATAAAATATTTGACCCAAAAACTGGTTTTGAAAGTCAATATAGGCATGTTCGTATGACTAATTCAAATAATGAAACAATAATTGGCAATAATGGTAAGCCAATATGGACAAAGGAATATCAATTCACAAAAGCTGATGGAGATAAGGTGATTATCCAAGATCATTCTGCTGGGCACTATTACCCCGATAGTGTAGGTAATCAAGGACCTCATTTAAATGTAAGACCTATTGATAACATTCGAACTGGGAGTGTCCCAGGAACATTAGATCACTATAGTTTCTAGGAGGCATCATATGTTTTGGAATGATCTTGATGGCACTATATTGCTTAATAAAGTATTTTCTAAACCTGTAGAAATATCAGACATAGATCTCTTTGATATAAAAATAGATCGTGAAGGACCAACAGTAATAATAAGTTTTGATTTAATCGGAAAATTACCAGATAACCCACCTGTAAAATGGGTAAAAGGATATAACAAATGTAGGTGTGGTATAAACTGTGGTGGTGTTACATCTATGAATATTGAAGGCATTGCCGTTAACATGTTAGCAAAAATCGAGATAAAAAAAGAAAATGGTCATAATAAAATAATAATTCATGGCTCTAATTTTCGATTAAATCTGGAATGTATGCATATACAGTTTACGGGACCTTCTGTATATATCAGTAAATAAACAAAAAGCCGGAAAGATCCCCATGATCTTTCCGGCTTTGTTATCTTTATTCTTAAAATAAATATCTTACAGGGTTGGACTTAATATATTAAATATATATCTTAAAATCGAGAAAATATAAAATAAATAAGAAGATAAAAAAAGGAATAATAAATAAAAATATAATATTAATGGTAAATATAAACATATGCTATATTTTAGCTATTTTACTCTGTTTTCTCTCTGAAACAGCAAAAAGCCGGAATCACTTCCGGCTGGCTTCTTTCTTACCGTGGTGAATGCCCATGCCACGCCAATGCCGACTGGTTAGTGCAATGGCAAGGCATCAAGGTAATCACAATGGTTACTTTAGGGCTATTAAAAATGTACCAGACAAAATAGACTTAAACCAGTCTGTTAATAAGATATCGAAACAGGTTGCTGATATACAAAATTTAGCTAAGAAAGGAATGATGAATGGAACACCAATAAGAGCTAAAGATAGCTCGAAAGGAAAAGCCAAAATAGGCAATCAACGTGCTTTAGAAATGTGGAATAAAATTTTAGAGGTATAACAATGAAAAGCGAAAATAAGAGGTTTATAACTGAACCAATGAATTTTTTATTTTCAGATAATCTTTTATCAGGGGGAGTAAAAGCACCTTCTGATATTATCCTATTGGAAGATAAAGATAACCCCCTTAGATTATCATTAAGTCAAGATTTACCATATGGATATTTAGTCTGGCAAGATCTTATAGAAAATAGCGTTGGTGAGTTTTCTTTAGAAGATAACTATTCTGAAGCTGAAGATTATTTAGAAGATATTGACGAAGAATACAGTGACTTACAAGAGGAAAAGACATTAATTTATAGAAAATCTAAAATAAAAAAACAAATACAAAATACGATGATTTTTATTTTGAAATTTTAGATGAAGTCTATTATCAACTAAAAATGTTATCTATTCAAAAGTACACATTAGGTTACCAGAAGAAATCATTATTAGAAAAAATGTTCGAAATATATAAAGAAGGGTTGCACCCATGCGGAATGACTAAGGATAAAAAGATAGTGGTTTTTAATCCAATGATATTAAAAACTAGTTGATATAGAAAACATATTCTCATGAAAAAGCCGGAAAGATCCTCATGATCTTTCCGGCTTTGTTATTTTTATGCTTAAAATAAATAAGAAGATAAACAAAGGAATAATGCAGAAAAATATAATATTCATAGTAAATATATACATAGGCTATATTTTAGCTATTTTATTCTGTTTTCTTTCTGAAACAGCAAAAAGCCGGAATCGCTTCCGGCTGGTTTCTTTCTTACCGTGGTGAATACACACAGTAAGTCTACGTTGATTTCACTCGTTCAATGTTTGCGCCAAGTCCGCGCAACTTATCTTCGATATGTTCATAACCCCGGTCAATATGATAAATACGGTCAACAACCGTCACGCCTTCCGCAATACAACCCGCCAGAACCAAGCTTGCCGATGCGCGTAAATCCGTCGCCATGACCTGAGCGCAAGATAATTTTTTAACGCCATGACAAAGCACGGTATTACTTTCAATTTCCGCATGCGCCCCCATCCGAATTAATTCGGGGATATGCATGAAACGGTTTTCGAAAATAGTTTCGGTGATCATACCAGCACCTTCCGCAACCAAATTTAGCAAGCTGAACTGCGCCTGCATATCAGTCGGGAAACCGGGGTGCGGAGCAGTACGTAATGTCACAGCTTTAGGGCGCTTACCGTGCATATCAAGGCTTACCCAATCTTTACCAATTGCAATATCCGCACCCGCCTCACGCAATTTAGCTAATACCGCATCCAGCGTATTAGGCTGAGCATGACGGCAAACTACCTTGCCACCGGATATCGCCGCCGCAACAAGAAATGTCCCCGTTTCAATCCGATCAGGTAGTACACGATATACACCGCCACCAAGACGTTCTACACCTTCAATGGTGATATGGTCAGTGCCCGCACCGGTGATTTTTGCACCCAAGGTATTGAGAAAATTAGCCGTATCTTCGATTTCAGGTTCACGGGCTGCATTCTCAATAACGGTTGTCCCTTCTGCCAACGTTGCCGCGGTCATAATCGTGACTGTCGCTCCAACGCTGACTTTATCCATCACAATGCAAGCCCCTTTCAGACGCCCATTAACGGAAGCCTTAACGTAGCCCTCTTCCAGCACAATTTCAGCACCTAACTGTTCCAAGCCACTGATATGCAGATCAACCGGGCGGGCACCAATCGCACATCCCCCCGGTAAAGAAACTTGCCCCTGACCAAAACGCGCCACCAAAGGACCTAACGCCCAAATAGAGGCACGCATGGTTTTTACTAGCTCATAAGGCGCACAATATTGATTCACATCGCGGGCATCTACAAATACAGAACCATTACGTTCAACTTTAGTCCCAAGGCGATTCAACAATTTGATAGTGGTATCAATATCTTTCAATTCTGGAACATTTTGCAACTCAACAGGCTCTTCAGCCAACAACGCGGCGAACAGGATTGGCAGTGCAGCATTTTTTGCCCCGGAAATAGTAACCTCACCCGACAGACGAGTAGGCCCTTTCACACGAAATTTATCCATCTGTGACGACTCTCTTTATATAATTTGCTGTTCGCGGCGAGGCAAACAACATTAAAAACCGTTGAGCTTGCGATCCCGTTTCCAATCATCCGGTGTGTAGGCTTTAATTGACAAGGCATGAATACGATTATCAGCAATGTATTCCATCAAAGGCGCATAAACGGCTTGCTGCTGTTTTACCCGGCTCATGCCGGCAAACATTTCACCAACCACAATAACCTGGAAATGGCTGCCATCTCCGTTAACGATGACTTCATCCAGTGCTAATTTATCCATCAGCACTTGTTTAATCTCATTAGTATCCATAATTGCTCAATGTTCTGTACCCGTCATCTTTCAAGTTGCCTCTTTGTTGGCTGCACTCACTCACCCCGGTCACATCGTTATCTATGCTCCCGGGGATTCGCTCCCTTGCCGCCGCGATGCATCTTGAAATCCATAGGGTATATAGTTAGAAATAAATAATAGACAGCCATCTATCCTAATAGAATCCTGCTTATTCTTAAACTATGAAAACGCCCTTGTAACATCTCTGCTTACAAGGGCGCTGATTATACCCGTTATCTTTCAAGTTGCCTCTTTGTTGGCTGCGCTCGCTCACCCCGGTCACATCGTTATCTATACTCCCGGGGATTCTCTCCCTTACCGTCGCGATCCATCTTGAAATCCATAGGATATATACAGGTAATTAATGAGATTATCGGTTAGCTATCAATGATAATTTCTTGCAAATCATAGAGCGTAATCAGGGTATTAAGCCGTTCATCAATGCCAGAAAAGCGCAATTTATCCCCTCTCTTTTGCATATGATGTTTGAAACGGACTAAAAGAGCTAAGCCGGTAGAATCCACATATTCAAGTTGTGACACATTGATGTCATTGATCTCGACCAATAATTTCTCTTTTTGCTGCCAGAGAGGAAGCAAACTATTACGATCTAAAGTGCCCTTGAGAATCAATGTTTGCCCTGTTTTTTCCCAGATCAGACTCTCACCCATCTTATTTTTTCTCTTCCAATGTGATTGGCTGACGAGCGCTGATTTCAAGCTGCTTAGTTAAGCCATCAATACCTTGCTGACGCAAGATAGAGGCCCATTCACTCTGTTTAGTCGTAATCATACTGACGCCCTCTGCAATCATATCGAATGCCTGCCATTGACCCGTTTTGCTGTTTTTGCGCCATTGGAAATCAAGACGGACAGGAGGACGACCATTCGAATCGATAATAGTGACACGAATAGCAATAACATTGCTGTCCCCTAACGGCTTTTCCGGGTCAATCTGGTAAGTTTGATTATGATACATTGCCAAAGCCTGCCCATATGCCTGCTCAAGATAAGATTCAAATGCAGCAAAATAAATCTTGCGCTGCTCTGGAGTCGTATCTTTATAGTATTTCCCCAGAACCAATGCCCCTGCGTATTTGATATGGACATAAGGCAGTAGCTCCTCTTTCACCACTTTACGCAGATAATCTGGATTTTGACGAATTTGTGATTGGCTGTTTTTCAAACGAGTAAAAGTCTTTTCCGCCGCATCCTGCATTAACTTATAAGGATTTGTTTGATCAACCGCGCTCGCTAATGGCGCAATAACCAGCAGCACCACCATTAATAATCTCTTCAACATAATTGGTTCCTCTTAATGATATTCAGTTGCTGGCTAGGGTGTCGGCGTGTGCTCTGCCCCACTTTGGACATTATCACCACTCTTATACAAGAACTGGCCGATGAGATCCTCAAGTACCATCGCTGATTTGGTATCCTGTACGCGGTCACCCTCTTTCAGAATACGGGTGTCCATATCGGGATCTTCAAACCCGATATTCAGGGCAATATATTGTTCACCTAATAGGCCAGAAGTACGGATGGAAAGAGAACTGGTATCAGGGATACGGTCATATTGCTTCATAATATCCAGTGCCACTTGCGGCGTATAAGTTTTTTCATCAAGAGAGATACTTGCAACACGGCCAATCACCACCCCCCCAATTTTTACCGGTGAACGCACTTTCAGACCACCAATATTGTCAAAAGTTGCGTATAAACGGTAAGTTGGCTGGTTGCCTACCGATTTAATGTCTGCCACTTTTAGGCATAAAAAGACGATTGCAGCCAGTGCAATCAAGACAAAAAATCCAACCCAAATTTCACTTTTCTTGCTTTGCATTGGCTTAGTTCCCAAACATGAGTGCTGTCAGCACAAAATCCAAACCTAAAACCGCTAACGACGCATGAACCACCGTTCTGGTCGTTGCTCGGCTTATCCCTTCCGAAGTCGGGATCGCGTCATAACCATTGAATAGAGCAATCCAGGTCACAGTAATGGAGAAAACGACACTTTTAATAAAACAATTAAGCAAATCTTTCTGCCACTCGATAGCAGACTGCATTGAAGACCAGAAGAAGCCACTGTCAATCCCCTTCCAATCAACACCAACCATCGCACCGCCCCAAATACCTACCGCCACAAAAATCAAGGATAATAGCGGCATACTGATAAACCCGGCCCAGAAACGGGGCGCGATCACACGCCGTAATGGATCTACCGCCATCATCTCCAGGCTGGAAATTTGCTCCGTGGCTTTCATCAAGCCGATCTCTGCGGTCAGCGCTGATCCTGCTCGACCAGCAAACAACAGTGCCGTGACCACCGGCCCCAATTCACGCAACAGAGATATCGCCACCATCATACCAAGACTGGCTTCTGCGCTGTATGTTGTCAGGATCAGATACCCCTGTAGGCCAAGCACCATGCCAATAAACAGCCCTGAAACGATAATAATCAATAATGACCGAACACCCACGCTGTAAAGCTGCTGTCGGAGTAACGGCCATTGTCTGGCGGGTTCTGGCTTGCCAATTATCGCGCGGAAAAGCATAAAACCTGCACGGCCAAAAGAGGCAAACACCTCAATGGCCCGTCGGCCAAGTGCCGCCAGCGCCTGTGTTAACATTAACATCCCATTATCCTAATAACTCAGTTTTGTAATCCCCAGCCGGGAAACGGAAAGGTACCGGCCCGTCAGCAATACCATCCAAAAATTGCCGTACTCGCCTATCAGGATTAGAGTGCAACTGTTGAGCTGTACCCTCAGCAATAACCTGTTGTTCAGCGATAATATAAGCGTAATCTGCAATGCTCAGAACTTCCGGTACATCGTGGGAAACCACCACACAGGTCACGCCAAGTGCCTTATTCAGCTCATCAATCAACTTCACTAAAACCCCCATCGTAATCGGGTCCTGACCAACAAAAGGCTCATCAAACATAATTAGTTCAGGATCAAGTGCAATGGCACGTGCCAAAGCTGCACGCCTAGCCATACCACCGGAAAGTTCAGAAGGCATCAAATTAGCAGCACCACGTAACCCTACGGCCTCTAATTTCATCATTACCGTGGTCTGTATAATTTCTTCAGGCAGATTCGTATGCTCACGCAGCGGAAAAGCAACGTTCTCAAACACACTGAGATCAGTGAATAATGCCCCAGATTGAAACAGCATGCTCATCTTCTTGCGAGCAGCATACAAGTGAGAACGGGATAAAGCAGGAATATTGTCGCCATCAAACCAGATCTCCCCTCGTTCAGGACGTAACTGACCGCCAATTAATCGTAATAGTGTCGTTTTCCCTATCCCAGAAGGCCCCATAATTGCTGTGACTTTTCCTCTAGGCACAATTAGATTAATATCAGCAAAAATCAAACGGTTACCACGGGAAAAATACATACCACGGACCTCGATGAGATTTGCTGTCTGTTGATTCATTATTGATAGCCCTTAACGGTTAATAAATTGGCTTTAATATTTGGTTCATATATTAATCATATATACTACAAAAAAACGGGAAAATTTTCGCTATTAATGTGATGACAAATTTTACTTTTCTATCCACCGCCGTCAGAATATACCCCATCTAACTGGGCAGACAATTTTTGTTTAGAAAATCAACCAGCGTTGACATCAATTCGGAATATACCTTACAAGGGACGCTTCATGCTTCTGACCTTTTTACTTCTAATTACCGGGTTGATTTTACTGGTATATGGTTCCGATAGACTAGTATATGGCGCTGCAATTTTTGCCCGTACTCTGGGACTGCCGCCATTTATTATTGGTATTACCATTGTTGGCATTGGAACGTCTCTACCCGAATTAATGGTTTCAGTTACTGCAATGCTAGATAGTCAACCTGATATGGCTGTGGGTAATGTTATTGGCTCCAACATTACCAATCTGCTACTAATAACCGGTGCTGCTGCATTTATTCGCCCAATGGAAGTAAAATCAGATATCCTGCGGCAGGAACTGCTGTTGATGCTACTGCTCACCGTCTTCTGTGGTTATTTGATGAGTGATCACTATCTCAGCCGGATGGATGGGTTGGTATTACTCGCTTCCGCCATAGTGTATATCTTACTGATGATAAAAATGGTTGCTCTACCGCGCCGCGCCGAAGCGGATATTTATACGCAAGAACAGGCTGCCGAATTACCGGTCGAAGGCAATAAACACATTGCCCTACTTTGGATTCTATTAGGGTTACTTATTTTACCTATGGCAACTCGTATGGTTATTGATAATGCAACTGTTATTGCCCGCATTTATGGCATCAGTGAATTAGTTATCGGGCTTACCGTACTTGCGGTCGGTACCAGCTTGCCAGAATTAGCAACCTCTATTGCCGCAGCATTCAAAGGCGAAGATGATATTGCATTCGGGAATATTATAGGTTCGAATATATTCAATATATCAATTGTTTTGGGCCTTCCTGCATTACTCTCACCAGCAGCCATTTCACCTGAATCTTTCCATCGTGACTTTTGGGTAATGATGGTAGCCAGCATAATATTTACTGCATTTTGTCTGGGTCGTAAACACCGATTAAACCGATTTAAAGGTGTCCTGTTATTAAGCTGCTTTATCGCTTATTTTATCGTACTGTTTATTTCCAATTACAGCATTGAATAAACACAGAATGAGTAGGAAAAAGAAATGCCTAAGATTGATTTTCAGCAAGCGGGTAAAAAAGTATTACACATAGAACGTGATGGATTAACAGAACTTGAACAACATATAAACGGAGATTTTGACCGTACCTGTGAACTGATGTTCAACTGCGAAGGTAAAGTGATTGTCATGGGGATGGGCAAATCCGGCCATATCGGGTGTAAAATTGCTGCCACTTTCGCCAGCACCGGTACACCATCCTTTTTCGTTCATCCGGGAGAAGCCAGCCACGGCGACCTCGGCATGATCACACCTAAAGACATTGTTTTAGCCATCTCAAATTCGGGTGAATCCAGTGAAATTTTGTCGCTGATTCCCGCATTAAAACGCCAAAAAATCCCGCTTATCTGCATGACTAACAATTGCAACAGTAGTATGGGAAAAGCCGCCGATATCCATCTGTGTATCAAAGTCCCACAGGAGGCCTGTCCGCTAGGTTTGGCTCCTACAACCAGTACTACTGCAACACTGGTTATGGGCGATGCTTTAGCGGTTGCATTGCTCCAGGCACGCGGCTTTACTGCTGAAGATTTCGCACTATCACATCCAGGCGGCACTCTTGGGCGCAAACTTCTGCTACTGGTGAGTGATTTGATGAGTACAGGCGATGATATTCCAAAGGTTAATCGTAACGCCACCTTACGCGAAGCGCTGCTCGAAATCACCCGGCAAAAACTGGGTATGACCGTCATTTGCGATGAAAATAGGTATATTGATGGTATTTTTACTGACGGTGACTTACGGCGAGTATTTGATATGGGCGTCGATTTGTACAATGTCAAAATTTCAGATGTTATGACAACGGGCGGTATCCGTATCAAACCGCATGCCCTTGCAGTTGATGCATTGAACTTAATGCAGTCACACCATATCACGTCCTTATTAGTTGCAGAGGACAATAAATTGCTTGGTGTATTACATATGCATGACCTGCTACAAGCGGGTGTGGTGTAACCGGAGAAAACGCCTTAATGAGCCAATTAGTTTATTTGGACACCTGTTATGGTCCAGTTGATAAAGACGTTATTGAAAAAGCCCGTAAAATCCGCTTGCTGATTTGCGATGTTGACGGTGTTATGTCCGATGGCCGGATCTATATGGGCAATAACGGTGAAGAATTAAAAACATTTAATGTTCGAGATGGTTACGGAATTCGCTGCTTAATTACTTCAGGAATCGAAGTCGCTATTATTACCGGTCGTAAAGCAAAATTGCTGGAAGATCGAGCAAACACCTTAGGTATTACACATCTTTACCAAGGACAAAGTGATAAGGTTTTGGCGTACCAAGAATTGTTAGATACACTGGGATTAAGACCAGAACAGGTTGCTTACATCGGCGATGATCTGATTGACTGGCCGGTCATGGAACAAGTGGGGTTATCTGTCGCTGTGGCAGATGCACATCCATTGCTCTTACCAAAAGCGCATTATGTCACCCAAATTGCAGGGGGACACGGCGCGGTAAGGGAACTTTGTGATTTGGTGCTTTTTGCTCAGAATAAGCTGGAAGAAGCCAAAGGATTATCAATATAGTAGGTTGAAGTGAAACGAGAATGGATAGAATCAAATCCTGGTTGGTGATAACTCTGGTATTAATCATCCTGGCGTTAATTGGCTGGAACTTGTCTGATTCAGATGAGATTAAATCATCTTCTGCCACAGATAACAGTCAGCCAACCTATCAAAGTCAGGAAGCTATAACTTTTGTTTATGACCCTACGGGGAAACTGACGTATAAACTGGTCGCTGATGACGTCCAAAACTATGCAGAGTCAAAACTTACTTGGTTTACTAAACCGGTATTAATTACTTATGACTCAAATGCCATTGCTACATGGACAGTTCGTGCTAACAAAGCCAAACTAACTAATGACAAAATGCTCTATCTTTACGGAGACGTACAGGTTGACAGTCTAACTAATACGTCACAATTACAACGTATTACTACAGAGAACGCTATCATCAACCTGACCACTCAGGATGTTTCATCTGACGATCAGGTCACACTGATTGGTGTCGGGCTAAAATCCGTCGGTATGAAAATGCGTGGCAACCTGAGAAACAAAACCGCTGAACTGATTGAAAAGGTTAACACCTACTATGAAATCCAACATGAAAAACAGAATCCGTAATGCTTTTATTGCCAGTGCTATCTTTGTAGTCAGTCTTCCCGCTATGGCACTGAAAGATGACACACAGAAACCCATTTCTATCGATTCTGCTAAACAAGCCCTTGACATGACAGGGAACACTGCCACATTTACAGAAGATGTGATCGTCAAACAGGGTTCTATCGATATCCGCGCTGACAAAGTTGTTGTGACTCGCCCAGATGGCGATTCTAAGAAAATGGTTATTGAAGCATTTGGCAATCCGGTAACCTTCTATCAACTCCAGGACAATGGCAAACCAATCAAGGGCCGCGGTGCCAAAATGCGTTACGAAATGGATAAAGAGCTGGTTACACTCACTGGCAATGCCTATTTAGAACAGTTAGACAGCAATATAAAAGGCGACCGTATCACCTATCTAGTCCCAACTCAGCAGATGGAAGCGTTTAGTGACAAAGGTAAACGAGTGACCACCGTCCTACTACCTTCTCAATTACAAGAAGAAGGCCCTGGGGCTAACAACAAGAGTAAATAACGATATATGGCAATACTAAACGCAGAAAACCTGGCAAAAGCTTACAAAGGCCGTAAGGTCGTTGAAAATGTCAGCCTAAACGTGAACTCCGGCGAAATTGTCGGCCTGCTTGGTCCGAACGGTGCAGGGAAAACGACGACTTTCTATATGGTCGTCGGTATCGTTTCACGGGATACCGGGACAATTACCATTGATAATGAAGATATTAGCCTACTGCCACTTCACGAACGGGCACGCCGTGGTATTGGTTATTTGCCTCAGGAAGCTTCTATTTTCCGCCGGCTAAGCGTATTCGACAACCTGATGGCTGTATTGGAGATCCGCCAGGATCTGACTCAAGAACAGCGGAAAGAACGTGCCGAAGAGCTGATGGAAGAGTTCCATATCAGCCACCTACGTGACAATCTTGGTCAATCACTTTCCGGAGGTGAACGTCGCCGCGTAGAGATTGCCAGAGCGCTGGCAGCTAATCCGAAATTTATTTTGCTGGATGAGCCTTTCGCCGGCGTAGATCCTATCTCAGTCATCGATATCAAGAAAATCATTCAGCATTTGAGAGATTATGGACTAGGGGTCCTTATCACAGACCACAATGTCCGTGAAACATTGGATGTATGCGAACGTGCTTATATTGTCAGCCAAGGGCATCTGATTGCTCACGGCACACCTAATGATATTCTTAATAATGAACAGGTGAAGCGCGTTTATTTAGGCGAAGGTTTCCGGCTCTAATTCGGCCAGGAGAATTGATTTAACGCTATGAAGCAAAGTTTGCAACTCAGGCTTAGTCAGCAACTGGCTATGACACCACAGCTCCAACAAGCTATTCGTTTGTTGCAACTTTCTACGCTTGAACTCCAACAGGAAATACAACAAGCGTTAGAAATGAATCCTTTGCTTGAACAGGATGAAGAACATCAGGAAATTGGCAATCAGGAACTTCCCGATAACGAAACGGAAGCTATGGATACGCTTGATGCCTTGCAACAAAAGGATATGCCAGATGAGTTACCCCTGGATGTCAGTTGGGATGAAATTTACACCGCTGGCACACCTTCCGGGACACGCAATGACTATAACGACGACGGCGAACTGCCACTTTACCAAGGTGAAACCGTTCAAACCCTGCAAGACTATTTGATGTGGCAGGCAAAGTTGACCCCTTTCACGGAAATAGATGCGGCGATTGCGACATCAATCATTGATGCCGTAGATGACACTGGCTATCTCACTGTACCACTAGAAGATATCCTTGCCAGCCTCGGCGACAACCAACTCACTCTGGCAGAAGTGGAAACTGTGCTCAAGCAGATACAGCATTTCGATCCTATCGGTGTCGCCGCTCGTGATCTAAAAGATTGTCTACTCGTCCAGCTATCAATGTTTCCGCCAGAAACACCTTACCTGAAAGAGGCAAAACTGATCGTTTGCAACCATTTGGAGCTATTAGGTCATTGGGATTTCCGCAATTTAATCCGTCTGAGCCACTTGACAGAAGATACTCTGAAAGAGGCCATAAGTTTAATCCAGTCACTTGCACCAAAGCCTGGCCTGGCAATAAACACTGGCGAATCAGAATATGTCATCCCCGATGTACTGGTCCGAAAAGAGAGTGAACACTGGCAAGTAGAATTGAATACAGATAGTATCCCCCGTTTACACATTAATCAGCATTATGCAGAGCTTGGGCAACATACGCGCAATGAAAGTGACAGTCAGTTTATCCGCAATAACCTACAAGAGGCCAAGTGGCTTATCAAAAGCCTGGAAAGCCGAAATGATACTCTGCTGAAAGTTGCGCGTTGTATTGTAGAACAGCAACAGGAATTTTTTGAACATGGTGAAGAATATATGAAACCGATGGTCTTGGCAGACATTGCTTTCCAGGTTGATATGCATGAATCCACCATTTCCAGGGTGACTACCCAGAAATTCCTGCACAGCCCACGTGGTATTTTTGAATTGAAGTATTTTTTCTCCAGCCATGTCAATACAGAAAGTGGAGGCGAAGCCTCTTCAACTGCAATACGGGCTTTGGTGAAAAAACTGGTAGCAGCGGAGAACTCCGCCAAACCATTAAGTGACAGCAAACTGACGAGCATGCTAGCCGATCAAGGCATCATGGTTGCCCGACGAACTGTCGCAAAATATCGAGAGTCGTTATCCATTCCGCCATCAAACCAACGTAGGCGTCTGGTTTGAAATGAACAGAGAAGGAAGACAATATGCAACTCAAAATAACCGGCCACAATATTGAAATTACTGATGCATTACGCGACATTATCACTGCAAAATGCAGCAAACTGGATCAATATTTCGACAGGATCAACCTGACTCAGGTAATCCTCCGAGTGGAAAAGGTACAACAAATCGCCGAAGCTACTGTACACATTAACGGAGGTGAGTTGCACGCATCATCAGAACATGAAGATATGTATGCAGCAATTGATGGACTGGTCGATAAACTGGCGCGTCAATTAACCAAGCATAAAGACAAACTGAAACATCATTAACAGTTATTTAACAAAAAATGTAGTAACAACAGCAGAGTATTGCTGTAAAACAGTGCGCAAATACAGGATGCCACAGATAACCTATGGCATCCTGTATCAATAAGCACCTAAGTGAATAGGAAAATGAATAATCAAGCAGATTTACTACTAAGTTCGGTGCTTTCCCTCGCATGTACGCGCAATAATGTACATTGTTCGAGCAAAAAACGGGCTTTAGAGATTATCAGTGAGCTAGCATCTCAGCAGCTTAAGTTACCAGAAAATGTCGTATTCGAAGCAATATTGACCCGAGAAAAAGTAGGTACTACTGGAATTGGCAGTGGTATTGCCATCCCCCACGGTAAGTTAGATGAAGAAAGCTCAGATCAAGCGGTTGGCGTTTTCCTAAATCTGGAACAACCTATTGCTTTCGATGCCATTGATAATCAACCAGTCGATTTGCTGTTTGCTTTACTGGTTCCAAACGATCAATGCCAAACACACCTACACACATTGTCATTGATTGCCAAACGTCTTGCAGATAAAAATCTCTGCCGTCGTTTAAGATCGGCACAAAGTGATGAAGAACTATACACAATTATCACTGA
Organism: Photorhabdus sp. RW14-46; assembly: GCF_963887965.1. Taxonomy (NCBI): domain Bacteria; kingdom Pseudomonadati; phylum Pseudomonadota; class Gammaproteobacteria; order Enterobacterales; family Morganellaceae; genus Photorhabdus; species Photorhabdus sp. RW14-46. Next base: position 5,378 of record NZ_CAWPHH010000052.1, on the reverse strand, counting down.
ATAACTGTTGCAATGCATGGATAGCAATAGAAGCAATAGATAAGAGTGGCTCATAATAACCACTAAAAAATTAAGGGGAGTTGCCTCATGGTGCTGATGATAGTCAGTGGCCGTTCCGGTTCAGGTAAATCCGTTGCCTTACGCGCACTGGAAGATATGGGTTTTTATTGTGTAGACAACTTGCCGGTAGTATTACTACCGGAATTAGCAAATACGCTAGCTGACCGCGATATTTCTGCTGCGGTTAGTATTGATGTAAGAAACATGCCGGAATCACCTGAAGTTTTCGAAGAAGCTCTGACTAAACTACCAGCGAGTTTCTCACCGCAATTACTATTCCTCGATGCTGAACGTAATACATTGATCCGCCGTTATAGCGACACTCGCCGTCTGCATCCGCTATCAAGCAAAAATCTTTCTCTGGAAAGCGCGATTGATCAAGAAAGTGATCTGCTGGAACCCCTTCGTTCAAGAGCTGACCTGATTATCGACACTTCCGAAATGTCAGTCCATGAATTGGCTGAGATGCTAAGAACGCGTCTGCTCGGCAAACGGGAACGTGAGTTGACAATGGTCTTTGAGTCTTTCGGCTTCAAGCATGGCATTCCAATTGATGCCGACTATGTTTTTGACGTACGTTTCCTGCCAAACCCACACTGGGACCCCAAATTACGGCCAATGACCGGTCTTGATCGTCCTGTAGCCGCTTTCCTCGACCGTCATACGGAAGTGCATAACTTCATCTATCAAACCCGCAGTTATCTTGAACTCTGGCTACCCATGCTTGAAACCAATAACCGCAGCTATCTGACCGTTGCTATTGGCTGTACCGGCGGTAAACACCGTTCTGTTTATGTGGCAGAACAGTTGGCCGATTATTTTCGTTCCAGAGGAAAAAACGTACAGTCGCGCCACCGTACTCTCGAAAAGCGAAAATAATGACTGTCAAGCAGAGACTTGAAATCAAAAATCGGCTGGGAATGCACGCCCGGCCAGCAATGAAGCTGTATGATCTAGTACAGCTCTTTGAATCTCATGTCATTTTACGCAATGATAACCATGTTGAAGCCGAGGCCAGCAGCGTAATTGCTATGCTAATGCTGGATTCAGAAAAAGGCAGCTATATTGAAGTTGAAGCCAGTGGCCCAGATGAAGAGCAAGCTCTCGCAGCTATTATTGATCTATTTAATTCGGGATTTGACGAAGAATAACGTTGCTCACTCACCTGAGGATTATCATGTCCTTCACTGTTTTCATTAGCAGCACAAAACAGTTCGTGATCATGATCTCTTTATTTTCCAGTAAGAACAGCCTACTATCAGGTTAATCATTTTAAATAACACCCCCCTCCTCATGGTGCGGGGTGTTATTTTGTATTGGAATCCATTTGGAGTGTGGTATGACTAAACCAGCAATTATCATCAACGAATTAGACGCAGAACGTTTAGATTCCCTGTTGGAACAGCCAGCGTTTGCAGATACTAGTATCGCTGACGCTTTGAATGAGGAGCTGGATCGTGCAGAGATTGTACCGCCAGCAGAAATTCCATCAGATGTTGTGACAATGAACAGCCGGGTTCGTTTTATTGATCTGACAAGCAATGAAGAACGGGTACGTACTTTAGTTTATCCAGCGTCACTGCAAGACAGTTCAGATCAGCTTTCTGTTATGGCTCCTTTAGGCGCTGCATTATTGGGCCTTCGTATCGGTGACGAAATCAGTTGGGAATTACCAAACGGCGAAGAAACCCGCGTCAAAGTATTAGAATTACTTTACCAACCAGAAGCTGCCGGTGAATATCACAGATAAAACCCTATTAAATCAATACAAAAAACCACTATCGCACAAGTGGTTTTTTGTCTTTGATAACCAAATGGCGACAAAATGGCGACAGGAATTTTATATCTTCAATTACTTTTCAACTAACCACTATACATTATGAGGTAATTATAATGTTCGAAAATAATAACAATCTGTCAATTCTTAAAGAAATAAGAGACACTTAAATATTCATTGGCTCTGATATAGATGAATCAGTAAATCAATATCTTCAAGGAGGTTGGATAATACTTTCTGCTACAAGTGGTACAAATCCAGATAACTATCCTATTCACTCAGTTTTATTAGGTTTCATTCCTTAACAACTAATTTCAGCTCTATATGTTCAGTAAGGCCGTGTCCTACTTGAATTCTTAAAATCAGCGCGGCTTCTGGTCATGATCCTATCTCCCACGTAAAATAGAATTTTTCCTTTAATATCATTATATTGATATTTTTCCCGTGATCCTCTTTTGATCCGAAAACTGAAATTTCCTGAAAATCTTTTCAATCATTTCAGTTTGTGATTCCTCTCACTTCTCCGGTGCTGGCACGGTTTGGCAGCTTGCCTTGTAGGATTTTAAAACTGAAAAAATTTTTTGATCCAAAGCGTGCAGGCGGGTGCGGTGTAGTGCCGTTTTCGCCATAAGTTCATTTATTTCGTCATAAGCGCAGCGAGACAAACCGCCACCAGGGTGTTTATTTGATTCTTGCCACCATCAAAGAGGGAAGCAGGAATATGAAAAAAGACTGGCATACCGCCGATATTATCGCTGCGATACGTAAGAAGAATAAAACGCTGGCATCATTATCCAGAGAGCACGGTTTAAGCTCTTCAACATTAGCAAATGCTTTAACGCGCCCCTGGCCTAAAGGGGAATTACTGATTGCTCAGGAAATTGGTGTCACCCCTGCTGAAATATGGCCCAGTCGGTACTTCGACGAAAATAAGCAGCCTATCAAACGAACCGTCCGAAATGATTTACCAAACAATTCTGATATCACATAAGTTATTTCTATATCCAAAAAAGTAACGACAACTTTTAAACCACTAAGCTAATATAACACGCTGAATTATCATTTTTTTATTACACTTACTGCCCATTATTTAATATCAGAATTGTATTCAAGCTCTATGAAAGTATAAAAAAGCCCGCATGTTGCGGGCGAGATAATTGTATTTCAGACCATCAGAACACGAACCCGTAGCGCTGATTGATACCACATTTAAAAAGGCGTCCTAGCGTTATTATGTGTATGACTCGCGGTAAACTATACTAATCTGTTGTCTATTTCCCCATACTACCGGAACAATAATCGCTTGAACACAGGTTAAAGTCCAATAGGGATGACCAAATTTGAGCTTTTAGATCAGTATCTAAGCCCACTTAAACAAAAGTGGCTTGCTTGATCAAAGGCGGTAAATGTTAAAAGCCACCGGGAGGTTACCCCGATGGCCTTAGCTACGTTTCCGTTATCTATTTCAGAAATGCACGGATCAGCTCTAAAAGCGCGATTAACGCTTTGAGAACGATGATAGCAGTGTCAATAAATGCTTTCACCCGCTTGCTCCCGTTAGGAGCACGACTTAACCAGCCATTGCCTTTACGCTGCCTGTCCGGCTGGCCCTCATCTGTGTTAGCAGGAGAATATCGCGCTCTGACCGAGGCACTGAATCAGCACCACCTGTACTCAGCCAGGACTTAAGAAAACTTGCGTCAAAGATACACAGGCCAGAACGCTACCCCAAACTAACAGCCGTTGATTATAGGTTTATTTTCAAATGATTCAATCAATTAAAATGATGAGTAGATAAAAATAAAAAACCAACTGGTGAGGTTGGTTTTTTATTTTAACCCTTGGATAGGGCAGTTTGTCTTTGTGCTATACGAGATTGGTAGCCTCGGTTCTAGCGCGACATTCTCCTGCTAACATAATCAGTCTACACCTTAAAAAAGGTGTTATCAACCTATGTCATAGCGTAAAAAAGCTCATACAAATGGAATGATATTCACCCAATCACAGGGGAATACTTCTGTTTCAATCCATCGGATTTATAGCCCGTGTTCCTTATCGCGCTGGCGTTCTCCGGCGCACCTGTGTTGTGGTGCGTATGGGCGGCAGTCTGTTCCGCCAGTGCTTTAACCACATCCAACGTCTCTAAATCAAGGTCATGACATTGATTTGCTGGCTGCCCACCCAAACCACGGGCGCGATGATTTCTTGCCTGGCACCGGCGATGCTCTGCTTAAGCAGACCAATCTTCTCTATCAGCTTTTGTCCGATTTCGATACTGGCCTCTTTCCCTACGCTGGCAACGAAATTTGATGAGGTCGCCATACTATAGTCACCGTCTGCAATTTGCCGGACAGCGCCCGCCAATAGCGTAGACGTGCCCAAAACCGTGGTTTTATCCGTGGCCTGTATCGTGGTTTCCCGTGCGACTACGTTACGTGTTTCCGTGTCTGCCCTGACTTCACGGTGCATGGATGATTCATTAATGGTCTGGTCAGTCTGACGAATCCAGTTCCCTTCCTGAGTTACCCTCTGCGAGACTTCCGCCCGCTGTTGCTGCAATTGTTCGCCTGGCTTGATATCGGGCAAGGTATTACCCTGGCTTAATATCTGCCGGATAAAGGGCTTATCCGGTCTGCCTGCCTCAAAGGCGATTTCAACCACCGTTCCGACTGGCGGATATTGGAACATACCGGATTCACTGCCCGCCATCGGCAAAGGCAGCGGAACCGCGTGGTAAACAGGAACCGCGGCATCCTGACCATCATCAGCCAATAATTGTACATCAACGGCATAGCGTGGCCGGAATGGGTCGGAGATATCGCCGCTGACCGTATTTTCAGTGTGTGCCTCAATGCGGGCAAATTTGGGTAAATGCAGCCCTGCCGATAATTCGGGGTAGGCAGCATCAATCTGGCGCTGCATTGGCGTTCTGGTTTGCGACTGACCGGTCAGTTTATTAACGGCTTCCCATGTAATGACCATGTTTGCATTGTTCAGATTGACCTTTTTCAGCCGTTGCTGATTGACCACCACGCCAGGACGCAACGATGGGATCATGGGAATGGTCAGCGCATTGCCTGCGGACTGGCGCTGGCTAAATTCATTGGGGATCTCTACCGGTTTTCCCGCAAACATCGAATGCGCCCCGCTGCCCACATAAACCGAACCCTCCGGCAACTGATACCAGAGATAATCCTCAATCGAAAAAACCTGCCCAAGATTAGCCAGCAACTGATAGCCGGTACCATGATGGGTAAAATGCGCGATGGGTGTCTCTGTATAAGGGGCATCCGGAAATGTGAAGGTCAGTCCGCTGTACTCCTGCAACCAGTCCGCAATCTGGCTCAGTGTTGGATGCTGAAATGAACACGGCCATAATCGGTCAAACACGCCGACCAGCTCACGCACAAACAAACGCTGATAACCGTTTTGGGCTGGCTGTGAGCGTGCCACATAACCCGTAAACCAGCGTAATACCAAATCCGTGTAACCCACGTCCAGCCGTACCAGTTTTCCGGTGTAGTCCGTTGTCGTCTCCGCC
>NZ_CAWPHH010000051.1:0-22052 GCF_963887965.1 Photorhabdus sp. RW14-46 | reverse complement strand
TGCCAAACGTTCCCCTGGATAAGCCGGGTCCAATGGAACATAGGCACCACCCGCTTTCAACACCGCCAGCAAGCCCACAATCATCGTCGGTGAACGTGTCACGCAAATCGCTACTCGCTGGTCTGGCGCAATACCCAACGCAATCAGTTGATGGGCCAGTCGGTTAGCGCGGGTATTCAGTTCCGCATAGCTGTACGTCTGTTCTTCATACACCAGCGCCGTAGCATCCGGGTTTTTCTCCACTTGTTGTTCAAATAACTGATGGACACATAACTGCTCAGGGTAGACAGTTTCAGTCGCATTCCAAGTTTTTAGCAACAATCGGCGTTCCACTTCTGGCAGAATATTCAATGCCCGTACCGGTGTTTCCGGTGCCTGTTCAAGTGCTTCCACCAAACTCTCCAGCGCCTGTTGCATATAACCACATATCCGTTCCGGATCAAACGGTTGTACCACTTGCGCGGTCAATCCTAAAGCGTGACCAAAATCCTCCACCGATAGAGTAAACGGATAGTTGGTACGTTCCTGCCCGTTAAAGGATTCTATACCGCTGATAGTTTCATCTACGGTGATCGGCTGCGCACTATGCCGGTAGTTCAGCAAAGTACTAAAGAGGGGCGTTTCCCCCGACACTTCACTGCAACGTTGAGCCAGTGCCAGTGAAGCATGTTCATGCGCAAGCAATTCAGCTAACCGAGTATGGGTTAAGCGTGCACTATCCTGTACCGGGGTATTATTTATATCCAGTCGTAACGGCAAGGTGTTGACAAACAGTCCCATGCCGCTATCAGCGCCTTCTCCACCCTGCATCCGCCCGAACAGCACAGTGCCGAACACCACTTTCTCTTGTCCACTGATACGCGACAATACCTGTGCCCAGGCCAGATGACACAACGCCGCCAAACTAACGCCCAGACGCCGGGCCTGACTACGCAAGCGATTATTCAATATGGTGGGCAACATCCGGTGCAATTCTGTCACCTGCGAGCCGTCTCGATGTACTTCCGTCAACCCGAACGGCAGCGTCGGTTCATCCACTTCAGCCAACATGTCAGTAAAGAAACGGGTATGTTCGGCCTGGCTCACGCCCAACCGGACCTGAGCCACCAGATTGCGGAAAGGGACCGGCGCAGACAAGTTCTCTTCCCGCCCGGTAAGGTACGCCTGAACTTCTCGGTTCATCACTTCCAGTGTCGTATGATCGCCAATCAGATGATGCTGTAATTGCAGTGCAATCCAGCGACCATCCGTTTCTTGCGCCACCATAAAACGCAGCAAGGGGGCTTGGCTCAAGTCGAGACGATGATAACGCGGGTCAAAACGTTGAATGAGTTGTTCATAAACCGGTCCATCAATGGGATCCAATGTCAATTCAGTCACTGATAACGGTGCCTGACGCCAGACCACCTGAACCGGTGTTGATAATCCTTGCCAGATAAAAGCAGTGCGTAGGATGTCATGGCGGTTAATCACCTGTTGTACTACTGCCAAATAACTGTCCAACAGAGATCGATCAACGAAAGCCGTCTGACTGACTAATAGGTACGGATCACCTTTATTCGCCAGTAGATGATGGAACAAGATACCGTCCTGTAACGGCGACAGGGCATAAATATCTTGAATATTAGCCATTCCACCCGGCACTTGTTCAACGATATGGTCAATTTCCGGTTGAGTGAGATCAATTAATGGCAACATATCGGGGGTGAGTGTTGTGGTTACTGGGGTGATAACATTTGCCGGCACTACCACCGCCGGTGATTGCCCTACTGTTTGGGCAAATGCCGATAACACCGGGGATTGGAATAAATCACGCACCGCTAGCGTTAACCCCACGTTACGCAGACGTTCAATCATTCGCACCGCCAGCAATGAATGACCGCCTAATGCAAAGAAGCTGTCGTGTCGGCTGATCTGTTCAATACCCAACAACTCGCTCCAAACAGTGGCTAACAGAGTTTCTGTCTCCCCTTGCGGCGCTGCATAAACCTGACGGGCAAAGGCATCTTCCCCCGGTGCCGGTAGCGCCCGGCGATCCAGTTTGCCGTTCGGGGTCAACGGAAAGGTCTCCAGACGCACAAAAGCGGCCGGCACCATATAATCCGGTAAAATCGCACCTAAGTGAGTACGCAGATGATTAATCAACTCCTCATCCACTTCTGCCACTATATAAGCCACCAGCCGTTTATCCTGACCATCATCCAGCGCCAGCACAACCGCTTCACTCACCGCCGGGTATTCCATCAATCGGGCTTCGATTTCCCCTGGCTCAATGCGGAAACCGCGGATTTTCACCTGTTGGTCATTACGGCCCAAGAACTCCAGATTGCCGTCAGGCAGGTAGCGGGCCAAATCCCCGGTGCGGTACATCCGGGCATCTGGAATATGACTAAACGGGTCTGTCAGGAAACGTTCCGCCGTCAGTTCAGGACGATTGAGATAACCCCGTGCCACACCGGCCCCGCCAATATATAACTCACCTACAGCGCCTGACGGTACTGGCTGACCATACTTATCCAACAAATAGAGGGTTAAATCCGGGAGCCGTGTGCCAATAGGACTCGTTGTCTGCTCTACATCATGGCGAGCCAGTGCTCGGTAAGTGACGTGTACCGTGGTCTCTGTGATACCGTACATATTCACCAACTGAGGCGATGTCTCTTCACGCAGGGCATACCACGGCTTCAGCATACTCGGTTCAAGTGCTTCCCCACCAAAGATGATATAGCGCAAGCAGTCCGGTAACGGATTGGCAACATAACTGGCAATAAAGGCTTTAAAGGCACTGGGGGTCTGATTCAACACCGTAATACCATGCTGACACACGAATTGATGCAGCTCCTGGGGTGAACGGGCAATCGCATGCGGAACCAGCACCAGTTTAGCGCCGTAGCGTAACGCCCCCCATAATTCCCATACCGAGAAGTCAAACGCAATGGAATGGAACAGACACCAAATATCTTGCCGGTTAAAGCGATACCAGGATTCAGTGGCGTCAAACAAACGCAGGATATGACGATGTTCCACCATCACCCCTTTCGGCGTACCGGTCGAGCCCGAGGTGTAAATCACATACGCCAGATGCTGTGCCGTCAATCCCGGCACTTGCGGGTTACTGTCCGGTTGATCAGGCAGGCTATTTGGGTCAAGTACCGTTAACCCTGCCAGTGCGTCCTCTCCCAGCACATCACGCCCGACATTATCCGCCAGCAAAATAGCGGGGGCAGCATCGGTCAGGATATGTGTCAGGCGCTCACCAGTATAGACCGGATCCAGCGGCACATAGGCACCTCCGGCTTTCAGCACAGCTAATACCCCCACCACCATTGCCGGTGAACGTGATACGCAAACCGCCACCCGTTGGTCCGGTATTACGCCCAACGCGATCAGTTGATGCGCCAACCGGTTGGCACGGGCATTGAGCTCGCCGTAACTGAGGGTGTGTTCTTCATATACCACTGCCGTCTCATTAGGCTCGTTCTCCACCTGTTGTTCAAATAACTGATGAATACATAACTGCTTAGGATACCGGGTTTCAATGACATTCCGGGTTTCCAATAACAGCTTGCGCTCCGCTACGGTCAGAATATCGATTTTCCCAACCGTCTGTTGAGGATTAGCTACCATCTCCCGCAGCATGGTATGGAGATAGCCTACCTGCCGCTCAATGGTCACTAGATCAAATAGAGCGGTGGCATAATTCAGATAGCCAGTAATCCTGCCCTCCACCTCAAACAAATTCAGCTCAAGATCGAACTTAACCACATCAAAAGCTTGCTCAACAGGTGAAACCACCAATCCCGGCAACCGCCATTCCGTGTTCTCATTGTTCTGCCAGGCAAACATCACTTGGAACAATGGGGTATGCGCCAGTCGGCGGGACGGTTGCACGATTTCCACCACCTGCTCAAACGGCAGATCTTGGTGTTCTTGCGCTGCCAGCGCCGTTTGTCGCACACGTGCCAGTAATTCCGCCACACTGGGTTCACCGGATAAATCCATACGCAACGCTAGTGTATTCACAAAGAAGCCGATTAAAGATTCCACTTCCTGTCGACTGCGACCAGCACTTGGCGTACCGATAACCAGATCTTCCTGACCCGATAGACGCGACAGAACCGTCGCCCAAGCCGCCAACAGGGTCATAAATAACGTGACGCCCTGTTGCTCACTCAGGAGTTTAAGAGATTGGGTTAACTCCGCATCCAGACTGATGAGTAAAGTATTTCCGGCAAATGACTGCTGAGGCGGACGTGGCCGGTCAGTCGGTAAATCCAGTAGAACTGGTACGTCAGCCAGCTTTGTGCACCAGTAGTCAGATTGAGACTGTATCTGTGCTGCCGACAGCCATTGACACTGCCAAGCGGCGTAATCAGGGTACTGAATCGTCAACGGTAGCAACGGATCTGGCTGTTGGTTCAAGTAAGCCGAATACAGCGTCTCCAGCTCTGACTTCAGTACCCCTAAAGACCAGCCATCGGAAACAATATGATGTTGGGTCAGCAGAAAAACGTGATCATTGTCAGCCAGTTGTACCAGAGTGGAACGAATTAATGGGCCACGGGCAAGATCAAACGACACACTAGCTTCCTGAACTGAGAAAGAAGCAAGCTGCGCATCCACATCAGGCGTGTCACGCAGATCATATTTTCTCATCGGCAGGCCCCATTCCGTCGGCAACAATTCCACCTGCGGCTGACCGTCAACAGCAACAAAAACAGAACGCAACGCTTCATGGCGGGCAAACAGCGTATCAAGTGCCCGTTGCCAGGCGGCGATATCCAGCCGACCACGCAAACGCAGAGCCAGCGGAATATGATAGGTTTCACTCACCCCCTCAAACTGCGCCAGGAACCACAGACGCTGTTGCGCAAATGACAACGGCAATTGGCCTTCACGGGATAGCGGAATGATAGCTGGCAATGCCTCGCCTGACTCATCAAACCGGGCACTCATCACTTCAGCAAAAGCCATCAAAGTCGGGAATGTAAACAGCGTAGACAGCGGTAATTCAATCCCCAGCGCCGCTATTCGGTTCATCATCCGCACCGCCAGCAAAGAATGGCCGCCCAGTGCGAAAAAGTTGTCATACCGGCTAATCCGCTCAACGCTCAGTAATTCACGCCAGATAGCCGCCAATGTGGTTTCCATCTCCCCTGACGGTGCAGCGTAAATTTGCCGGGCAAAATCCTCTTCCCCCGGTGCCGGTAGCGCCCGACGGTCCAGCTTGCCGTTCGGCGTCAGCGGGAAGGCATCCAAACAGACAAAAGCGGCCGGTACCATATAATCCGGCAACACCGCACTTAAGTGATCACGCAGATGGTTAACCAGCATCTCATCCGCTTCTGCCACCACATAAGCCACCAACCGTTTATCCTGACCATCACTCATCACCAACACGACTGCTTCATGCACCGCCGGGTGTTCCATCAGCCGAGCTTCGATTTCCCCCGGCTCAATGCGGAAACCACGGATTTTCACCTGTTGGTCATTACGGCCCAAGAACTCCAGATTGCCATCCGGCAGGTAACGGGCCAAATCCCCAGTTCGGTACAGGCGGGCATCGGGTTTATCACTGAACGGATCCGGCAAAAAACGCTCTGCGGTCAGTTCAGGACGATTAAGATAGCCACAGGCAACTCCATCCCCGCCGATATAAATCTCTCCTTCCACACCCAACGGCACTGGCTGACCATTGGCATCCAACAGATAAATCCGCGTATTAGCTATCGGTCGGCCAATGGGGATCCGGATCACTCCTGACGGTAACGTTGCAATACGGTAGGTAGTGGTAAAGGTGGTGCCCTCACTGGGTCCATAGCCATTCAATAACTGTTGCGGCGGACTATCACGCAGAACTTGCGCCATCACATGCGGATCCAGCACATCGCCACCAACAATCAAGATTTTGAGCTGCGGGAAAACCGGGGACAACTCTGCTGCCAGTCGGTTAAACAACCCGACACTCAGCCACAGCACGGTAATGCGATAATTCCGTAATACTTGAGCAAACTCTTTGGGTGTTAGCACAGTGGCGTGATCAATCACCACCAGCGCACCGCCATTAAGCAGCGGTGCCCACACTTCAAAGGTGCTAGCATCGAAAACCGGGTTAGCTTCAAACGCGACCCGATCATCCGGCCCAATTTCGGCATATCCGTTATTAATCACCAGCCGAACTACAGCACGATGCGGCACCATCACCCCTTTGGGCATACCGGTCGAGCCGGAAGTATACATAATATAAGCCAGCTCGGTACTGGACCGAGATAAGTCAAGATTAAGGTAATCCTCTCCCCTAATAGCCCCCATCTCATCGGCCAAACAAAACCGAGGAATCGCCAGGTCAATCGGGATATCGGTAAGCAATAACTTGGCTGAACAGTCTCTTATCAGCCAATGCTTCCTCTCGTCCGGCACACTGGGATCGATCGGCACATAAACAGCCCCGGCTTTGAGGATAGCCAATTGAGCCACCACCAGCTCAATAGAACGCTCTAACAAAACAGCAATCCGCTCATCCGGTTGAATCCCCTGCCTGATTAACCGACGCGCTAACCGGTTAGCGCGAGCATTTAATTCGGCATAGTTGAAAATGTGTTCTCCATATATCAGTGCTATCGCATCAGGCGTGTTTTCTGCCTGTTGTTCAAACAACCGGTGAATACAACATTGGTCAGGATATGGTGCTTGGGTCGCGTTCCAGCTCTCCAGCAACAGTTTTTTCTCCGATGCCGGCAAGATATTCAGCAATCGTACTGGTGCCTCCGGCTGCTGCTCAAGCGCCGCAGCCAGACTTTCTAGCGCCTGTTGCATATAACCACATATCCGCTCCGGAGCAATCGGTTGAACAATTTGCACCGTCAACCCCAGTGCGTCACCAAAATCCTCCACTGAGAGCACCAACGGATAGTTAGTGCGCTCTTGCCCGCTAAGGAATTCAATGCCGCTAATGATTGCATCCGTGGCTATCGCCGGTACATTATGCCGGTAGTTCAACAAAGCGCTAAAGAGCGGCGTTTCATTTTGCACTCCACTGCAACGTTGAGCCAACGCCAGCGAAGCATGTTCATGCTCAAGCAACCCTGCTAACCGAGTATGCGCTAACCGTACACTGTCCTGCACCGAGGTCTCATCTATATCCAACCGCAACGGCAAGGTGTTGATAAATAATCCCATGCCGCTGTCAACTCCTTCCCCTGCTTGCATCCGCCCAAACAGTACGGTGCCAAACACCACTTTCGCCTGTCCGCTGGTACGCGACAAGACCTGTGCCCAGGCCAAATGACACAACGCAGCCAAACTGACGCCCAGACGCCGGGCCTGACTACGCAAACGGTTATTCAGCTCAGGCGTCAACATCCGGTGCAACTCGGCCATTTGTGAGCCGTTCCGATGTACTTCCGTCAACCCGAACGGGAGCGTTGGTTCATCCACTTCAGCCAACATGTCAGTAAAGAAACGGGTATGCTCAGCCTGACTCCCCCCCAACCGAGCCTGTGCCACCAGATTGCGGAAAGGGACTGGCGCAGACAAGTTCTCTTCCTGTCCGGCAAGATAAGCCTGAACTTCACCGTTCATCACTTCCAGCGTCGTATGGTCGCCAATCAAATGATGCAACAATTGCAATACACTCCAGCGACCATCCTCCTCCTGAGCCACTACAAAATGCAGCAAAGGTGCTCGTTTCAGATCAATACGATATCGACGCGGATCAAAACGTTGAGCTAACTGGTCTCGGACCGGCCCATCAATCGGGTTCAATGTCAGTTCAGTAATTGACAATAAAGCCTGACACCAGACCACCTGAACCGGCGTGGATAATCCCTGCCAGATAAAAGCCGTGCGCAGGATGTCATGACGGTTAATCACCTGTTGCACTGCCACTAAATAGCTATCCAACAGGGCGCGGTCAGCAAAGACCATCTGACCAACCAGCAAATACGGGTCGCCTTCACTGGCCAGCAAATGGTGGAACAGGATGCCGTCCTGCAACGGTGACAGGGCATAGATATCCTGAATATTGGCAATCCCACCCGGCACTTGTTCAATGATATGGTCAATCTCAGTCTGAGTGAGATCAATCAACGGCAACATCTCGGGTGTCAGTTTCGTAGTCGCCGAGGTAATGACATTCGTCGGCACCGCCACAACCGGTGATTGCCCTACTGTTTGGGCAAATTCAGATAACACTGGAGATTGGAATAAATCACGTACCGCCAGCGTTAACCCCGCATTACGCAGACGTTCAACCATCCGCACCGCCAGCAATGAATGACCCCCCAGAGCAAAGAAGCTGTCATGCCGACTAACCTGTTCAATGCCCAACAACTCGCGCCAGACAGCAGCCAGCCGGGTTTCTATTTCTCCTTGCGGCGCTGCATAAACCTGACGGGCAAAGGCTTCCACCCCCGGCGCGGGCAGTGCCCGGCGATCCAGTTTGCCGTTCGGTGTCAACGGGAAGGTATCCAGGCGTACAAAGGCCGCCGGCACCATGTAATCCGGCAAAATGGCTCTTAGATGAGCGTACAAGTTGTTAACCAACCGGTCATCCGCTTCTGCCACCACATAAGCCACCAACCGTTTATCCTGACCGTCACCCAAAGTCAGCACCAGCGCTTCGCTTACCGCCAGGTGTTCTATTAAGCGAGCTTCGATTTCCCCCGGTTCAATACGGAAACCGCGGATTTTCACCTGCTGGTCATTACGACCCAGGAATTCCAGATTGCCATCCGGCAGGTAGCGGGCTAAATCCCCGGTCCGGTACAGACGGGCATCCGGCTCATCGCTAAATGGATCGGCCAGAAAACGTTCCGCCGTCAAATCAGGCCGGTTGAGATAGCCTCGCGCTACCCCGATACCGCCAATATAGAGCTCTCCGACTGCCCCTAACGGCACCGGCTGGCCGTCAGTATTCAGCAAATAAACCTGTGTGTTAACTGTCGGACGTCCAATCGCAATGACACCCTCAGTGTAGTCTGGCGGACAACGCCAGGTGGTCGCACACACCGTGATTTCCGTCGGGCCATAGGCATTAAACACCGTTGCCCGACGACTCAGGGCTTGAAGCAACGTTGCGCTGGGTGCCTCACCACCGAGTATCAGCGTCGGTCTTATCGTCATTTCCGGTAAATCAGTCCCCTCCCGGAGCAGGGCCGGGGTCAGACAGGCGTGAGTTATCGCCTGCTCTTCCAGATAATGCCAGAGATAACGAGGCTCCTGACGAACCGTATCAGCCGGGATCGCCAAAGTGGCCCCACTGCACAATGCCATCATGGTTTCCCAGACACCCGCATCAAAGCCAAATGAGGCAAACTGCAACATCCGGCTACCCGGATGAATCTCAAACTGAATGATTTTTTCCTGAATCAGATTAACCAGCCCACGGTGTTCGATCATGACGCCCTTTGGTATGCCGGTCGAACCGGAGGTATAAATCACATACGCCAGATGGCGTGGGGTTAATGCCGATACTTGCGGGTTGCTATCTGGCTGATCAGGCAGGCTATTCGGATCCAGTACAGTTAACGCTGCCAGCACTTTTTCACCTAATGCGGTACGTCCCGTATTATCTGCCAGCACAATAGCCGGCACAGCATCGGTTAAAATATGAACCAGACGTTCCCCCGGATAAGCCGGGTCTAGCGGTACATAGGCCCCCCCGGCTTTCAGTACTGCCAGCAGTCCCACGATCCGCGCCGGTGAGCTCGCGACGCAAATTGCCACCCGCTGCTCTGGTGCGACTCCCAACATTATCAGTTGATGCGCCAGCCGATTAGCACGGGCATTTAATTCGGCATAACTGAGAACTTGCCCTGCATACATCAGCGCAGTGGCATCCGGGCTTTTTTCTGCCTGTTGCTCAAACAGCCGGTGAATACAACAGTGAGCAGGATACGGCATTCCAGTTGCGTTCCAAGTTTCCAGTAACAGCTTACGCTCCGCCACGGTCAGGATATCGATTTTCCCGACCGGCTGTTGAGGGTTAGCTACCATCCCCCACAATACGGTATGGAGATAGCCCACCTGCCGCTCAATGGTCGCTTGATCAAATAACGCCGTAGCATAATTCAGGTAACCGACAATCTGGCCTTCAACTTCAAACAAATTCAGCTCAAGATCAAACTTAGCCACATCAAAAACTTGCTCGACTGGTGAAACCTCTAGCCCCGGCAGCCGCCATTCCGTATTTTCATTGTTCTGCCAGGCAAACATCACCTGAAACAGCGGGGTGTGCGCCAGTTGACGCGGCAGTTGCATGATTTCTACCACCTGTTCAAACGGGAGATCCTGATTTTCCTGTGCCGCCAGTGCGGTTTGTCGTACACGTGCCAGCAATTCCGTCACATTCGGTGCATCAGATAAATCCATCCGCAACGCCAACGTATTCACAAAGAAGCCAATCAGAGATTCCACTTCCTGCCGACCACGACCAGCACTTGGCGTACCGATAACCAGATCTTCCTGACCTGACAGGCGTGACAGCACTGTCGCCCAAGCCGCCAACAGGGTCATAAATAACGTGACGCCCTGTTGCTCACTCAGGCGCTTAAGGGATTGGGTTAACTCCGCATCCAGACTGACAGGCAATAAGGCCCCGGCAAACGACTGCTGAAGCGGACGTGGCCGGTCAGTAGGTAAATCCAAAAGAACCGGTGCATCAACCAGCCTCGCGCGCCAATAATCAGATTGGGACTGTATGCGGTCAGCCGACAACCATTGACGCTGCCAAGCGGCGTAATCAGGGTACTGAATCGTCAACGGTGGCAACGGATCTGGCTGTCCCGCCAGAAACGCGGTGTAAAGGGAGCTCAATTCACGCATCAACACGCTGACAGACCAACCATCAAAAACAATATGATGTAGAGTCAGCAAGAAAACGTGATCATCATCAGCCAGTTGTATCAGACTGGAACGAATTAATGGGCCGCGAGCAAGATCAAACAGTGTTTCAATTTCCTGAGCAGAGAGAGACGCAAGCTGCGCATCTACATCAGGCATGTCACGCAGATCATATTTTCTCATCAGCAAGCCTGATGCCGCCGGCAACAACTCTATCTGCGGTTGACCATCGACAGCAACGAAGACAGAGCGCAACGCTTCATGGCGGGCAAACAGTGTATCAAGTGTCTGTTGCCAAGCGGCGATATCCAACCGACCATGTAGACGTAAGGCCAGCGGAATATGATAGGTCTCACTCACCCCGTCAAACTGAGTCAGGAACCACAGACGTTGTTGCGCAAATGACAGCGGCAATTGGCCTTCACGCGATAGCGGAACGATAGCAGGTAATATCCTGTCCGATTCCCCAAACTGGGCACTTATCGCTTCAGCAAAAGTAGTCAAAACAGGGAATGTAAACAGCGTGGACAATGGCCATTCAATCCCCAACGCCGCTATCCGGTTCATCATTCGCACTGCTAACAACGAATGGCCGCCTAAAACGAAAAAGTTGTCATATCGGCTAATTCGCTCAACACCGAGTAATTCACACCAGATAGTCGCCAATAGGGTTTCCATCTCCCCTAACGGTGCGGCGTAAATCTGCCGGGCAAAATCTTCTTCCCCCGGCACCGGTAATGCTCGGCGATCTAGTTTGCCGTTTGGCGTCAACGGAAAGGTATCCAAACGCACAAAGGCTGCCGGCACCATATAATCCGGTAAAATCATACTTAAGTGAGTACGTAGATGGTTAACCAGCATCTCATCCGCTTCTGCCACCACATAAGCCACCAACCGTTTATCCTGACCGTTACCCAAAGTCAGCACCAACGCTTCGCTTACTGCCGGGTGTTTCAGCAATTGGGCTTCGATTTCCCCCGGTTCAATGCGGAAACCGCGGATTTTCACCTGTTGATCATTGCGGCCCAGGAATTCCAGATTACCGTCTGGTAGGTAACGAGCTAAATCCCCGGTGCGATACAGGCGAGCATTGGGTTCATCACTGAACGGATCTGGCAAAAAACGTTCCTTCGTCAGTTCAGGACGATTAAGATAGCCACAAACAACTCCATCTCCGCCGATATAAATCTCACCGATTGCCCCCTGCGGCACTGGATGACCATAAGTATCCAACAGATAAACCCGCGTATTGGCTATTGGTCGACCAATGGGAATTCTCGCCACTTCTGGCGATAACGCTGTAATACGGTAAGTGGTAGTAAAGGTGGTGCCTTCACTCGGTCCATAGCCATTCAATAACTGTTGCGGTGGGTTATCACGCAGAACTTGTCTAATTACATGTGGATCCAGCACATCACCGCCGACAATGAGGATTTTGAGCTGGGGGAAAGCCGGAGACAACTCTGCCGCCAGTCGGTTAAATAACCCGACACTTAGCCACAGCACGGTAATGCGATGAGTCTGCAATGCTTGAACAAGTTCTTTAGGCATCAGCAACGTGGCGTGATCAATCACCACCAGCACGCCGCCATTAAGCAACGGCGACCAGACTTCAAAGGTGCTGGCATCAAAAGCCGGGTTAGCTTCAAACGCCACCCGATCATCCGGCCCAATTTCGGTGTACCCATTATTAATCACCAGCCGAACCACTGCCCGATGCGGTACCATCACTCCTTTGGGCGTGCCCGTTGAGCCTGAGGTATACATGATATAGGCCAGTTCAGTACTGGAACGGGGTAAGTCAGGATTGCGGTTATCTTCCTGCCTAATAGCACCCATCTCATCGGCCAGGCAAAACCGGGGGATCGCCAAGTCAATCGGAGTATCGGTAAGCAATAACTTGGCTGAACAGTCGCTTATCAACCAATACTTCCGCTCATCCGGCACTCGGGGATCAATCGGCACATAAACAGCCCCAGCCTTAAGGATAGCCAACTGAGCCACCACCAGCTCAACAGAACGTTCTAATAGCACAGCGACCCGGTTATCCGGCTTGACCCCTTGCCCAATTAACCAGTGGGCTAGTTGGTTAGCGCGAGCATTTAATTCGGCATAGTTGAGAATATGTTTTCCATACACCAACGCTATCGCATTAGGGGTATTTTCTGCCTGTTGCTCAAACAGCCGGTGAATACAACTCTGGTCAGGATATGGTGCTTGAGTCGCGCTCCAAGTTGCCAGTAACAACCTCTTCTCAGCTTCCGGCAAGATATTCAGCAACCGTACCGGTGTCTCCGGCTGCTGTTCAAGCGCCGCTGCCAGACTTTCCAGCGCCTGTTGCATATAACCACACACGCGTTTCGGATCAATCGGTTGAACAATTTGCACCGTCAGCCCCAGTGCGTGACCAAAATCTTCCACCGACAAGACAAGTGGATAGTTAGTGCGCTCTTGCCCGCTAAGGAATTCAATACCGCTGATGGTTACATCCGTGGGAACCGGCTGTGCACTATGCCGGTAGTTCAGTAACGCGCTAAAGAGAGGTGTTTCCCTCGGCACCTCACTACAACGTTGGGCCAGCGCCAGTGAGGCATGTTCATGCTCCAGCAATTCAGCTAACCGAGTATGGGCTAATCGTACACCGTCCCGCACCGGGGTATCATCCATATCCAGTCGCAACGGCAAAGTATTGGTAAATAGCCCCATGCCATTGTCAGCCCCTTGTCCTGCTTGCATCCGTCCAAACAGCACGGTGCCGAATACCACTTTTACCTGTCCGCTGGTACGCGACAAGACCTGTGCCCAGGCCAGATGGCATAAAGTTGCTAAGCTGACACCCATACGCCGTGCCTGACTGCGCAGACGATCATTCAGTTCAGGCGTTAACATCTGGTGCGATTCCATCACCTGTGAACCATCTCGATGTACCTCCATCAACCCGAACGGCAGCGTCGGTTCATCCACTTCAGACAGCATGTCAGTAAAGAAGCGGGTATGTGCGGCCTGACTCACCCCCAACCGGGCCTGAGCCACCAGATTGCGGAAAGGGACCGGCACAGGCAAGTTCTCTTCCTGTCCGGCAAGATAAGCCTGAATCTCGCCCTGCATCACTTCCATTGTGGTATGGTCACCAATCAGATGATGCTGCAATTGCAGTGCACTCCAACGGCCATCGTCCTCCTGCGCCACCGCAAAATGCAACAGTGGTGCTCGTTGCAGATCAATACGATAGCGACGCGGATCAAAATGTTGAGCTAGCTGGTCACAGACCAGCCCATCAACCGGGTCTAGTGTCAGTTCAGTGACTGATAATTGAGCTTGACGCCAAACCACCTGAACTGGCGCTGATAATCCTTGCCAAACAAAGGCGGTACGCAAAATATCGTGGCGATTAACTACCTGTTGTACTGCCGCCAAATAGTTGTCCAACAAGTCGCGGTTAGCAAAGACCATCTGACCAGCCAGCAGATACGGATCTCCTTTATTCGCTAGTAAATGGTGGAACAGAATACCGTCCTGCAACGGTGATAAGCCATAGATATCCTGAATATTGGCAACCCCACCTGATACTTGTGCAATGATATGATCAATCTCAGATTGGGTCAGATCAGCCAACGGCAACATTTCGGGTGTGAGTGCCGTGGTCACCGGGGTAATGACATTCGTCGGCACCACCACTTCCAGTGATTGTCCTGCTGTTTGGGCAAATGCCGATAACACCGGGGATTGGAATAAATCACGCACCGCCAGCGTTAATCCCGCATTACGCAGACGTTCAATCATCCGTACCGCCAACAGCGAATGACCACCCAATGCAAAGAAGTTGTCATGCCGACTCACCCGTTCAATACCCAATAACTCGCTCCAAATAGTGGCTAGCAGAGTTTCTGTCTCCCCTTGCGGCGCTGCATAAACCTGACGGGCAAAGGCATTTTCCCCCGGCACCGGTAGCGCCCGACGATCCAGTTTACCGTTCGGGGTCAATGGGAAGGCATCCATACAGACAAATGCTGCCGGCACCATATAATCCGGTAAAATCGCACCTAAGTGAGTACGCAGACGATTAATCAACTCCTTATCCACTTCTGCCACTACATAAGCCACCAGCCGTTTATCCTGATCGCCGCCCATCACCTGTACAACCGCTTCATGCACTGCCGGGTGTTCCGTCAATCGGGCTTCGATTTCTCCCGGCTCAATGCGGAAACCGCGGATTTTCACCTGTTGGTCATTTCGGCCCAAGAACGCCAAATTGCCATCTGGCAAATAGCGGGCCAAATCCCCGGTGCGGTACATCCGGGCATCCGGCTCACTACTGAACGGATCTGGTAGAAAACGCTCCGCCGTCAGCTCAGGACGATTGAGATAACCCCGTGCCACACCGGCCCCGCCAATATATAACTCACCCACGGCACCTAACGGCACAAGCTGACTATACTTATCCAGCAGATAGAGAGTTAAGTCCGGGAGCCGTGTGCCAATAGGACTCGTTATCTGTTCTACATCATGGCGAGCCAGTGCCCGGTAAGTGACGTGAACCGTGGTCTCTGTGATACCGTACATATTCACCAACTGCGGCAACGTCTCCTCACGCAGGGCATACCACGGCTTCAAAATACTCGGATCGAGTGCTTCCCCACCAAAGATGATATAGCGCAAGCAGTCCGGTAACGGATTGGCGATATAGCTGGCAATAAAGGCTTTAAAGGCACTGGGGGTCTGATTCAACACTGTGATGCCATGCTGACACACGAATTGATGCAGCTCCTGGGGGGAACGGGCAATCGCGTGCGGAACCAGCACTAATTTAGCACCGTAACGTAACGCCCCCCATAATTCCCACACCGAGAAATCAAACGCAATGGAGTGGAACAGGCACCAAATATCTTGCCGATTAAAGTGATACCAGGATTCAGTCGCCTCAAACAAACGCAGGATATGGCGATGTTCCACCATCACCCCTTTCGGCGTGCCGGTCGAGCCCGAGGTGTAAATCACATACGCCAGATGCTGTGCCGTCAATGCCGGCACTTGCGGGTTACTGTCCGGTTGATCAGGCAGGCTATTTGGGTCAAGTACCGTTAACCCTGCCAGTGCGTCCTCTCCCAGCACATCACGCCCGACATTATCCGCCAGCAAAATAGCGGGGGCAGCATCGGTCAGGATATGTGTCAGGCGCTCACCGGTATAGACCGGATCCAGCGGTACATAGGCACCCCCGGCTTTCAGCACGGCTAATACCCCTACCACCATTGCCAATGAACGTGACACGCAAACCGCCACCCGTTGGTCCGGTATGACGCCCAACGCGATCAGTTGATGCGCCAGACGGTTGGCGCGGTTATTGAGCTCGGTATAGCTGAAGCTCTGTTCTTCATACACCAGTGCCGTGGCATCTGGACTTTTCTCTGCCCATTGCTCAAACAGTTGGTGAATACAACCGTGATCTGGATACGACGTTTCAGTTGCATTCCAGGTTTCCAGCAACAGCTTTTTCTCTGCTGTTGGCAAAATATTCAATGTTCGTACCGGTATCTCCGGATGCTGTTCAAGCGCCACTGCCAGACTCTCCAGCGCCTGCTGCATATAATCACATATCCTTTCCGGATCAATCGGTTGAGCAATTTGCGCCGTCAATCCTAAAGCATGACCAACATCCTCCACCGACAAGACAAACGGATAGTTAGTACGCTCTTGCCCGCCGAGAAATTCAATACCGCTGATGGTTGCATCCGTGGTAACCGGTTGCGCACTATGCCGGTAGTTCAGCAAAGCACTAAAGAGGGGCGCTTCCCCCGGTATTCCACTGCAACGTTGAGCCAGCGCCAGTGACGCATGTTCATGCTCCAGCAATCCAGCTAACCGAGAATGAGCTGCCCGTACACTTTCCTGCACCGGGGTATCATCCATATCCAGTCGCAACGGCAAGGTATTGATAAACAGCCCCATGCCGCTGTCACCTCCTTGCCCTGCCTGCATTCGCCCAAACAGCACGGTACCGAACACCACTTTATCCTGCCCGCTGGTACGTGATAAAACCTGTGCCCAAGCCAGATGGCATAACGTAGCCAAACTGACACCCAGACGCCGGGCCTGATTGCGCAGACGATCGTTCAACCTAACAGGTAACATCCGGTGCGATTCCGTCACCTGCGAACCATCTCGATGTACCTCCGTCAACCCAAATGGCAGTGTTGGTTCATCCACCTCAGCTAACATGTCAGTAAAAAAGCGGGTATGTTCGGCTTGACTCACCCCCAAACGAACTTGAGCTACCAGATTGCGGAAAGGAACTGGCACAGGCAAGTTCTCTTCCTGTCCGACTAGGTAAGCCTGAACTTCGCCATGCATCACTTCCATTGTGGTATGGTCGCCAATCAGATGATGTAGCAATTGCAGTACGCTCCAACGGCCATCCTCCTCCTGTGCTACCACAAAGTGCAACAATGGGGCTCGTTGCAGATCAATACGATAGCGACGTGGATCAAAAAGTTGAGCTAACTGGTCACGGACCGGCCCATCAACTGGGTCCAATGTCAGCTTAGTGACTGATAATGGTGCCTGACGCCAAACCACTTGAGCCGGCGTTGATAATCCTTGCCAAACAAAGGCGGTACGCAGAATATCGTGGCGATTCACTACCTGTTGCACTGCTGCCAGATAACGATCCAACAAGGCGCGATCATCAAAAGTCATTTGGCTGACCAATAGATACGGGTCACCTTCATTGGCCAGCAAATGGTGAAACAGAATACCGTCCTGCAACGGAGACAGGGCATAGATATCCTGAATATTAGCCATCCCACCCGGCACTTGTCCCACGATATGGTCAATTTCAAGCTGGGTCAGCTCAATCAGCGGCAACATTTCGGGTGTAAGTGCCGTGGTCGCCGGGGTGATGACATTCGCCGGCACCACCACCGGAGGTGATTGGCCTACTGTTTGGGCAAATGCCGATAACATCGGAGATTGAAATAGGTCACGTACCGCCAGCGTTAACCCCACGTTACGCAGGCGCTCAATCATCCGCACCGCAAGCAGAGAATGGCCGCCCAAGGCAAAGAAACTATCGTGCCGACTGATCTGTTCAATCCCCAACAACTCGCTCCAGATAGCAGCCAATAGGATTTCTGTTTCTCCCTGCGGTGCTTCATAAACTTGCCGGACAAAAGCTTCCTCCCCCGGTGCCGGTAATGCCCGACGATCCAATTTGCCGTTCGGCGTCAACGGGAAGGTATCCAGACGTACAAAGGCCGTCGGCACCATATAATCCGGTAAAATGGTACTTAGGTGGGTATGCAGACGGTTAACTAACTCCTCATCCGCTTCTGTTACCACATAAGCTATCAACCGTTTGTCCTGACCGCCGCCCATCACCTGCACAACCGCTTCACTCACGAACGGGTATTCCAGCAATCGGGCTTCGATTTCCCCTAGTTCAATACGGAAACCACGGATTTTCACCTGCTGGTCATTGCGGCCCAGAAACTCCAGATTGCCGTCTGGCAGGTAACGGGCCAAATCCCCGGTCCGATACAGGCGGGCATCCGGTTTATCACTAAATGGATCCGACAGAAAACGCTCCGCGGTCAGTTCGGGGCGATTGAAATAACCACAGGCAACCCCATCTCCACCGATATAAATCTCACCGGTTACCCCCTGTGGCACTGGCTGACCATAGGTATCCAACAGATAAACCCGCGTATTGGCTATCGGTCGACCAATGGGGATCCGGCTCACTTCCGGTGATAATGCCGTGATGCGGTAGGTGGTAGTGAAGGTGGTGCCCTCACTCGGTCCATAACCATTTAATAACTGTTGAGGCGGGCTATCACGCAGAACCTGCGCCATCACATGCGGATCCAGCACATCGCCGCCGACAATCAGGGTCTTGATTTGTGGCAGCACTGGGAACAACGCTGTCGCCAGTCGGTTAAACAGCCCGACACTCAGCCATAGTACGGTAATGCGATGAGTCTGTAATGCCTGAACAAATTCTTTAGGCGTCAGTAACGTAGTGTGATCAATCACCACCAGCGTACCGCCATTGAGCAATGGTGCCCAGACTTCAAAGGTACTGGCATCGAAAGCCGGGTTGGCCTCAAACGCCACCCGATCATCCGGCCCGATTTCAGCGTACCCGTTATTGATGACCAGTCGAACCACCGCACGATGCGGCACCATTACCCCTTTGGGTGTACCGGTCGAGCCAGAGGTATACATGATATAGGCCAAGTCGGTACTGGAGCGAGGCAAGTCAAGATTGCGGTGATCTTCTTCTTCGATAGTGATCATCTCATCAGTTAGAGAAAACCGGGGGATCGCCACATCAACCGGGATACCGCTAAGCAATAACTTGGCTGAACAGTCGTTTATCAGCCAGTTTTTCCGTTCGTCCGGCACACGGGGATCGATTGGCACATAAACGGCCCCGGCTTTGAGAATTGCCAATTGGGCCACGATCAGCTCAATGGAACGTTCTAACAGCACAGCAACCCGCTCATCTGACCGTATCCCCCACTTAATTAACTGGCGCGCCAATCGGTTAGCGCGAGCATTTAATTCGGTGTAGCTGAGAATGTGTTCTTCATACACCAGCGCTACTGCGTCAGGGGTTTTCTCCTCCTGTTGTTCAAACAACCGATGAATGCATGTCTGGTCAGGATATCGCGTCTGGGTTGCATTCCAGGTTTCCAGCAACAGTTTGCGTTCCGCCACGGTCAGGATATCGATTTTCCCAACCGGCTGTTGAGGGTTAGCCGCCATCTCTCGTAGTACGGTATGGAGATAGCCCACCTGCCGCTCAATGGTAAGTTGATCAAACAGGGCGGTGGAATAATTCAGATAACCGACAATTCGGCCGTCTACTTCAGACAGACTCAATTCAAGGTCAAACTTAGCGATATCAATGCGTTGCTCGGCAGGTGAAACCGTCAGTCCCGGCATCTTCCATTCCATGCCTTCATTGTTCTGCCAAGCAAACATCACCTGGAACAGCGGAGTATGTGCCAAGTGGCGTGGTGGTTGTACAATTTCCACTACCTGTTCAAACGGGAGATCCTGATGCTCCTGTGCCGCCAGCGCAGTTTGTCGCACTCGCGCCAGCAATTCCGCCACATTGGGGGAATCGGATAAATCCATGCGTAACGCCAGTGTATTCACAAAAAAGCCGATCAGGGATTCCACTTCCTGCCGACTGCGACCGGCACTCGGCGTACCGATAACCAGATCTTCCTGGCCTGATAGGCGTGATAAGACTGTTGCCCAAGCAGCCAGCAACGTCATAAATAACGTGACTCCCTGTTGCTCACTCAAACGTTTAAGAGATTGGGTTAACTCCGCATCCAAATTGACGGGTAATAAAGCCCCGGCAAACGACTGCTGAGATGGACGTGACCGATCAGTAGGCAAATCCAGTAGAACTGGCGCATCTGCCAGACTCATTCTCCAATAGTCAGATTGGATTTGTAACCGCTCCGCCGACAGCCACTGACGCTGCCAGGCAGCATAATCAGGATACTGAATTGCCAGTGGCGGTAACGGATCTGGCAGCCCCATTGAAAAAGCGGTATAGAGGGCACTCAACTCATGCATCAACACGCCAGCCGACCAGCCGTCTGACACAATATGATGCTGAGTCAGCAAAAAGACATAATCATCGTCAGCCCGTTGTATCAAACCCGCTCGGATTAACGGACCACCAGCAAGATCAAACGGCACCTCCGCTTCCTGTACACATAAACGCTCAAGTCGTTTATCTGCATCAAACACTTTACGCAAATCGTGTTTGCTCATCGGCAAACCCAATTCAGCCGGCAACAATTCGACCTGAGGCTGACCATCCTCCGAGATAAAGATGGAACGCAAAGCCTCGTGGCGGGCAAACAAGCGATTCAGCGCCTGCTGCCAAGCAGCGATATCCAACTGACCATGTAAACGCAGAGCCATTGGGACATGATAAGTCTGGCTAACCCCTTCAAATTGGGCCAGGAGCCATAGACGCTGTTGAGCAAATGACAGCGGTAATGCACCCTCTCGGGATATCGGCAGCATAGCAGACACACTATTGTTCTGTTCACCAAGCTGAGCCCTCATTACCTCAGCAAAATCTGCCAACGTCGGTGATTTAAACAACGTGGTCAGCGGCAATTCAATGCCTAAAGCCGCCATTCGGTTTATCATCCTCACCGCCAATAACGAATGGCCGCCCAGAGCAAAGAAACTGTCATACCGTCCCACCAGCTCAATCCCCAGTAACTCACGCCAGATAGCGGCCAGTGCTATCTCTGTTTCGCCTTGTGGCGCTTCGTAAATCTGGCGGGAAAAGGCTTCTTCGTCCGGTGCCGGTAACGCTAGACGGTCCAGCTTTCCATTCGGCGTCAACGGTAGTGCATCCAAACGGACAAAAGCCGCCGGCATCATATAATCTGGCAAAATTGTGCTCAGATGAGTACGCAGGCTATTCGCCAATTCATCGTTTTCTTCTGCCACCACCCAAGCCACTAGACGCTTATCATGCTCCTCACCCCGCGCTAACACTACCGCTTCACGTACCGCAGGGTACTCTGTCAACCGGGTCTCGATTTCACCCGGTTCAATCCGGAAGCCCCGAATTTTAATCTGCTGGTCATTACGACCAACAAATACTAAATTGCCATCTGGCAGATAACGGGCCAAATCGCCGGTCCGATACATCCGCGCACCCGGCATCTCACTAAATGGGTCAGCTAAAAAGCGTTCAGCCGTCAGTTCAGGACGATTAAGGTAGCCACGCGCCACCCCCGCACCACCGACATACAACTCACCTACTGCCCCCAACGGCACTGGCTGGCCGTCGCTATTCAACAAATAAATCTGGGTGTTCGCCGTCGGATGGCCGATAGGCACTAACGTATCCGTGTAGTCTGGTGGACAACACCAGGTCGCCGCACACACCGTGATTTCTGTCGGGCCATAGGCATTAAACAGCGCCGCCCGGCGACAAAGTGTCTGAAATAGTGCTGCGCTAGGTGCTTCACCGCCTAATATCACTGTCGGTGTTATCGTTAGCGCCGGTAAATCTCCTCCATCCCGAAGCAGAGCCGGGGTCAGACAGGCATGGGTCACTGCCTGTTGCTCCAGATAATGCCAGAGACGAAGCGGGTCCTGCCGGACGATATCGACTGCGATAACCAGACAGGCCCCACTTCCCAACGCCATCATGATTTCCC